>DAHVQK010000002.1 GCA_027317845.1 Gammaproteobacteria bacterium
ACCGGCGCGGCCGGCAACCCCGGCGCGGGCCGGGTGCGCATCTCCCTGGTACCCACCGTGGAGACATGCGTCGAGGCCGCGCAACGGATCCGAGATTTCATTCAAAGAGACAGGGCATGAGCGACCTCGAAACCCTCAAAGCAACCATCGACGGCGCCTACGAGCGCCGGGCACAGCTCAATCCGGGCAACGTCGCGCAGGACCTCGCCTCGAGCATCGAGGAGTGCATCGCCCGACTCGACTCGGGCCGGGCGCGCGTCGCCGAGAAAGTGAACGGCGCCTGGATCGTCAACGAGTGGCTGAAGAAAGCCGTGCTGCTTTACTTCCGGACCCACGAGAACGTGGTGATGGAGGCGGGCTTCACCCGCTTCTACGACAAGGTGCCGCTGAAGTACGCACAGTCTTCGGAGGCCGATCTGCGCGCTGCGGGAACGCGCGTCGTGCCGCACGCGGTGGTGCGCAGAGGCGCCCATATCGCCTCCAACGTCGTGTTGATGCCGAGCTATGTCAATATCGGCGCCCACGTCGATTCCGGAACCATGGTCGACACCTGGGCCACGGTGGGATCGTGCGCGCAGATCGGACGCAACGTGCATCTGTCCGGCGGTGTCGGAATCGGCGGTGTGCTCGAGCCGCTGCAGGCGAGCCCGACGATCATCGAGGACGACTGTTTCATCGGCGCGCGCTCTGAGATCGTCGAGGGCGTGGTGGTCGAGGCGGGCTCGGTGATCTCGATGGGCGTATTCATCGGGCAGAGCACGCGGATCTACGATCGCACCACCGGTGAGACGCTGCGCGGGCGCGTGCCGGCCGGCTCGGTGGTGGTGCCCGGAACGCTGCCCTCCGCCGATGGCCGCTATGGACTCTCGTGCGCGGTCATCGTGAAGCGGGTGGATGCGCAGACGCGCGCCAAGACCTCGATCAACGAGTTGCTGCGTGCGGAATGACCGACGACACCGGCAAAGCGCTGCCGGCGCCTACGGTCTGGGGGTCCGTGCGTGCAGCGCCGCGTTCACTTCGTTGAGCTCCGTGGCCGCCTCGATCCCCCGGGGACGGTAGACGAGCGCCTGCTCGAAGGCGGCCTGTGCCGCATAGAGGCGCCCGTTGCCGAAGGCCATGAGGCCCGCCCGGACCGCCTTCGCATAGCCCGCGTCTCGATAGCGGGCATCGATGCGGGCCCGCCCGGCCCTGGAGAACGTGTGGCGCGGCTCGTGCGTCGCGCGGGCGAAGCGATTGGCGGGTGAGATGTGCCGCACGCTCCCGGGGAGCCGTGCCCGGCGCGCCCCTTCCTCGGCCTGCCGGCTGCCCGGATCGATGCGCAACGCCAACGCGAACGCCCGAGCCGCCGCGCGCCGATGCCCCGCGCCGAGCGCAGCCTGTCCGGTCTTCAGCTGCGCCGCCAGCGCCTGTGGCGCCTTGCTTTCCATCGCCACGAGCCGCTTCTGCGCTTCCCGCCAGTGTTGACGCGCCACCGCCATGCCTCCGGCCTCCTCGGCGCCGCTCGTCTCCGCCTCCTGAATCCGCGCCGCCGCGAAATCCGCGGCGTCCCAGGTGGCGGCGCCCCGCGTGGCGAGCGCGCTCAGCCGCCGGTCGAACGCCTTGCGCTCGGCCGCCAGCGGATCGGAGGACGCCGCGACCGATGCCGGGGAGCGTGAGTCCGTTGCGCCCTGCCCCAGGCTCGGCAACAGGTGACCCTCGCGAGCACGGGAGGCGATGCTCGCGAGGAAGGCCAGCGGCCCACCCCGAAGATCCTGCGTCGACAGCCAGCTGAGGGCCGCGACAGCCATCATGGCGCCGCAGACCAGTCCGAACAGCAGGTAGCCCACGCGGCGCGGCCGATGTCTCGATCCGCCCCCGCCCGGGAGCGGACCGCGGGCGCGCCCCGATCGCGCCCCATACCGTTGCGGCATTCCCCTCAGCCTCGCGCTCAGCAGATCCTCCGCGGTCAGCGGCTCGGGGTCGGCCATCATCGGTGGCAGGAAGGCGTGCGCCGCGGGCGGGGCCGCCACAGGTGTGGGAGCCGCCGCGGGCGCCGGCGCCTGGACCGGCGTGTGCTGCGTGCAAGCCTGCTGCGGAGCGGCGGGGTCGCAACGGGGGGCCGAGGCCGAGGATGCGGCCGTGGCAGCCAATGGCGGCGGATCCGGAGGCGCAGATCCCGAGGGTGGCGGTGAACTCGCCGCGGCAGGTGCGGACGCGATCGCGGGCCCGGACATGAGGTCGGTCGGATCGAGCGCCAGCGTGGAGTTCAGGGTCGCCTCGAGCTCATCGATCACCTGCTCCATCGAGGCGGGCCGCTCCTGCGCATTGACCGCGAGCATGCGCATCACGAGCTCAATCAGCTGCGAGGGCGCCTGGCGGGCCGGCGAGAGCGGCGGCACGGGCCCGGCTTGCACCCGGGCCGCATCGAACTTGGGATAGTGCGGCGGATGACCCGCGAGCAGCTCGTAGGCGAGCGCCCCGAAGCCGTAGATGTCATCGGCGGGACTGGCAGGCTCGCCGCGAAGCTGCGCGGGACTGGCGGTGAAGGGAGAGAGTCCCTGCGCACCCGCATCGGCCCGCCCCTCCCCGGCCCCCGGCAACAAGGCGGCGATACCGAAGTCCGCGAGCTTCACCCGCCCGCGGCCATCGAACAGCACATTGCCCGGCTTGAGGTCCCTGTGCACCACACCGCTGGCGTGCGCGTGCGCGAGCGCCACGGCGACCTCGAGCAGCACCGGCACGATCTCGAGGTAACCCCTGCCGCGCAGCCGCGAGAGATTGCCTCCATCGGCCAGCTCCATCGGCAGCACCACGTAGCCCTCGATCCGCTGCGGGGGCAGCACCTCGAGAATGGCCGCGTGCCTGAGCCGCATCGAGAGGACGTGCTCCTGCTCGAGCGCGGCCCAGGCGGTTGCAGAGCGGGCCAACGCCGGGGCGAGGATCTTCAGCGCGACATCGACGCCGCGCGCTCCATCGTGCGCTCGCCACACCTCACCCTGGCCGCCAACCCCGAGGCGGTCGATCAAGTTATAACGGCCGAGAGTCCTCGGCTGCACCGCTGTACCAACCTGCGACATGGCCTGCACCTGCGAAGCTGCGGTGAGTTGCGGCTCCGCTCCTGCGCATACTCTATATCGGGCTGGCGGAGGTCGTCACTGTCGGCGCCCCGGGACCCGGAAAGTGTCGCAGTTTGCAAACAATCCGGGTCAACACGCTCGGGACTCGCGGCACGGCGTTCATGCGCAGCCCCGCTGTGCAGCGGCGGCGCCCCGGCGGCCTAACCGAACCGGCCGGTGATGTAGTCTTCCGTGAGGCGATGCTTCGGATTGGTGAACACGCGATCGGTCGGGCCCACCTCGACCAGGCGGCCCAGGTGGAAGTAGGCGGTGCGCTGTGAGACACGAGCCGCCTGTTGCATGGAGTGCGTCACGATCACGATCGCATACGAATTGCGCAACTGCTCGATGAGGTCCTCGATATGCGCGGTGGCGATCGGATCGAGCGCCGAGCACGGCTCGTCCATCAGGATCACCTCGGGCTCGACGGCCAGGGTGCGCGCGATGCACAGGCGCTGCTGCTGCCCTCCCGAGAGTCCGGTGCCCGGGGCGCTCAGGCGGTCCTTGACCTCCCGCCACAGCCCCGCGCGCTGCAGGCTGGTGAACACCAGCTCATCGAGATCGGCGCGGCTGCGGGTGAGGTTGTGGATGCGCGGACCATAGGCCACGTTGTCGTAGATCGACTTGGGGAAGGGATTGGGCCTCTGGAAGACCATGCCGATGCGGGCCCTGAGCCGCGCCACGTCGGTGTGCCGGTCGTAGATATCCTGCCCATCGAGGCCGATGCGGCCCGTCACGCGCGCACCCGGAATGGTGTCGTTCATGCGATTCAGGCAGCGCAGGAACGTCGACTTGCCGCAGCCCGATGGGCCGATGCACGAGAGCACCTGACGGCGCCCGATATCGATCGTGACCTCCTTCAGCGCCTGGATGGCGCCGTAGAAGACGCTGACATCCTGACAGGAGAACACCGGGTCGGTGACGGGGGCATCCCCCGAGGGGCCACCCGATGGACCCTCAGCGAGTGACTCCGGACTGTGCACCCGCCCGCTCGGCTTCACCCCCAGCTCGCCCGGCAGGTCCCGCAGCGGCGGACCCGAGAGGCTTTCGGCCCGTTTCGACGGCGATCCGCCCTGCGCGGCCTCGGCGCCCTCGCCACTCATCAGCCGAACCTCCCGGTCACGTAGTCGTCCGTGCGCCGGTCTCGCGGCGCGGTGAACACCTGTCCGGTGGGTCCCATTTCGATGAGCTCTCCCTGGTACATGAACGCCGTGGCGCTCGAGACGCGCGCGGCCTGTTGCAGGTTGTGGGTCACGATGATGATGCAATAGCGCTCGCGCAGGCTTTGCAGGGTTTCCTCGACCCGCAGGGTCGAGATGGGATCGAGGGCCGCGGTCGGCTCATCGAGCAGAATCACCTCGGGCTCGAGCGCGATGGTCCGCGCGATGCACAGTCGCTGCTGCTGGCCCCCGGAGAGGCTCCGTCCGTCCTCGTGCAGCGTGTCCTTCACCTCTTCCCAGAGGGCCGCATCCTGAAGCGCCGCGTGCACGCGGTCGCGCAGCTCCGCCCGGCCGATCCGCCACGCCAGGCGCAGCCCGAAGGCCACGTTCTCGAATATCGACATCGGAAAGGGGGTGGGCTTCTGGAACACCATGCCCACACGAAGACGCAGACTCGTGAGGTCCATCGCCGAGGAGAGAATGTCCTCTCCATCGAGCCGCACTTCGCCGCTCGCGCGATGCCCCGGATAGAGCGCGTACATCCTGTTGAACACGCGCAGCAGCGTCGACTTGCCGCATCCGGAGGGGCCGATGAAGGCCGTGATACTGTGGTCCGCCAGCGTGAGGTTGATGTTCTTGAGCGCCTGCTGGCGACCGTAATGGAAATTGAGGTTGCGGACCTCGATCTTCCCGGCGCCCCCACGAACCGCTCCCGGCGATTCGGTCATGGCCGCCCTCCGGCCGCGTAACGGTCTCGTCTGTGCATGCGCTGGTGCCCGCGGCGGCGGCCGTGCTCCGGAGCTCCGGATGCACGGCCGCCGCCCGCTTCGGTACGATTACGGAGGCGCAAGATTACCGCAGTCCTGCCCTCTTCGGGGTCCTTTCCGGGACGTGCCGCGGGATCGGCCGCGCCCGGATACCCCGCTCGTGCGCACTAGAACGCGTAGGTAATCATCACCCGGTTGTAGATGAAGCGGCCGGCCCCCGGATTGGCATTGCCGTGGCTGATCCCGAGCCGGTTGCGCAGCGTGAGCCCCTTGATCCAGCCCTGCGGCTTGTAGATGACGCCGAAGTAAAGCTCGGTGTCCAGACCTTCGAAATCCGTGTGGTATTCGGCAAAGGAGGCCGAGAGGAGCAGGCGCTTGTCGAGCAGCGCTTTGGTGCCGCGAACCTTCCAGGCACGGCCGGGGCCGAGCTCGACCAGGCCGCGGATCATCGAAGTCGTATACAGCGGATCGGTGGCATAGCCGGCGGTATACGGAGAGATCAACACTCCCTGCCCGAGCGCGCCCGATCCCTCGCGGCGCACGTCATTGTAGGCGACCGACAGGGTTGCCCCGTAGCCTTTCACCCCGACGATGCCGCCCAGGGTGACATTGTCGGCCGCCGTGCCGGGCTGGCCGAAGAAGTGCGTCCCGGTCTCGGCAAAGCGGTTCGAGCCTCCCCACTCGTGCACCACCTGCGCGCCGGCGAAGGGCTCGAGGGCCGATCCGATCGGCAGCGTGCCATCGATCTGCCCGTAGGCCATGTGCGCGAAGCCGAGGAAGTTGTAATACCACGCCGTCGCCTTCAGATCGGAATTCCCATAGCTGGCGGCGACCGCGGAGGTGCCCGCGGCCTGCGGAGCGTTCGCGGGCAGGTTCGAGACCCCGCCGTAGCTGACGTCCCCATTCCAGGTCGGCTGATAGTAGAGGTTGTCATTGAAGAACCCGTCGGCGGTGCGGCTCTTGAAGCGCGTGATGCGCATGGCCGTGAGGGTCAGGCCCTTGAGGGGCGAGAACTCCCCGAAGGCGCCCTGATACGCCGCGGGCACCACGCGCGAGTCACTTGCGCCCGCCCACGGGGTGGACAGGAGCTGATCGCCGACTCTCACCAGCGCGCCGTGGCCGCTGTATTGCACGAAGGCCTGTCCGAGCGTGTTGATGGCGTTCGAGGGGCCCATGAGCGTCACGTCGATGCGCTTCGGGTTGCTGTTCTGAGAGCCGAGGGCATTCGCGGTGAAGAAACTCGCCCCGAGGCTGAAACCACCGAGAAAGTCGGGGGTCTGATAGTCGAGCAGGCCGGCGAGGGAGAGGGCATGGGCGTTCGGCACGGAGGACGTCGAGTAATCGCGCCTGAAGTAGTACGAGCGCAGCTGACCGCTGACCTTTCCCTGTGACAGGAAATCGGCCAGTGTGTCCGCGTGCACCGGCGGGATCGCGGCCGCGAGGCTTACCGCGACGGCGCACGCGACGCCGATGGATTTCTTGAACATGAGTGGCTCCGTAGTGGGTCTATTATCTTCAGGGCAGTTTGTTCGGCCGGACGTTCGGGAAACCGTTCGCATTCGGACGCGCGCGTATTTAACGGGGTGAATGTGACAATCTGATGACACGGAGCGACGCCCGGCGCCTCCCCCTCCCAGGCCGGGGAATTCCCCAGTGTGAGCCGACCGTGTTGCAGATATGTGAACCCCCGCGCGCGGCGCACCGGGCGGGCGGCACCTGCAACTGCCCTGCCCGCTTGGGCTATCATCGCCCACCCATCCACGCCCGAGACCCGCCGTCCCGCCCATGTCCCCAACCCTCGAGCTCACCCTTGACCTGATGGCCCGCCGCTCCGTGACGCCCGCCGACGAGGGCTGCCAGGAGGTGATGATCCGGCGCCTGCGCGCACTCGGCTTCGATGTGGAGGTGCTGCGCTTTGGCAGTGTCGAGAACTTCTGGGCGCGCCACGGCAAGGCAGGGCCCGTGTTCTGCTTCGCCGGCCACACCGACGTGGTGCCGACCGGTCCCCTCGAGGAGTGGCGCAGCGACCCCTTCGCGCCGACGATGCGCGAGGGAGTGCTCTATGGCCGGGGTGCGGCGGACATGAAGAGCGGGCTCGCCGCCATGATCACCGCGACCGAAGCCTTCCTCGGCGCCCATCCCGGGCATCGCGGCACGATCGCCTTCCTCATCACCAGCGACGAGGAAGGCCCCTCGGTGGACGGCACGAAGCGCGTGGCGGAGCTGCTCGCCGCGCGCGGCGAGCGCATCGACTGGTGCCTGGTGGGCGAGCCCTCGAGCGAGCGCTCGATCGGCGACACGATCAAGATCGGCCGGCGCGGCTCCTTCAGCGGGCGCCTCACCGTGCACGGCGTGCAGGGACACGTCGCCTATCCGCAGCTCGCCGAGAATCCGGTGCACACCCTGGCGCCAGCGCTGGCGGAACTCACCAGCCGGGTCTGGGACCAAGGGAATGAGCACTTCGAGCCGACCAGCTTCCAGGTCTCCAACCTCAATGCCGGCACAGGCGCCCCGAACGTGATCCCCGGAGAGCTCAAGGCGCGCTTCAACCTGCGCTATTCGCCGGTGCAGACGCTCGAGGGACTCAGGGACACCGTGGAGGGGATCCTGCGCAAGCACGGAGTGCGCTATACGCTCGAGTGGTATGTGTCCGGTGAGCCGTTCTACACCCCCTCCGGGGCACTCTCAGAGGCGGTGCGCGAAGCGGTGCGCGAGGTCACGGGTGCGCCTCCGCGCCTCTCGACGGGCGGCGGAACCTCCGACGGACGGTTCATCGCCCCCCTCGGAGCCCAGGTGGTGGAGCTGGGTGTGGTCAACGCATCGATCCACAAGGTGAACGAGTGCGTGCGCGTCTCGGAGATCGACGCGCTCCACCAGATGTACTTCAACGTGCTGAGGAATCTGCTCGCTTAACGCGCGCCGCGGGTGTTGCGCGCATTCACCACGATCCCGGCGACTCCCAGAGCAAGGACACACAACAGCACCCACTCGGCCATCGACAGACCGAGGAAGGTCCAGTTGACGATGCCGCACTCGCCGCTGCCGGTGAGCACCTTGCGGATCACCGCCGTCAGGGGCAGGAACTTCATCATCATCGACAGCGGCGCGCCGCAGGAGGGTATTTCATCCAACGGCAGGTGCTGCAGATACGTCTGTCGGGCCGCCACGCCGAGGGTCGCGGCCGCCGCCACGGCGATGAGCACGGCATAGACTCGCGAGCCCCAGCCGCGGGGGCCGTGCAGCGCCGCGAGCAGGAAGACCACCCCGAGCGCGGCGATCCCGATGCGCTGGAAGATGCAAAGCGGACACGGATCGAGGCCCAGGTGAAACTGGGCGTAGAGCGCGTAGCCGAGGAGCGAGACGCACACGAGGAAGCCGAGTGCGTTGGCCGCGCGCCGATACGAACGATCGCCCGCGAGGGCCGCGCACACGCCCTGCGTGAGGCTCACGACGCCGCCCCTCCCTGGCTCTCGATCTCGGGGGCCGGCTCGCGCCTCAACTCCCGCTCCACATCATCGAGGGAGGTGTGCCGCACGTCCTTGCCGTAAACCATGTAGATCACGTACTCGCTGATGTTCTTGGCGTGATCGCCGATACGCTCGAGCGAGCGCACCACCCACATCACATCGAGCGCGCGGCGGATGGCGCGCGGGTCCTCCATCATGAAGGTGATGCTCTGGCGCTGGATCGCCTCGTACTCCTCGTCGACGAGCCGGTCCTGGCGCGCGATGCGCAGCGCCGACTCCGCGTCCATGCGCGCAAAGGCATCGAGCGAATCGTGGACCATCTCGGTCACGATGCGCCCGAGATGCTTGATCTCCCGGTACTTGTCGACCGGGCGTTCCATCGTGGCGAGCCGCGAGGCGATGTAGCCGATCTTCTCCCCCTCATCGCCCATGCGCTCGAGGTCGGTGATGGTCTTGATGATGGCGACGATGACGCGCAGGTCCCCCGCCGCGGGCGCGCGCGTGGCGAGGATGCGGCTGCACTCCTCATCGATCGTCACCTCCATGTTGTTGACCTGATGATCACCGAGCGCCACCGACTCCCCGAGGGCGCTGTCTCCCTCGGTCAACGCGGTGATCGCCTTCTGGATCTGCTGCTCCACGAAGCCGCCCATCGAGAGAACCTTGCTGCGCACGCGCTCGAGGTCCTCGTTGAAGCGGCGGGAGATGTGATGGGTCAGGTCGGCGGTTTCCATCGATGGTGCCTCCGGATATGCGCGCGATGATAACCCAACCGGCGCAGGCTAGCCGTTCAGGAGCGCTTCGTCCGCGATGCGCACCCGCTCGGGCGGGAAGTGACAGGTGAAGGTGCTGCCCTGACCCGGGGTGCTCTGGACCTCGAGTTCCGCCCCATGACGCTGAAGAACATGCTTGACGATCGCGAGCCCGAGCCCCGATCCTCCGGTCGCGCGCGAGCGACCCGGGTCGACGCGATAGAATCGCTCGGTGAGCCGTGGGATGTGCTCGGGCGGGATGCCGATGCCGGTGTCGCTCACCGCGAAGTGTCCTCCCTCGGCATCCACCCACCAGCGCATCTCCACCGAGCCCTCGGGCGGGGTGTACTTGGCGGCGTTGTCGACCAGGTTGGCGAGCGCCGAATGGATCTCGGACTCCTTGCCCACCAGGGCGGCCTCGGAGTCGATGCGCACGCGGACCTCCTGCGGATGGGCCGGGCGGGCCAGCACGTCCTTGCGCAGCAGCGCCATCAGCGCGGCCATCTCGAGCGGCTCGCCGCCGACACGCTCATCGGTCTCCTCCAGACGCGAGAGCTCGAGCAGGTCGTGGATGATGGCGGTCATGCGCTGCGCCTGGCGGCGCATCTCCGCCACGGGAGAGCCGAGCTCCGCATCGAGCGCGGGGTCGTGG
This sequence comes from Gammaproteobacteria bacterium, assembly GCA_027317845.1. GTDB lineage: Bacteria > Pseudomonadota > Gammaproteobacteria > Steroidobacterales > Steroidobacteraceae > 13-2-20CM-66-19. The sequence goes on from DAHVQK010000002.1 coordinate 9,894, forward strand.
CTGAGCGTCTCGAGGTAACCGGAGATCACCGTGAGGGGCGAGCGCAACTCGTGCGAGGCGTTGGCGACGAAGTCCCGGCGCACCGCCTCGAGCCGCATCTGCCGCGACACATCGGTCGCGAGCAGCAGCTGCTCGCCCTCACCGTAGGGCACGAGCTGCAGCGACAGGTAACTCTCCTTCGGGGATGAGCGGCGAATCACCACGGGGTTCGCAAAATCCCCTTTCGCCAGGTAGCGCGTGAACTGCGGCTCGCGCAGCAGGTTCTCGATGCGCAACCCCAGGTCCACGCTCGGCCGCAGCCCGAGGAGCCGCCCCGCCATGCGGTTGAACCAGACGATCTCACGCTGGGCATCGAGGATCACCACCCCGTTCGGGAGCGCGGCGGTCGAGAGGCGCAATTGGCGCATCAGCTGCACGAAGCGCTCCTTGTGGAAACGCTTGCGCCGGTGCAGACGCACGATCTGCGAGATCACCCTGCCCCAGACGCCTCCGGTCTCGGGCGGCTCCGAGACGCTGCGATGATGCAGCCACCAGTCGACGCGCGCGAGCACGATCAGCTGCCAGGCGAGGTACGCCGCGAGCGCACAGGCGACGCCCGCCCACGGGCTGTGCAGCAGCGCCCCGAGGATCAGGCCGATCAGCACCGCGACGATCAGCCGGGCGGCCGCGAACCACCAGGCTTGAGCGGCCGTGCGCATCACTGCGCCTTGGCGGAGAACCGGTAACCGGATCCGCGCACGGTCTGCACGAACCGGTCGAGCCCGTATTTCTCGAGCGATTTACGGAGCCTGCGCACATGCACATCGATGGTGCGCTCCTCCACATAGACGTTGCCTCCCCAAAGGCGATCGAGCAGTTGATCGCGGCTGAAGACCCGCTCGGGGTGCGTCATGAAGAACTCGAGCATGCGGTACTCGGTGGGACCGAGGGGCACCGTCTGGCCATCGACCGTGATCCGCTGGCCCTGCTGGTCGAGCTTGAGCGCCTCGAACTCCACGACGTGGTCGAGCCCCGTCGCGCCCGCCCGGCGCAACACCGCATTGATGCGCGCCACGAGCTCGCGCGGGGAGAACGGCTTGGTGATGTAGTCATCGGCGCCGTTCTCGAGGCCGGTCACCTTGTCGCCCTCCTCGGCCCGCGCGGTCAGCATGATGATCGGGAGCTCGCGGGTCTGACGGTCACGCTTGACCGCCCGCGTCAGCTCGAGGCCACTCATGTCCGGCAGCATCCAATCGACCAGCATCAGGTCCGGGCGCTGGTCGGCGAGCGACTGGCGCGCCTCGCGGCAGTCGGCCGCCTCGCGCACATCGAAGCCCGCTCGCCTGAGCCCAAAGGCGATCATCTGGCGGATCGCATGCTCGTCTTCCACTATGAGGATCAATTTTCCCGACATGGCGCGGACCTGCAGTGCGCCGTCATTTGAAAGGAATATTGTTGCAGAATCATGACAGTGCCGCTCATGCGCGGTCACATTTCAAGAGGATGACGGCCGCGCCACGTTGTCCCTCAGATACACCGGCACGGCCGCCTCGGGATCGACAAGCCTCCCGGCGCTCACTTCCCGCACCGCCAGCCGGGCGATCTCCGCCGCCCGTGGCAGGAGCCGCTCCCAGGGCGGGCGCACCGTGATCCCCTCGAGCGACAAGAGCTGCGGATACGCGATGAATCCCCGGCCGATGCCCGCAGCCGGGATGCCCCCGGGTGGCCGGACGCTCTCGGGCGGACCGACCTGCTCGGGTCCCGCCGCGACCGGGAGTCCTCCTTCCTGCGCGAAGCAGCCCCAGTACACCTCCCGCATGCGCGCATCATTGCACACCAGGATGCGCTCGACGGCCGGATCGAGGTCGAAGCCTCGCAGGGCGAGCGCCTCGAGGTCCGAGACCGGCACCACGGGCAGGCTCGCCCCGAAGGCGAGTCCCTGGACGATGCCCGCCGCCAGGCGCACCCCCGTGAACGAGCCCGGTCCGCGGCCGAAGGCGATGGCCTCGATCTGCCCGAGCGCCAGGCCGGACTCGGCCAGCAGCTCATCGATCATGGGCAGGATGTGTTCGGCATGGCCGCGCGCGAATTCAGCCTCGCGCGTGAGCAGCTGAGCGCCGATGAGCAGCGCCGCGGAGCAGCTCTCGGTCGCCGTGTCGAGGGCGAGCAGCCTCATGAGGCCTCCGCCGCGGCCGGCGCCGCCGGCACGTGTTGCCGAAGAAACTCCACGGTCTGCCCGCAGTCGCGGGTACGGGTCATCGGCGGCAGCGCCGCGAGAAACACCTTGCCGTATCCTCGGCCCGTCAGGCGCGGGTCGCAGATCGCCACGGCGCCATGATCCTCCTCGCTGCGGATCAGCCGCCCCACGCCCTGTTTCAGCGCGAGCGCCGCCTCCGGCAGCTGATAGTCGCGAAAGGCGTTGCCTCCGGTGGAGGTCAGATGCGAGATCCGCGCGCGCACCAGCGGATCCTCGGGCGAGGCGAACGGCAGCTTCTCGATGATGACCAGCCGCAGCGCGCTGCCCTTGACGTCCACGCCCTCCCAGAAGCTTGCGGTGCCGAACAACACGGCATTGCCGTCCCCGCGGAACGACTCGAGCAGCCGCTCGCGCGGCGCCTCGCCCTGCACCAGCAGCCGATACCGCTGCGCCGCGCCCGAGCCGCGCCAGTGCGCCGCGGCCTGCGAGAGCGCGCGGTGGCTCGTGAAGAGCACGAATGCGCCGCCGCGCGCCGCCTCGATCAGCTCCCGGGCGAGCTCGAGGACCGCGGTGAGATGTGCCCGCGATTGCGGCTCCGGCAAGCCCTGCGGCAGAAAGAGCAGGCTCTGGCTCGCATAGTCGAATGGGCTGTCGATCTTCAGCGTGTCGCACGAGAGACCGAGGCGCGCCGTGAAATGGCTGAAGTCTTCACCGATCGAGAGCGTCGCCGAGGTGAAAATCCAGGCGCAGCGACGCGCCGTCACGAGCGCCTGAAAGCGCGCGGCGATATCGAAGGGCATGAGGCTCAAGGAAAACCCCCGCGCCGAGACTTCGATGGAGCGCGCGCCCTCCTGCTCCTGCGTTGCCCCGATGCGCTCGAGGCCCGCGGTGAGCTCCGCGGACCGCTCCGCCAGAGCCGCCGCCGGGGTCTCCTCACCAAGGTCGCGTAGCCGCTCCGTGAGGGCGGCGAGCAGCGCGGCGAGCTCCTCGACGAGCGCCCCGACCCGTGACTCCGTCTCGGTCCAGTCGAGCCGGCCGGTGCGCCCGCAGAGCGCCGTGGACAGGCGTACGAGGCACAGCTGCACGGCGCGGATCGCCGCTGCGACTTCCCGCGCCTGGGCAGCCGTCGCGCTCGGCTCACCCTTGGCGTGAAGCCGCCCCTGCACATCGCTCAACAGCGCCTCGATGCGCCGGCTGCTCACCTGGGCGCCGAAGAACTGCGTGGCGAGATCGGGGATCTGATGCGCCTCATCGAGAATGACCGCGTCCGCCGCGCCCAGCAGGTCCCCGAAACCATCCTCCTTCAGCGCGAGATCCGCCAACAGCAGGTGATGGTTCACGATCACGATGTCGGCATCCAATGCACCGCGGCGCGCGAGCGCGACGTGGCAACGCGCGAGCTCCGGGCAGCGCATGCCGAGGCAGTTGTCGCGCGTGGAGGTGATCTCAGCCCACAGCGGATCGGAGTCGGCCAGTCCCGCCACCTCCGCCAGGTCACCGCTGCGGGTCGTGAGCGCCCAACGGCGAACGCGCTCCATCGCATCGCCGCCCGCCTCTGGGCGCGCTCCCTCGGGGCTCTCCAGAGGCAGAGGCGGCGCCGACTGCGTCAGCCGGTGGCGGCACAGGTAATTGCCGCGGCCCTTCAGCAGCGCGACCTTGGCCGGCCTGCCGAGCGCTCTGCCAACCAGCGGCAGATCCTTCGCGAAGAGCTGGTCCTGGAGCGTGCGCGTGCCGGTGGAGATGAGCACCCGCGCACCCGAGAGCAGCGCCGGCACCAGGTAGGCGAAGGTTTTGCCGGTGCCGGTGCCGGCCTCCACCACCAGCGCCTCGCGCCGCGCAATGGCGGCGAAGACCCGCTCGGCCATGTTCAACTGCTGGCCGCGAACGTTGAATGCCGGCAATGCCCGCTCGAGCGGTCCGCCCGCTCCGAAGATGTCCTCTAGATCCAACATGGCGCCATTTTACGGGGGTTTCCTGGCGCGCATCCGCCTTCGTGGCGGGGGTCTCGGAGGACTCGCGAGCGCCACCACCCGGCCAAGCTGAAAATGCTGCACGGTGAGGGTGTGCGATTATGGAACAAATCGGGGCCTTTCATCGTACTTTATGAGGGGGCGGGAGCCGCGCGGATATACTGAGAAAGATCATCCGGGACGGGTCGGCGACTCGTCCCTTCACAGCCGGTGCACGGGGGGGCCACATGCCGTGCCGAGCACCGCAACGAAGAGGACTCGAGCATGGCCACCGCCTCTCCCCTACCGACTCCCCTCGCCCATCTCAGCCGGCCCGTCGCCGAGTGGGTGGAGTCGGTACGCGCCCTGACCGAGCCCGCCGAGGTGTACTGGTGCGAGGGCACCGACGCCGAGCGCGAGG
>DAHVQK010000004.1 GCA_027317845.1 Gammaproteobacteria bacterium
CTTCCGAATCGTCGTCGCAGGAGATCTTCGTCGGCGGCCGCGCCGCTCGCCTTGGCGAGCCGCACGGCCAGGGTGATGAGATCGAGGGCGCGCGCCGGCGCGAGGTCCTCCGGCACCCGCTGGCCCTCGCTCAGGTAGGACACCGGGAGCCGGGCGCGGATGAGCGCGGAGAGCGCCCCGCCGAGGCTCGCGGCCTCATCCAGCTTGGTCAGCAGACACGAGGCGGGTTTGAGCGGTGAGAAGCGCTTGACGGTTTCCTCGATCGCCCCGGCCTGGGTGCTGGCGGCGAGCACCAGCGCCGATTCGATCTGCGGGCCGCACTCGGCCAACACCGAGAGCCGCGCGCTGAGTTGCGCATCGCGCACGCTGGTGCCCGGAGTGTCGATGAGAACCAGGCGCTGCCGGCCAAGGCGCGCGAGCAGCTCCGGTAGAGCCTCGAAGCGCTCCGGCGCATGCACGGGAACCCCGAGCAGCTGACCCAGGGCGAGCATCTGATCCTGAGCGCCGATGCGCGCGGTGTCGGAGGCGATCAGCGCCAGATCCTTCGGTCCGTGGCGCAGGATCCAATGGACGGCGAGCTTGGCGAGCATGGTGGTCTTGCCGACGCCGGTGGCGCCGACGAAGGCGATGCGGCCGCCGTTCTCGAGCCAGCGATCGCCGGTCACGTGAAGGTATTGCGACAGTCCGGCGATGGCGAGGCGCCGGCCCTGTGCGAGGTCCGACTCCGGCGGGAGTTGCCCGATCAGGTGGTCGGCGAGGTCCCGTTCGATGCCGATCTCGGTGAGTTCGCGAAGCAGCTCCGCCTGCACGGGATGGCGGCGGCTACGCTCGTTCCAGGCGAGCTGCGCCAACTGGGTCTCGAGCATGCGTCGCAGGGACTTCAGCTCGCTGCCCATGTCCTGCCCCGCCGAATCGAAGGAGATCGGGGGCGGGGCGGGCGGGGAGGTCGCGGCCGCCTCGATCCGGGTGGCGTCGAAGTCCACGGCGGCGGTGATCTCCACTCCCTGCGCGCTGCGCCGGGAGGAGAGGATCACGGCCTCTTCACCGAGTTGCTCGCGGACCGCGCGCAGCGCTTGACGGATGTCCGCAGCCGTGTGTCGTACGATCTTCATGGATTACCTGCCGACCGCGGTGACGACGCGGACCTTGCGGTTGTCGGGTATCTCGTTCCAGGCGAGAACCTGCAGATGCGGCAGGCCGGCGCGCAGGAACTTCGCCATGGAGGGGCGCAGCGTCGGCGGCACCAGCAACACCGCCTGCCCGCCGACGGATTCTTGACGCTGTGCGGCGTCGGCGACCCGCTGCTGCAGCCGCTCGGCGAGGCCCGGCTCGAGGCCGGCGCCCGTGGCGCTCGCGGTGAGCGAGCCCTGCAGCAGCCGCTCGAGATCCGGCTCGAAGGTAATGACCGGCAATTCGCCGGAAACTCCCGCGATGTCCTGCACGATCTGCCTGCCGAGGGCGATGCGCACCTGTGAGAGCAGCGCCACCGGGTCCTGCGACCGGGGCGCGTGTTCGGCGAGAGTTTCCATGATGGTCCGCATGCTGCGTATGGGGATACGTTCCGCCAGCAGACCTTGCAATACGCGTACCAGCGCCGACAGCGGCAGAACCTTCGGCACCAGATCCTCCACCAGCTTCGGTGCGGCCTTCGCCAGGGCGTTGAGCAGGTGCTGCACCTCGTCGTGACCGAGAATCTCGCTGGCGTGCGACTGCAGAAGGAAGGAGAGATGGGTGGCAACCACGGTGCTCGGGTCGACGACCGTGTAGCCGAGCGCCTGAGCATGGTCGCGGCTCGCCGGCTCGATCCACACCGCCTCCATGCCGAAGGCGGGATCGCGCGCGGCAATGCCCTGTACGGGGCCGAAGACACGCCCGGAATTGATCGCGAGTTCCCGGTCCGGATAGACGGTGCTTTCCCCGACCGGCACGCCGTTCAGATTGATGCGATAGACATTCGGGGCGAGATCGAGATTATCCCGGATGTGCACGGCGGGCAGCAGAAACCCGAGCTCCTGCGAGAGCTTGCGGCGCACGCCGCGTACGCGCCCGAGCAGATCCGCGCCCTGTCCCTTGGCGTCGACCAGCGGTACGAGGCGGTATCCGACCTCCAGGCCCACAGGGTCGACCGGACGCACATCCTCCCATGTGAGGTCCCGCGATTCGGGCGCGACGGGCGCGGGCTTCGGCGGCGGCGGGGCTGCCTTCGCCGCGGCGCGCCGCTTGTGCACCACATAGGCCACAACGCCGCAGAGCGCCGCCATGAGCAGGAAGGGTACATTCGGCATGCCCGGGATCAGCCCCATCACGCCGAGCAGTCCGCCCGCGACCGCGATCGTCTTGGGATTGCCGAACAGCTGCTGGCTGAGCTCCCCACCCATGTCCTGCGGGCGTGACATGCGCGTCACGATGATGGCCACTGATGTGGACAGCAGCAGCGCCGGGATCTGCGCCACCAGGCCGTCACCGATGGTGAGCAGCGTGTAGGTGTGCAGCGCGTCGCTCAACGCCATGCCATGTCCCACGGTGCCGATCGCCAGTCCGCCGATGATGTTGATGAGCAGGATCAGGATGCCGGCGACGGCGTCGCCGCGAACGAACTTGCTGGCACCGTCCATGGCTCCGTAGAAGTCGGCTTCCGCCCGGACCTCCGAGCGGCGCACCCGGGCCTCCTCCTGGGTGATGAGGCCGGCGCCGAGGTCGGCGTCGATGGCCATCTGCTTGCCGGGCATGGCATCCAGGGTGAACCGGGCGCTGACTTCGGACACGCGTCCGGCGCCTTTGGTGATCACCACGAAATTGATGATGGTGAGGATGATGAACACCACCACGCCGACGGCGAAGTTGCCGCCAACCACGAACTGTCCGAAGGACTCGATGACGTGACCCGCCGCACCGGGTCCCGCATAACCATGCAGGAGGACCACGCGCGCCGATGCGACGTTGAGGGCGAGCCGCAGCAGGGTCGCCAGCAGCAGAGCCGTCGGGAACACGCCGAACTCGATCGGCCGCGCGACGTAGAACACGCCCATCACGACGATGATCGACAGTGCGATGTTGAAGGTGAACAGCACATCGAGCGCCATCGGCGGCAGCGGCAGGATCACCATGGCGAGCACGCCAAGGACACCCGCCGGTACTCCGATGCCGATACGCAGCAAATCCCGGAAGGAAGGAACCGATGCAGATGTTGCGGTCGCTGTGGCCATGGATCAGTGCCGGGTTGTCTCGATCGAGGCGTCGATCACGGGTGGTTCGGGGGGCTGGGCGCCGGAGGCGCGAGCCGCTTTGAGCCGATAGATGTAAGTGAGAACCTGCGCGACGGCGACATAGAGCTGGCCGGGGATCTCGCCGCCTATCTCGACGTTGTGATAGAGCGCGCGCGCCAGCGGCGGCGCCTCGAAGATCGGCACGGCGTTTTCGGTGGCGATCTCGCGGATACGCGCCGCGATGAGATCGGCGCCCTTGGCGACCACGCGCGGCGCGCGCATGCGCGATTCGTCGTAGCGCAGCGCAACCGCGAAGTGCGTCGGGTTGGTGACGATGACATCGGCTGTCGGCACCTCGTGCATCATGCGCCGTCTGAGCAGCTCGCGCTGGACGCGGCGCACCCGCATCTTGTTCTCCGGTGATCCGTCGCTCTCCTTCATTTCCTCGCGGATCTCCTCGCGTGTCATGCGCAGCTGCTTGTGGTGTTGAAACAGCTGCCAGGGAACATCGACCGCGGCGATCAGGCCGAGCGTGCCCGCCATGATGAGCAGGGCATCGGAGGCGAGGGCGACCGCCTGGGCGAGGGCGACGGCGAGCGGCTCGCTCCCCAGGGCGAGAAACTGCGGCGCCTCATCACGCAGCACCAGATAGGCGGCGGTGCCCACCACCGCGACTTTCGCGAGAGCTTTGCCGAGCTCGACGCCCGCGCGGGCGGAGAACAGCCGGCCGAACCCCGAGATCGGGTCGAGTCGGCTGAAATCGGGCGCCAGCGCCTCGAAGCTGAGGTTCCAGCCACCGAGGGCGAGGGGGGCGGCGAGCGCCGCGACCATCGTGAGACCGAATACCGGGGCGCATGCAATGAGGGCGTGCAGGAGTTCCGTGGCCGCGGCGGTGATCGCGAGCCGCGGATCCAATGTCCGGTCGTAATCGAGGCTGAGCGCCGCGCGCATCACGCCGGCGAGCGCCGAGCCGATACCGCCACCGAATACGCGCAGCGCCCCGCCGGCGACCAGCAGCACGGTGGCCGTGCTCAGATCGATGGAGCGGGGAACCTGGCCCTTCTTGCGCGCCTCCTCCAGGCGCTTGGGAGTCGGTTGTTCTGTCCGTTCCTGATCGTTCTCCGCCATGCGCTCAGGCTCCGCTCAGGTGACGCAACAGGAGGAAGGTCTTGCCGAGCAGCCGGGTGAAGCCCGACTCGAGCGCCGGCAGGCCGGCGATGATGACCAGCAGGCCGAATACCAGGGTGATCGGCAGTCCCACCGCGAACAGGTTCATCGCGGGAGCCGCGCGGCTCATGACGCCGAAGGCCAGGTTGGTGACGAGCAGCGCCGTGACACCGGGCAGCGCCACGGCAAGCGCCCCGGAGAAGAGCGCCGAGCCCCAGCTCGCCACCGTCCAAAGGCCCTGCGCGCCGAGACCGCTCGCCCCGATCGGCAGGGTGCGAAATCCGTCGACCAGAATGCGCAGCAGCGCCAGATCGCCGTGCAGCAACAGGAAGATCAGGGTCACGAGCACCGTGTAGAGCTGGCCTAGGGCGGGCGTCGACTCGCCCTCGAGCGGATCGACGTTGAAGGCCATGGACAGACCCATGCTGTTGGCGATCAGCTGACCGCCGAGAGAGACCGCCGTAAAGAGGATCTGCAGGCAGAATCCGAGCGCGATTCCGATGATCACCTGCTGGACTGTGATCAGCACGCCGGCCGCCGAAAGCGGCGTCACTCCGATGGGCTGCGGGATGAGGGGCGCGATGAGCAGCGCGATCGCGCCCGCGAGCACGATCCGCAGTCGCGCCGGCACCGACATGGAGCCGAACACCGGGGCCACCATGAAGCACGAGCCAATGCGCACGAACGGCCAGAACACCGAGCCGATGGCGGCATTGAGTTGATGCGCGGTGACGGTGATCATGGTTTCGCGCGGCGCCTCAGTAGAGCAGGCCCGGGATGCTCATGATGAGCTCGCGGGTGTAGTCGATGAGGGTCCTGAGCATCCAGGGGCCGGCGATCACGAGCACCAGTGTCATCATCAGCAGCTTCGGGATGAACGACAGCGTCATTTCGTTGATCTGGGTCGCGGCCTGGAAGGCGCTGACCACCACGCCGGTGATGAGCGCCGTGAGCAGCAGGGGGGCGGCCAGGGCGAGTGCGAGCTCGAGGGCGCCTCGGCCAATGGTCATGACGGTGTCGGGTGTCATCTCGCGCCTCGTCGGTCCGGGGTTTCACTCAATGGTAGAAGCTCGAGGCCAGGGTTCCCATGACGAGCGCCCAGCCGTCGACCAGCACGAACAACATCAGCTTGAATGGCAACGATATCAGTGTCGGTGAGAGCATCATCATTCCGAGCGACATCAACACGCTCGCCACCACCAGATCGATGATCACGAACGGAATGAAGAGCAGGAAGCCTATGAGAAAGGCGGTCTTGAGCTCGCTCGTGACGAATGCCGGCACCAGCACCGCAAGCGGCACATCGAGCGGCGCCGCGTAGCCCTTGCCGCCGGCGATGTGCACGAAGGTCGCGATGTCGCTCTCGCGGGTCTGGCGCAGCATGAATTCCTTCAGCGGCGCCTCGGCCCGGGTAAGGGCGGTCTGCGCATCGATGGTGCCCGCGGCATAGGGCTGATAGGCCACCTGATTGATCTGTCTGATGACCGGCGACATGACGAAGAAGGTGAGGAACAGAGCGAGGCCGAGCAGCACCTGGTTGGGCGGCGTCTGTCCGGCGCCGAGCGCCTGGCGCAGGATGCCGAGGACGATCACGATGCGCGTGAAGGCGGTCATCATCAGCAGGATCGCCGGCAGCAGTGTGAGCGCTGTCATCAGCGCCAGCACCTGCAGCGTCAGGGTGTAGGTCTGCGTGCCGCCGTGGGTCTGCACGCTGAAGGCGGGTATGCCGGGGGCCGCGCAGGCGATCATCGGCACGAGCGCGAGCAGCAGCACTGGCCAGGACTTGCGCAGCCGGCTCACTTGCCGAGGCTCCGCTTCAACAGCTGGGCGAAGCTCGGCTTCGCGGCGGGGGCGGTCGGCGCGGATTGGCCGATCTGCACCGGCTGCTCGAGCACGTGCAGGGTGTTGACCCGCCCGGGAGCGACGCCGAGCAGGATCTGCGCGCCACCGACTCTGAGCAGCACCGCGCGCTCCTTCGGGCCGAGCGGCATGTTGGCCAGCACTTCGAGCGAGCCCGCGGTGCGGTCGCCGAAGGTGCGCATGCGCCGGGCGAGCCACGCGAGGGCGAAGATGACCGCGAGCACGCCAAGCAGGGCCAGCGTGACCGACAGGAGACCGCTGACGCCGATCACCGGCGCGCCCGCGGCGGCGGTCGGCGCGGCGAATGCGTGGCTCATCGGAGTTTGCGCAGTCGCTCGGCGGGGCTGATCACATCGGTGAGGCGAATGCCGAATCTCTCGTTGACGACCACCACCTCGCCGTGGGCCACCAGAGTGCCGTTTACGTAGACATCGAGCGGTTCGCCCGCGGTGCGGTCGAGTTCGACCACCGAGCCCTGATTGAGCTGCAGGAAGTTGCGGATGGGAATGCGTGTGCGTCCGACCTCCATCGACAGAGTCACCGGGACATCGAGAATGACGTCCAGATTGACGTCGCGGGATCCGGTGCTGGCTCCCTCCTCGTTCAGGTCCTGGAACTGGGCGGGTTGCGCCTCGATCTTGGCATTCATGATGAAACTCGCTTGGTCTGGCCGGTCGACGGCTCGGAAAGGGATTTGGTGCGGCGCAGGCGCTCTTCGATCTTGACGGCCTGATGGCCGCGCGAATTGCCGAAACTGCCGCGAAATACCGGTACTTCCTCGGCGATCACGGTGACTTTGCCGGTGAAGTCACACGGAACGATGTCGCCTGGCTTGAGATTCACCAGCTCGGCGAGGGTGAGCGATGAGCGGCCGAGGATCGTGGTGATCTCGAGCTCGGCGTCCTCCATTTCCTCGCGCAGCGACTGCATCCAGCGTTCATCCTTCTCCATGCGGTCGCTCGCCACTCCGGCATCCAGCACCTCGCGCAGCGGCTCGATCATGGCGTAGGGGAGGGTGATGTGCAGGTTGCCGCCCGTGCCATCGAGCTCGATGTGGAACGAGGTCACCACCACGATCTCCGACGGCGAGACGATATTGGCGAAGTGCGGATTGATCTCCGACTGCAGGTATTCGGGCTCGAGCGCGGCGACGTGCGACCATGCTTCGCGCAAGTCGGTGAAGATGCTGCGCAGCACGAGGTGGATGATGCGTTGCTCGGTGGCGGTGAACTCCCGGCCCTCGATCTTGGCGTGCCGGCCGTTGCCGCCGAAGAAGTTGTCGACCACCGCGAAGACGAGCTTCGGATCGAGGACGATGAGCGCGGTGCCGCGCAACGGGTTGATCCGCACGAGGTTCAGGCTGGTCGGCACGTGCAGGGTGTGCACGAACTCGCTGAATTTCTTGATCTGCACCGGACCGACGGCGACCTCCGGCGAGCGGCGCAGCAGGTTGTACAGGCTGATGCGATTCAGTCGCGCGAAACGCTCGTTGATCATCTCGAGCGTGGGCATCCGGCCGCGCACGATGCGCATCTGGTTGGCGAAGTCGTATTGCCGGACTTCGCCCGGCGCCAGCGGCGCCTCGGTGCTGACCGCTCCAGTATCGACGCCGTGCAGCAAGGCGTCGATTTCGGCCTGATCGAGTATTTTTTCGTTGCTCATGATCTGGCGCCCCGCCCGGCGGCTACTGCATCACGAAGCTGGTGAAGTAGATGGCCTCGACGTTGCCGGGCTTGCCGCCGTTCTGGGCGGTGACCTTGCGGATGGCGCCGAGCACCTGGGCGCGCAGAGCCTCCTTGCCCGCCTCGGTGTCGAGTGTCGTGTACTGCTGCCCGCCGAGCAGCAGCAAGAGGTCGTTGCGGATCATCGGGTCGTTCTGCGTGAGCAGCGCGATGGTCTTGGGATCGCGCGACATCACCTGGATGCTCACCTGCAGGTAGCGCACCATCTGGCCGGCCTGGAAATTGACGACGAAGGGCTTGAGCGGCAGGTAAATCGGAGGGCCCGAGGGAGCCTTCACCTTCGCGTGCGCGGCGCTCGAGCCGAACAGGTGCAGCGCCATGGCGCCACCTGCGCCCCCGCCCACCACGACCGTACCGATGACGATGATGAGCCACAGGGGCAGCGTGCGTTTCTTGGCGGGCGTCGGGACGGTTTCAAGCGGGATGTCAGCGGGTGCGGTGGCCATCGGTCTTGCGGGTCCTGTGCGTGAAAGGCTTTGCGGCGGATAAATTGCAATGCCTGTGCCACGCGGGGCGCGGGACGCCCAATCCATTGATGGAAAAGGAATTTGTGTCATCGGTCTACTGTGAGGTGCGTCACACGCCCGAGCCGGTGACGGACTTCCGGCGCTCCTGCCGCGCTTCGCTCTATCGATGATCCGCCGCCGGCGGGATCGTGAGGCGCATCACCCTCGCCGCATCCGGTTGTCGCCATTTGTGAACAATCTGGAGACGGGTCACAGATTCCCGTTCAGTTGGCACGCACCATTGCACCACGGGGAAAGACAAGGTCGGATGACTGACTCGCCCCCACCCGGAACAAAGCAGCCAAGAAGTTGAGTGAGGGCGCGATGCTCGCAACCGAATGTGCCTCGAATCCCGCATCGCCGGAGGACAGGAGAAAATGGGACGCATCCGGTGCGGAGGCCTCAGCGGGCCTCGCCGTGCGCCTGCCGACGGGAGCCTCGGCCGCGGTCCGCGATGTGATCGCCCTGATCCGCCAGGTGGCGGTCTACGACTCGACCGTGCTCGTGCTCGGGGAATCGGGAACCGGCAAGGAAGTCGCCGCCCGCGCCATCCACGACCTGAGTCCGCGGCGCAACCGGCCATTCGTCGCCGTCAACTGCGGCGCCATTCCATCGGAGCTCCTCGAGTCCGAGCTCTTCGGCCACGAGAAAGGCTCCTTCACCGGGGCGATCGCCGCCCGCAAGGGCCGCTTCGAAATCGCCGAGGGCGGCACGCTGTTTCTCGATGAGATCGGGGACATGAGTCCGTCGATGCAGGTCAAGCTGCTGCGCGTCCTGCAGGAGAGGGTTTTTGAGCGGGTGGGCAACCACATCCCCATCCGCTGCAACGTGCGCATCATCGCCGCGACCCACCGCAATCTCGAGGAGGCCATCGGGCGTGGCGTGTTCCGTGAGGATCTGTTCCATCGCCTGAACGTCTTTCCCATCGAGATGCCCTCGCTGCGCGATCGCAGGGAGGACCTGCCCGCGCTGGTGCGAGAGTTCGCCGCCAGCAACGAGGCCGAGGGACGCGCGGCGGTGCGGCTCTCGCCACGGGCGCTCGCCGCCCTGTCGAGGCATCCGTGGACGGGCAATGTGCGCGAGCTTTCCAACCTCATCGAGCGGCTCTCCATCATCAGCTGCGGCAACACCGTCGATGTCGCCGACCTGCCGCGGAAGTACCGGCCGCCGGAGGATTGGCTGTTCGAGGAGCCCCGGGCCGAGGACTCGTCGGCGATGGCGGATGAGGGCGCCGTCGGTGCCCTGCTCAGCGACGAGGCGGCCCTGGCGCTGCTCGAGTCCTCAATGCCCGCCACCGCCGGCACCGCGCACGAGGCCGTGGTGAGCGAGGAGCCGGTGACGTTGCCCATCGAGGGACTCGATCTGCGCGAGCACCTGCAGAGAATCGAGCGCGCGCTGGTTCAACAGGCCCTGACGCGTGCCGGCGGCGTGGTCGCGCAGGCGGCCCGTTTGCTCAATCTCCGTCGCACCACACTCGTCGAGCGGCTTCGCAAGCTCGGACTCACCGACTGCATGACCGAGGCCGTGACGGAAGTTTGACGCCGAAAGGCACGGTGTGCCGCCGTGCCCGTGACCGGCGTCACGCTTTGCGGCAGATCCTCGTCCGGCACGGCATTTGCATTCCTCCCCCGGGAGCATCCCTGGGCCCATTGGGGGGAGCAATGTCGGAAACTCAAGATCAGGTCACCTCGAACAGCAACGCCGCGCGCAGCGCACCGGAACCGGTGGCCTGTGCCACCCATTCGCAGCGGTTGCTCGAGCTCGCGCGCCGTGTGGCGGCGAGCGATTGCACCGTGCTCATCTGCGGCGAGTCCGGCACGGGCAAGGAGGTTCTCTCCCGGTACGTGCACCGGCGCTCGCAGCGGGCCAAGGGGCCGTTCGTCGCGGTCAATTGCGCGGCCATTCCCGAGAACATGCTCGAGGCGATGCTGTTCGGGTACGAGCGCGGCAGCTTCACCGGCGCACACAGCGCGCACCCGGGAAAATTCGAGCAGGCGCAGGGCGGGACGCTGCTGCTCGATGAGGTGACCGAGATGCCGCTCGGGCTGCAGGCGAAACTCCTGCGCGTCCTGCAGGAGAGGGAAGTCGAGCGCCTCGGCTGCCGCGCGCCCCTGAGTCTCGATGTGCGCGTCATCGCGACCACCAATCGCAGACTTCGCGAAGAGGTCGCCGCGGGGCGCTTTCGCGAAGACCTGTATTACCGGCTGAACGTCTTCCCGCTGGCTATTGCGCCGCTGCGATTGCGGCGTGACGACATTTTGCCGCTCGCCATGCAGTTGCTCACCGCGCATTGCCGTCCGGGCACGGCGATCCCCGCGCTGAGCGCCGACGCGGCCCATCGGCTGCTCACCTATCCCTGGCCGGGCAATGTGCGCGAGCTGGACAATCTTCTGCAGCGCGCGCTCATTCTGGTCAACGGACCGGTGATCGGACCGGAGCACATACAGTTCGAGGCGGCCAACGGCGTGCTGCTCGAGGGCGAGCCCCGGGGGGACGAGCCGCGCGGCACGGCGCCGGGCGGCACCCCATGGTTCCTGAATGACGGCGGATCCGCCGACACCTGCAAAGAGGGGTCGGGCACGGGCTCGCTCGCCGGTTCGCTCATTCAGGCCGAGCGCGACCTGATCCTCGATGCGCTGCGCTCGGGACAGGGCAGCCGCCGCGAGGCGGCCGAGCGTCTCGGAATCAGCCCGCGCACGCTGCGTTACAAGCTGGCCCGGCTGCGTGATGCGGGCGTCGAAGTTCCGGCGGCCTGAGGGAGTCTACTATGAGTCAGATGGCCATCAATCAGGTACTGGCGCAGATCCGCTCGTTCTCGGAGCAGGTGCGCCTCGATGCGCCCCGTCCCATGGCCGCGCAGGGCATCGGCGCCCCGAGCGCCCAGGACGCGGTTTCAGGCAGTGCGCCGAGCGAGTTCGCCGCGCTGCTGAAGCGCGGGATCGACCAGGTGAACCAGAGCGAACAGCGCGCCAATGCGCTGGCAGACGCCTTCTCGCGCGGCGCCCCGGGGGTGTCGCTCCCGCAGGTGATGGTGCAGATGGACAAGGCGAGCGTGTCCTTCCGGGCCCTGACCGAAGTGCGCAACCGCCTCATCAGCGCCTATCAAGACATCATGAACATGCAGATGTAGTGAATCGACATGGCCGCTGAATCCACCGCCTCTCCCGCCCTGCCGGCACTGCCGGCGAGTCTGCGCCCGCTGCTGCTGCTGATCGGCATCGCCGCGGCCGTCGCCGCCGGTGTCTGGATCGTCCTGTGGTCGCGGGGTCCCACCTACAGCCTGCTCTACGCCAACCTCTCGCCACAGCAGGAGTCCCAGGTCGTGCAGGCGCTCGAGGGCGCGCAGATACCCTATCGGCTCGATGCCGCGAGCAACGGCATCGAGGTCCCCGCCGAGCAGCTCGATGCGGCGCGGCTGAAGCTCGCGGGGCAGGGGGTCGCGGGCGGCGACAGTTTCGCCTCGCTCGACAAGGGCTCGGATTTCGGCGTCAGCCAGTTCATGGAGAACATCCGCTATCAGCATGCGCTCGAGTCGGAGCTCGCCCATACCATCGCCAGCATGCAGCAGGTCGAGGCCGCCCGCGTCAATCTGGCGGTACCTCGCCAGTCGGTGTTCGTCAGCGATCGAAGCGCCGCCAGCGCCTCGGTGTTCGTGCGCCTGCGGGCCGGCGGCACGCTCGGGCCCGAGCAGGTTCAGGCCATCGTCAACCTGGTGGCTTCCAGCGTGCCGGATCTGCCGGCATCGCGCGTCACGGTCGTCGACCAGAACGGCCAGCTGCTTTCGAGCCCGCAGGGCAACAGTCCCTACGCCGTGGACGAACAGCACTACGACATGGTCCATCGCCTCGAGAGCGATGACTCGCACCGCATCATCGCGCTGCTGACGCCCCTGGTCGGCCCGGGTCTGGTGCGGGCGGATGTGGTGGCGGAGCTCAACCTGGGCATGAGCGAGCAGGCGCAGGAGCGCTACAAGCCCAACAGTCAGATCGTGCGCAGCGAGCAGATCGCGCAGCAGACTTCGGGGAGCTCGGGCGCAGGAGGCGTGCCCGGATCGCTTTCGAACGAGCCGCCGACGCCAGGCACTCTGGCTGCGCCCGCGAGCGCCCCGGCCACGGGCCAGAACGCCTCGGGCGCGGCGCAGAACTCCCCGGCCTCATCCCCGCCGTCGCAGACCGCGGCGGCCGGCTCGCCGCCCAATCCGGGCCAGCCCGCCACGACGGGCGCACAGCCCGCCGTGCAGGCGGTGAGCGCGGTCACGGGCAGTGGCGCCGGCCATGTGCTCTCGAGCGATATCACTCGCAATTACGAGATCGACCGCACCGTCGATTATTCCCGCCAGCCACCGGGAGAGATCCGGCGGCTCACCGTCGCCGTTCTCATCGGCTACCGGTCCGTCAAAGGGGCGAATGGCAAGCGCAACGAGGTGCCGCTGTCGGCTCAGGAGCTCGCGCGCGTGACGCAGCTCGTGAAGGACTCGGTCGGATTCGATGCCGCCAGGGGCGATAGCGTCAGCGTGGTCAATGAACCCCTCGATGTGCAGACCTCCTCGGCCGCCGGTGGACAGTTCTCGGCACCCTCGTTCTGGCAGCGTCCGCTCTTCTGGAGCCTGATGAAGATCGCCGCCGGGCTGGTGGCGGTGCTGGCGCTGGTTCTTGCGGTGCTGCGCCCGATGGTGCGGATGCTCATCACGCCCTCGCATGTCGCGCTGGCCTCGGCGCAGGTCGGGGTCGATGCCGAGATGCTCTCCGCGCCCCAGGCGCAGAAGGAGGCTGTGGTGAAGGCGCTCTCCCATGAGCAGCAGCTCGCGAACGCCCGTGCGATGGTGAGCCAGGATCCGAAGCGGGTCGCGCAGCTGGTGCGCGGCTGGGTTGGCAACGATGAGTGAGCGCAACGTCAGGGAGAGCGCACGCAGCGGCACCGAGCGCGCGGCGATCCTGCTGCTCACGCTCGGGGAGAGCGAGGCGGCCCAGGTGCTCAAGCACATGGGCGCGAAGGAGGTGCAGCGCATCGGCGCGGCCATGGCGAAACTCGCCAATGTATCGAAGGAAGAGGTGCAGGGCGTCATTTCCGACTTCCACACCACGGTCGACAGCCAGACTTCCGTCGGTGTGGGCGCCGACGAATTCCTGCGCAAGGTGCTCGTCGATGCGCTCGGGTCCGACAAGGCCGAAAGCATCATCGACCGGATCAACATCGGACGCAGCACCAAGGGCCTCGAGGCCCTCAAGTGGATGGACCCGAGAGCCGTGGCCGAGCTGATCCGTCTCGAGCATCCGCAGATCATCGCCATCGTGCTCGCCTATCTCGATGCGGACCAGGCGGCAGAGGTGCTGCAGCTGCTGCCGCTGCCGGTGCGCTCCGATGTCATCGCGCGCATCGCGTTGCTCGATGGCGTGCAACCGAGCGCGCTCACCGAGCTCGATGACATCATGGAAAAGCAGTTTGCCGGCAAGTCGACCGGCAAGACCTCCGTGCTCGGTGGCGCCAAGGCCGCCGCCAACATCATCAACTTTCTCGATCCGAGCCAGGAGAACACTCTCATGGAGCAGGTCGCCAAGAGCGACGAGGCACTTGCGGCGCGCATCGAAGAGCTGGTGTTCGTGTTCGACAATCTGCTCGAGCTCGATGACCGCGGCATGCAGGAACTGCTGCGCAACGTGGCCTCCGATCAGCTGCTGCTCGCGCTGAAGGGCACCGACGAGCAGCTGAAGGAGAAGATCTTCAAGAACATGTCGCAGCGCGCCGCCGAGATGCTCAAGGACGACCTCGAGTCCAAGGGGCCGGTGCGCGTCTCCGAGGTGGAAAACGCCCAGAAGGAGATCCTGAAAGTCGCCCGCAAGCTCGCCGAGAGCGGCGCGATCGCCCTCGGCGGCAAGGGAGAGCAGTTTGTCTGAGTCGCCCACACGCGCCGGCGCCATCGAGCGCTGGCAGCTGCCCGAGGTCACCGGCCCGGTCGTCGGTCTCGGCGATGCGCGGCGGCGCCAGGAGGCGGAGGCGCGCCAGGCGCTGCAGCAGGCCGAGGCCCGCGGTTACGAGGCGGGCATCGCTCGGGCGCAGACGGAAGTGCGCACGCGCCTCGCCGCGCTCGATGAGCGGATCAAACGCCTGGACGAGGTGCTGGGTTCTCTGTCGAGGCCCCTCGAGCAGCTCGATTCCGAGGTCGAGCGCGAGCTGGTGCAACTCGCCCTCGCGGTCGGCCGGCAGCTCGCCCGCCGCGAGTTCAAGGTCGAGCCGGCACAGGTGATCGCCGTCGTGCGCGAGGCGCTCGAGCAGCTGCCCGCGGCCGCCCGCGAGGTGCGGGTCCGACTGCATCCCGAAGACGCGACGGTGGTGCGCGAGCGCTTGAGCATCGCCGGAGCGGAGCGTGTGTGGATCCTGGTGGAGGATCCGACACTCTCGCGCGGCGGGTGTCTGGTACAGAGCGAGTCTTCACGCGTCGATGCCCGCTTCGAGAGCCGCGTCGCCGCGATCGCCGCGAACGCTCTCGGCGATGAACGCGGCCCGGAGAGGCAGGAGCAATGAGCCCGCCCGAACTCAATCGCGCGTCGCGCTGGGCCGAGAGCCTGCGGCGCAGCACCCTGGCCGTGCAGCGCGCCGCGCCGCCGGCCGCGGAAGGATCACTCACCCGCATGATCGGCCTCACGCTCGAGGCGGCCGGCTGTCAGGCCTCGGTCGGGGACTGCTGTGACGTGATTGCCGGCGACGGCTCGCGCATCGAGTCTGAGGTGGTCGGATTCGCCGGCGACAGACTCTATCTGATGCCGGCGGGCGATGCGCACGGTCTGGGGCCCAATGCGCGCGTCATCCCGCGCCAGCGGGCCGGCACGGTTCGCGTGGGGCCGGAGCTGCTCGGTCGCATCATCGATGGTGGCGCCCAGCCGCTCGATGGGCTTGGGCCGCTCGCCTGCGCCGACACCGTGCGTCTGACCGGCCGGCCCATCAATCCACTCACACGCCATCCGATCTCAGAGCCGCTCGACGTCGGCATCCGGGCGATCAACGCGCTCGCCACCGTCGGCCGCGGCCAGCGCGTCGGCCTGTTCGCCGGCAGTGGTGTCGGCAAGAGCGTGCTGCTCGGCATGATGGCGCGCTATACGAGCGCGCAGGTGATCGTCGTGGGACTGATCGGCGAGCGCGGCCGGGAAGTGAAGGAATTCGTCGAGCGGATCCTGGGGCCGAAGGACCGCGCCCGCGCCGTGGTGGTCGCGGCTCCCGCGGACGCTCCGCCGCTGATACGCCTGCACGGTGCATGGCTCGCCACCGCGATCGCCGAGTACTTCCGTGACCAGGGCGCGAGCGTGCTGCTCCTGATGGATTCCCTGACCCGCTTCGCCCAGGCGCAGCGCGAAATCTCCCTGGCGATCGGCGAGGCGCCCGCTACCAAGGGCTATCCGCCGTCGGTGTTCGCGAGGCTGCCACAGTTGGTCGAGCGCGCCGGCAACGGCGCCGAAGGCTCCGGCTCCATCACGGCCTTCTATACCGTGCTCACCGAGGGCGATGATCACAACGACCCGATCGCGGATTCCGCGCGCGCCATCCTCGATGGGCACATCGTGCTGTCGCGCCGCATCGCCGAGAGCGGCCAGTACCCGGCGATCGACATGGAGGCCTCGGTGAGCCGCGCGATGAACGAGATCGTCACGCCGGAGCATTTCGCGAGCGCACGCCAGTTCCGCCAGATGCTCTCCACGTATCAGCAACACCGCGATCTCGTCGCGATCGGCGCCTACCAGAAAGGCAGCGATCCCCGGGTCGATCAGGCCATCCACCTCTGGCCGCGCATGCAACGCTTCCTGCAGCAGGACATGGGCGAACGGGTCGATCTGGCCCGCAGCCTCGCGGCCCTCGACGAAGTGCTCACCGGGAACGCCACATGAACAAGACACAGCGAATCGATATGGTGCGCCGCGTGGTGGATGACGTGGAGCGGCGCAAGGCCGAAGCGCTCGCCGAGTGCGAGCGGCGCGTGCACGAGGCGCGTGGCCGGCTCGATGAGCTGGAAGGTTACCGCACGGCCTACGTGCGCGATTTCAACGTGCGCGCCCAGGCCGGTCTCGATGGCGCCGCCGCGCGCGAATACCAGGTCTTCCTCGGCCGCCTGGAGGATGCGCTGCGCCATCAGGGGCAGATCCTTTCCCAGGCCGAGGCGCAGCGCAGCGCCGAGCTCGAGAACTGGCGTGGCGCCGCCCAGCGCGCCGCCGCCGTCGACACGCTCGCCAAACACTGGCGCGCCGAAGAGCGGCGCGCCGAGGACAAGCGCGAGCAGCACGATACCGATGAGCGCTCGCTGCAGCAGTGGAATCGGAGGAGTCCCGTCCGTGTCACCTGAAACCGTACTTTTGCCACCGGTCCCCCCCGCGGCGGCGCAGCCCCCGGCCCTTGCGGCCGCCTCCGTGGCGAGCTCACCCCGCAACGCCGGCGATCCGGCTCCCCCGGCCGTGTCATCCGGTGCGCAGACCGAGGGAGCCGGCCGGGCCCGGGCGGCCTCGGATGATCGGGCCGGCTCCGCGGCCCGCTCCGGGAGCCGAAAATCCCCGACGCCGAAGAGCCCCGAAGCCCCCAGGGAGACCCGACGCACCAAGGCACACACGGCCGGATCGGCGCCGCAAACGGCGCAGTCCGGCGCAAATTTCTCGCAGACACTCGCGCAGTCATTGGCCGCGCACCACCCGGCAGGCCCTGCGGTCGATGCGGGCGCGGGGCGCGCAAAGCCTGCGGCGAAGGACAGCGCGGCGCGTGCGTCCGCCAGGGACGGGAAGACCGATCCGGTGCAGAGCGCTCTGGTGCTGGTCGCACACGGCATCGCCGCTACGCCGGTGCCCGTCGCCAACGCGGCCAATGGGGTGAAGGCGCAAGGCGCCTCCGTTGCCGCCGCCGGCCCGGAAGCGGCGCCCGCCGTCAAGGCGCTGCTCGCCCACGCGCTCGGTGCGGATGCCAAGGCTCCGACGGCGATTCCCGCGGGTTCAGCCACGAGCTCACCGCATGCGCCGGCACAGCCTTCACCCTCTGGCACCACAGCCGCCCTGGGCGCCACGCAGCTTGGCGTCGCATCAAGTCTCGCGACGAGGTTCAATGCCACTGCGGCACCGGCACCGGCGCTGAGCGCGCCGGTAGGGACACGCGCCTGGACGGAGGAGCTCGGCTCGCGGGTCACCTGGATGACGCACCAGGGAATCCAATCGGCGTCGCTGCAACTGTCCCCGGAGCACCTCGGGCCGCTTCAGGTGAGCATCTCGGTGCATCACGGCCAGGCGAGCGTATGGTTCGGTGCGGCGCACGAGGAAACACGCCAGGCGCTCGAGCGGACCATGCCGCAGTTGCGCCAGATGCTCTCGAGCCAGGGCCTGACTCTGACCGATTCGGGTGTGTCGCGCGACTCGCCCCGGGAGCGGACGCCGCAACAGGGTGGCGTCAGACCGATCGACACCGGCGCGGGCGCTGCGCCTGATGGGCCCAGTGGCGCCGCGAGTGTGCGCGTTGGCCTCGTGGATGCCTACGTCTGAGGGATCGAGCCCGGTGGAGGGTGCGGGCCGCCGAGCCGTGACCTGTTTCGCACCCTGAGGAATCGTCGGGAGTTATTCGGGCAATACGTATACCCCGGGAGGGGAGGGCAGGCGATCTTGCGTCCGCGCATAGTGCGTACGGGGAGGAACCCATGCCGCTCGCTCTCGCCCTCGATGGCCACAACCTCGCGCTCGATGAGCTCGAACCGGACCTCGCCGCCGCGCACGCGGGCGCGCCGGAGCTGCACAGGAGCCCGCATCATCTGGACTCCATTCCCTGCGAGGTGTTCGATGCCTATCGGCGCGCGGTCGAGCAGCACGCGGCCGTCTCGATCACCGACCTCGACGGCAACATCCTGTATGTCAACGAGCTGTTCTGCAGAGTCAGCGGCTACGCGCGCGAGGAGCTGATCGGCAACACGCATCGGGTCGTCAAATCCGGCCATCACTCCCAGGAGTTCTGGCGCGAGTTGTGGGAGACCGTCTCCGCCGGGCGCGTGTGGCACGGGGAGATCTGTAATCGCGCGCGCGATGGCACGATCTTCTGGTCCGCGAGCACGCTCTCGCCGCTCGCCGCAGGCGGACGCATACACGGCTACATGGCTGTGCGCCACCCGATAACGGCCCTCAAGCGCGCCCGGGTCGCGCGCCGGCGTATCGCGCAGCGGGACGCGTACAAGAAGTCGGTGCTCAATTCGCTGTCGTACGCCGTCATTGGCGCGAACGCCGATTCGGTGATTACGGTGTTCAATCGCGGCGCCGAGCGGCTGTTGGGATACCGGGCCGAAGAGCTGCTCGGCAAACGCGCGATAGAGGGGCTCTGCGAGCCCGAGAGCCTGCGCGCGCACGCGGAGGATCTGCGCTTGCTCCGTGAAAACGGCGAGGCGCCGGTCGAGGGAGAGTGGGCGCTGCTGCGCAAGGACGGCTCGAGAATCAGCGTGTTCCTCTCCCTTACCGCGCTGCGCGGTCCCTCCGGCCGTTTCAACGGGTATCTTGGCGTCGCGCACGACTCTGCCCGGGTCGACCCGCTCACCGGACTCGCCAACCGGGTGGATCTCACCGAGCAGCTCACCGCGGCGATCGGCGAGCCGGCCCGCCCCTTTGCGCTGCTCTATCTCGATCTCGATGGCTTCAAGCAGATCAACGACAGCTTCGGCCACAGTGTGGGCGATCTTGCGCTGCGCCAGCTCGCCGAGCGCGTGCGCGCCGCTCTCGCGGCGTCCCCTCCCGCGGGAGTGCACATGCGTACCGCGGCGCGGATGGGCGGTGATGAATTCGTGGTCCTGCTCGAGGGGCCGCAGGCCTGCCGCCGGGCACCCCAGGTCGCCAAGTCACTGATCGAGACTCTGGGCTCGCCCTGCAGGGTAGGGGAGCACGAATTCCACCTCTCCGCCAGCGTCGGGATCATCACCAGCGAATTCGGCTACCTCACCGCCGAGGAATACCTGCGCGATGCGGATACCGCGATGTACGAGGCCAAACGGTGCGGCTGTGGAGGGATGGTCGTCTTTGACAGCGAGATGCACGATCGCGTGCAGCGCAATCTCCTGGTGCAGACCGATCTGCCGAGGGCGTTGCGCGAGGGACAGCTGCAACTGATGTATCAGCCGCTGATGTGTCTCGAGACGGGCCGGCTGCGCGGCTGCGAGGCGCTGTTGCGCTGGCGTCACCCGCGTCTCGGGTGGATCTCGCCCCAGGAGTTCATACCGGTCGCCGAACGGAGCGGCTTCATCTTCGCGCTCGGTGACTGGGTGCTGCGCAGCGCGTGCGCGCAGTTCGGCGCATGGCGCGCGCGATTCGCGGAGCGCGCGCCATGCTCGGTGAATGTGAATCTCTCGCGGGTCCAGCTGTTCGATCCGGACCTGCCGCGGCGCATCGGTGCGGCGCTCGCGGAGCACGGCGTCGAGCCGTGGCGGCTGCATCTGGAGATCACCGAGACCGCGGTCATGCAGCAGCCCGAGGCGGCGTTGGCAATCCTGCGCGAGCTGCGCTCGCTCGGTGTCATGCTGGAACTCGATGACTTCGGCACCGGGTATTCCTCGCTCTGCAGCATTCACGAGCTGCCCATCGAGGGGCTGAAGATCGACCGCTCCTTCGTCCGCGATCTCGAGACTTCGCCCCGGGTGGAGGCCATCATCGAGACCGTCTGCCGGCTGGCCCGTCGGCTGCGCATGAAGGTCGTGGCCGAGGGTATCGAGACCTCGGGGCAGCTGATGGCGGTGCAGCGCCTCGGCTGCGATCTCGGTCAGGGCTACCTTTTCGCGCGGCCGCTCGAGGCGGAGCGCTTCGAGGAGGCATTCCTCGTTCCGGGCATCAAGGCGCGCGCTGCGGATTCATCCGGCCCGCGATCTGACGGCGGTGGCGGCGAAAAGCGATCTTCCCGAGCAGGGAGGCAACGGCATCCTCGAGCTGTGCGAATCGTACGCTGACCTCGCCCTCGGAAGTGATGCCGGTCGCGTTGCCCGGAAATCGCAGCGGCTGGGCGACGCACTCGTGCACGAAGATCTCCAAGGTGCCGGATGACCCGGCTTGGGGCGGCGCTTCCCGGGCGCGCCATTCGGCCCCGAGCGCGTTGAATCGCACCGGCACGGGCACAGGCCGGGGTCGGCTGACGGAGAGGATCTGGCCGACCAGATCGAGGAGCAGGCTGAGCTTGCGGTCGAGCCGCTGCAGCTCGGCCGCAAGGGGTGAGTTCTCATCCGGCAACTCGATGGGGCCGTGATCCTCCAGCGCGTCCCAGGCCTGCAACACCTGGAAGTTGCGCTCGCAGAGCCCGGCGAGGGTCTGCGGGTCCGGCGGGACCGGCGCGGCCCGCCACAGCACCGGCAGCACATCCTGTACCGCGAGCTGTTCGTAGAGTACGACGGTATCTGAGTTGTCGGACATGGATTCGCGGACGCGCAGGGCCGGAATACGCCTTCAGGGGCGGACGGCCGGCAGCTTGGTGACGTTGGCGCGGGTCTGCCATTCGTCGCGAAAGAAGCGGCGGACCAGCATGGCCCGCTCCAACCGGCCCCGGCGCACGTAGGTCTGGTACAGCAGATCCTTCATCACCTCGAGGAGGATGTCGGCCTCGCCGCTGTCGAGCACCGGGATGCCGGGGCGCGGGTCGGAGGCAACGCCAAACAGCACACCCCGCACTTTGTTGAAGATCTCCGGCGGGAGCGAGGTGAGCTCGCGCACTTCATTGAGCCCGTCGAAGAACTTGAGCTTGCCCGCCTCGCCGAGGTCGGTGAACACCGCCCGCGCGGTCCGCCGGCACATCGAGGCGAAGGCGTTGCAGGCGCCGACGCTGAAGCACCCGAGGGCCTCCTTGAACAGCATCTCCACCTCTTCGGGCAGATGGGTGAAGTCAAAGCGCTCCCGTGCCCGCTCGATTTCAGTGAATTGGGGCGCGAGCTCGATCCTCGTCGGGCCATACGCGCGCGCCGTGAACCGCAGGAACACCGGGGCGCGGCAGGCATCGCAGCGGAACACGGTGCCGATTTGGGCCGGCTGGTCGGCCTGCAGCTCCTCGAAGCGCGGCACCGCCATGGGGCTGATGTGGGCAATGACCTGACAGTGCGGGCAGGTGAGCGCCAGCGTTCTGCCCGGCTCGAGGATCAGCCGGCTCTGCGGGTCGATGTAAGGCATGGCCTGGTTGGTGCTCTTGTAATGCCCCGGTCCCGATCCGCCAGTGTAGCCTACCTGAAGGCCTTTCGCCCTCCGATCAGTGCGGCGACCTCCACGAGCACTCGTGGAAGGGTGATGCCGCCGTGGGCGAGCAGGTACCTCGGTTCCCACCGAGGATCGAACCGTGAAAGGTACTGGCGCAACAGCTCGATGTGGTCGAAATGCTCGCCATGGGGGAACACGAAATTGCCGGTGTCGTGCCAGGCCGGGGCGAGCGGGTCGCGTTCTCGCCCCGGGAGGGGCGCCATGCCCAGGTCGATCCACTGAAAGCCCTGCGCCCTCCCCCAACGCATGATCTCGATCAGAAGGTAGTCCATGACCCCCGGGGGCGCTTCGGGGCCGAACCGAATCAGATCGACGGCGAGTTCCTCACGGGTGCCGGTGACCCAGAGGTTGGCGAAGGCCACCGGCCTTGCTCCGTGGCGGACCACCGCAAGCGGGAAGCCGCCGAGGTACCGGGGGGAGAAATAGCCCACCGAGAAGCGCCGCTCGGCCGTCGAGTGGCGCACCAGCCAGGCATCGGAGATCCGCTTGAGAGCGGGCATGAGCGGATCGGCGCGCCCGGCGGGTACGACCTCGAAGGAGATGCGGGCCCGTCTCGCGCGCCGGTGCGCATGGCGCAGGACCGCGTGCGACGGCTCCTCGAGCGAGAACTGCGCAAGCGGTACCCGCGCCTGTTCGCCGATCGGGAGTGGCGCGAGGCCGAGATCCTCATAGAGGGGCAGCCACTGCGCGCCGGTCTGGTAGAAGACGATGTGCGCACCGTGTCTTTCGGCCATCTCCTGGAAGCGCCTCACCAGCTCCTCGACTGCGGCGCGCTCACCGACCGGATCGCCGAGCGCGACCCAGCTGTGGCCGGTGACCTGATACATGAGAAAGACATCACCGGCGTCGGAAAACAACAGCCGCTTGTCACCGCTCAACGCCGCATTCGCCAGGCTCTGATCCCCCCGATCGATGATCCCGCGTGCCCGCTCGAGATCGCGTGGCCCGGCCGCGGACGGTTCGGGATGCGTGGGTCTCAGCAGATTCACCAGCAGATACCCGCTCGCGAGCACCGACACGGTGAGCGAAGCGCGCAGCATCCGTGAGGCACCCGCGTGCGTGGTGAAGGTCCACCACAACTGCCAGTCGTAGGGCGTGTGGCGGTAGAGGAGCAGCCCCGTCCAGATCGACAGCAACACCGTGCCGAGGAGGCCCGCGATCCAGATGGGGCTGAAACGCTCATCGAGGATGGATGTCGGCCGGTAGAACGCGCCTCGTCCGAGTGTGAGCACCGCGAGCGCCAGCGCAAGAAATGGCGCTTCCTCGAACCCCAGCCCTTGCAGCGCCGCGACCAGTATGCCGGCGGCGAGCAGCCGGCGCGCGAGCCGCCAGGCCGGGCGGACCCGGCGGAACAGCGCGCGCGAGACGATCAACAACCCGAGTCCGATGAGACTCGCCCCCAGGCTCGCGCCTTCCTGCACGGCGGGCAGCCAACGAGGGGCGAGCGCGAGCCGCGACTCGATGCCCGGTATCATCACGAACATCAGCAGCATCGCGCCGGCGATGAACGTCAAAGTGCCGGCCACCTGCGGCGCCACGGGCCTCACGTACATCGCTGCACTGTTGCGGGCGCGGACGAGGTGGTGCCGCTGAGCGTTGATCTCCTGATAACCGAACAGCGCGCCACCGACCACGAGCGGCGCGAAGTAATACACCGCCCGGAAGGCGAGCAGGGCCCCGAGCAGGGCGTCGACCGGTGCGCCATGCAGCATCAGGAGGATGATGGTCTCAAACACTCCAATGCCACCCGGCACGTGGCTGATGATGCCGGCGGTGAGCGCGATGACATAGGCGCCCAGGAACGGCAGCAGGCCGATGTGGGCATCGGGCGGCAACAGCAGGTACAGCACCGATGCGGCGAGGCTCAGGTCAAGGGCGCTCAGGGCGATCTGCCCCCAACCGATGAGGGGCCCCGGAGCGCGCAGCGCCCAACCACGGACTTCCACGACGCGGCGCGAAAATGCGGCCCAAAGGGCGTAGACGGCGACCGCCGCGAGCAGCAACACGCCAAGCGGCGCGGTTCCGTGCGCCAGATGCAGCGCTGCGGTGGCGGGCGCGGGTGCGAGCGCCAGGGTCAGCCCCGCAAGCAACGTGAGCCCGAGGGCGATCGAGAGGCTGTAGAAGACGGTGATCGTGGCCACTTCGACCGCCGTGATGCCTGCCGTGGTATACAGGCGCAGCCGGATCGCACCACCTGTGAATGCGGAAAAGCCGAGGTTGTGGCCGAACGCCGCTGCGATGAAGGCGGTGAACAGAACCCGGGCGTAGCGCAGGCGCTTGCGCACGTAGCGCAGCGCCAGCAGGTCGTAGCCGCTGATGAGGCAGTAGTCCACGCCGGTCAGCGCAAGCGCCGCCAGCAGGTGACCGCGGGGAATCTCGCGCAGATGCGCGGCTATGTCGGGCAGGCGCAGCCGCAGGAGTTGACCGTGCAGTACATAGGCCACGGCGCCGAGCACGAGCAGCGCCGCCATGGGGCCCAGCCAGCGAATGAGCTCGAGTGCGCGGTTCTCGAGCCCATCGGCTGGCTGGGGCGCGACCATCGCGCGTCAGCGTGTGAGCGGCTTGTAGCGGATACGGTGCGGCTGCACGGCCGCATCGCCTTTGCGTCGTTTGAAGTCCTCGACGTACTCCTGGTAGTTCCCCTCGAACCACACCACCTGCGAGTCCCCCTCGAACGCCAGGATGTGGGTGGCGATGCGGTCGAGGAACCAGCGGTCGTGCGAAATCACCACCGCGCAGCCGGGAAAGCTGAGCAGGGCCTCCTCCAGCGCGCGCAGCGTCTCGACGTCCAGATCGTTGGTCGGCTCATCGAGCAGCAGCACGTTGCCGCCGGCTTTGAGGACCTTGGCGAGGTGAACACGGTTGCGCTCGCCTCCGGATAGCTCCCCGATGGTCTGCTGCTGCTGCGTGCCTTTGAAGTTGAATCGTCCGACGTAGCTGCGCGAGGACGTCTCGTAATTGCCGACCTTGATCTGATCGAGCCCTCCCGAGATCTCTTCCCACACCGTCTTGCGGTCATCGAGGCTCTGGCGGGATTGATCGACGTACCCGAGCTTTACCGTCGGTCCGACTCGGATCTCTCCGGTATCTGGTTTTTCCGCTCCCGTGAGCATCCGGAATAGCGTCGTTTTGCCCGCGCCATTGGGGCCTATGATACCGACGATACCACCGCGTGGCAGGTTGAACGCCAGGTTGTCGATGAGCAGTCGGTCGCCGAAGGCCTTGCGCAAGCCCTCGACCTCGATCACGAGCTCTCCCAGCCGCTCACCCGGCGGGATGTAGATTTCATTGGTCTCATTGCGCTGCTGGAACTCCCGCGAGGCGAGTTCTTCGTAGCGCTGCAGGCGGGCCTTGCTCTTGGCCTGGCGCGCCTTGGGATTCTGGCGGACCCACTCGAGCTCATGCTCGAGGGTCTTGCGCAGCGCTTCGCGTTCACGCTCCTCGACCCGCAGGCGCTGCTCCTTCTGCTCGAGCCATGAGGAGTAGTCCCCATGCCAGGGAATGCCGTGGCCGCGATCGAGCTCGAGGATCCACTCCGCGACGTTGTCGAGGAAGTAGCGGTCGTGCGTCACCGCGATGACGGTGCTCGGGTACTCCTCGAGATACCGCTCGAGCCACGCGATGGACTCGGCGTCCAAGTGGTTGGTCGGCTCATCGAGCAGCAGCATGTCCGGGGCGGAGAGCAGCAGCCGGCACAGCGCCACGCGCCGCTTCTCTCCCCCGGAGAGGGTGCCGATCCGGGTCTCCCACGGGGGCAGTCGCAGCGCATCCGCGGCGATCTCCAGCTTGCGCTCGAGCTCCCAGCCTCCGGCGGCATCGATGGCATCCTGGAGCCTGGCCTGCTGAGCGAGGAGGGTGTTCATCTCGTCATCGCTCATGGGCTCGGCGAACCGGTCGCTCAGCCGATTGAATTCTTCCACCAGCCTGAGGGTTTCGCCCACGCCTTCCATGACGGTGGCGCGGACGTCGCTCTCGGGATCGAGCTGGGGCTCCTGCGGCAGGTAGCCGATGCGGATGCCACCCTGCGGCCGCGCTTCGCCGTCGATTTCCTGGTCCAGGCCGGCCATGATCCTGAGCAGGGTGGATTTGCCGGAGCCGTTCAGGCCGAGCACGCCGATCTTGGCGCCCGGGAAGAAGGAGAGGCTGATGTCGCGAAGGATGAGGCGCTTCGGCGGCACCACCTTGCTGACCTTCTGCATGGTGTAGATGTATTGAGCCATAATCGCATCGAGCCGGTAATGAGGCCGTGGCCTGCGCCGCGGAATACGGTT
>DAHVQK010000010.1 GCA_027317845.1 Gammaproteobacteria bacterium
CGCCAGACGCTCCTGGCGCGCCAGCACATACGGCTCGCGCTGGGACTGCGGATCAAGGTGGTATTGGTTCAGACAGCGCAGCCAGGAGCGCTTGATGTACTCCGGCGGGCCAGCCCCTTCATCACGCGCCGTGCCCTGCAGCATCGTGTGGATGTGGCGGGCATGCGCGCCCAATGGCTGCAACATGCGAGTCCCCCCTCCTGAACCGAAGGGTCATTATGCCACGGGAACCCCGATGCCTAGGGCGTCAGCGTCAATCCCGGCACAGTGCCGGTGCCCGGTGTTCCGGATCGGGCACAGTTCCCCGGGGGCGGGCCGGTGATTCCGGCCCGCCGCAAGGGTGTGGATCGGCTGCTATTCGAGGGCGACGTCGATGTGCTGGCCGTAGAACGTATTGCTCGTTGAGTCGTAGGTGCCGGTTGCCACCAGCTTGAACACCGCCGTCGAGCCGTTCAGGGTGCTCGACAGGCTGCTCAGGAATCCCGAGGCGCTGTTGAACTCCGAGACGCCGCTCGTGGCGTTGCCGATCGCGAATTCGAGGCTGCCGCAGGTGCTCTGGCACTGGGGCAGGATGGTCGGGCTCGAGGAAAGGCTCGAGAGTGGCGTGTCCTGCGGCCCTGTCCGCAGGATCGCCGTATCGATACTCGAGTTGCCCAGGTTCACCACCAGGCCCGAGTTCCCATAGCTGGCAAAGGGAGCCGTGGTGCCACCATTCCACTCCACGATGAGGGTGGCGGGCTGGGAGGTCGAGGACACCGTGGTTACCGAAGAGGCAGTGAAATCCGGCGGGGCCGAGCCGAAGGGGGTCACCAGGCCCTGCGCCTGCATCAGCGTGCCCGCGGCCGTGGCGCTCTCGTCCACGGTTCCAGTATTGACCACGTAGCCCGCCGGATTGGCGTCAGTGGCGCTCGCGGTTCCCGTGCCGGTGAAGGTGTACGGGTACATGCTGAGCGGATAGAGCCCGATCTGCAGCAGATTGAGGGTGGCGCTGCCCACGGCCCCCGAGTTCAGCGTCCCCCAGAGGGTCGTCGGCTGCAGGCGCACTTCGCCGGAGGTCGCATCCAGGGTCAGTGCCGCCGTGGAGTTGGTCGTGCCCGGGCAGCTGACGCTCCCCGCTCCCGTCACGTGGACCTGCTGGCCCACCGAGACCGATTGAATGGACAGGCCGCTTGCCGCGGCACCGTCCTCGGTGACCTTGGTAGAGGAGCCCACGTTCACCGTGGCGGTCTCGAAGTGGGTGAAGGGCGGAAGGTTCCCGCTGGCGCCCTGCTGGCACTGATAATTCACGCCCCGCAAAGTCAGGCTGTCGCCGCTGCGCGCGGTGACGAGGCCGCGTGCCTCCATCGCGCCGGGCGTGGTGACGCTGGTGCCGACATACACCTGCGTTGCGTTGAAGGTGGGCGTGATCCCGGAGAGGCTGCCCAGGGTCCCATACGCGACGATGGTCGTATTGCCGTTGATCTGCGAGCTGGCGCTCTCTGCGGCCATGGTCGACAGCCCCGCCGACCCCACGTAAGGGGTGCCGTTGATGTCGAAGTACGTGCTGGCGCCGGTATCGATCGTCAGCGCGCCGGCGGTATTGTTGTACGAATCGTCGAATGGCCGGATATTTTCGGTGAAATTCCCCGCATTGGCGTCGACGTACACGAACAGACCGCGGGCCCGGATCGTCGAGGCATCGGCCGGTTGCGTGGTGGCGACCAGGAAGGGCTTCACCGTGACGGTGTTCGTGCTCGCGTCGATGGAGTTCGCCGCCGCCAGGTCGAAATCGAGGGACACCTGGGTGGACTGGTTCTGGTTGACGACCAGAGGATTGGAAGGATCGAACGTGACCGTCAAGGAGACGGTGCCGGGATTGTTGCCGCTCGAGTTCACGACCTTGGCCGCCGTCGTCTGACCCTTCAGATAGACGGTGGCACTCGAATAATCGAGCGTGATGGTCGCCTTGGTGTACGTTCCCGTGGTCACGCCGCCTGCGCTCAGGAGTTCCGTGAGGTTGACACGCTTGGTGAGGTCGACGTATTCCTCGAAAGTCGGCAGGGAGGAGACCAGGCCGTCATTGCGTGTCAGGGAGATGGAGTAGATCCCCACGATATAGGCACTGAAGTCCCCGGCCGCATCGCTCGATACCGTCGCGACCGGCGTGCCGGCGCTGACATTGGTGTTGGCGCTGCAGCCTGCGAGGGTGACCGCGAGCGCCGCGCCGAGAACGCAAATCCAGGTGCGCAGGGCGCCCCAGGCGCCCGTTGCGGCGCACGCACGATCGAATCTCATCAATCTCCCCCTTCGCTGGGATTAGGCAGTCCGGGGCCGCCCGGGATGGGCGTCCGGCAAACCCGTAGTGTATCGTCTTTGAGGGGGGCATCGCCAAAGGGTTCCGGGCCCGGTCCGCCTTGATCGCGCGGCTGGCCGTCCCGGGGGTTCATGGCGGGGGCGTGGTGCTCTGCCAGGATCCCCCGCAGGCGAGCGTCGCGAAGCGCTCCGCAAGGGAGTGCTGCCGAGGCGCGGCAACCGGTCCCGCTCACGGTGCCGGTGGTTTTCCCGGCCACGGAGACCCCAGGGCGGCAGATGCACCTCACGCCGTCCCCTGCGTCCTGGCGCTCGCTCGCCGAGCTCCAATCGCGCTGCCAGGCGTGCTCGAGCTGTCTTGGCGCCCTGCGCGGGGCATCATACAGCGTCTTCTAGCGCGCTCAGCGCCACCAGGTGAATGATGGCCGCGAGGGATGCGATGAAGGATTCGGTGGCCGGCGCCTGGTGCCGATCCTGAGCGGCTGGGCGGCGCCGCTCGACCTCGAGTGGCACCACCTGGAGCACGGCCTGCCCGCGCTCAGCCGCGACGTGCTCGCCGCCGGGCCGTGGGGACTTTTCCCCTACGGACTGCTCAACCGCATCCTCATCGTCACGGGGCTGCGCCACATCCTCGACAGCATCGCCTGGTTCATGCTCGGCAACTACCACGGCGTTACCGGCGATCCGACCGCGGGCAACATCATGCCGGGCTTCTTCCCCGTCATGATGCCCGGTCGGCCGGCGGCGCACTCGACCTCGCCCGCGCTTGGGCGACCCATCGGGAAGTGCGCGTAATCCCCGCGGCAGCGCCGGCACCGACGCTCTTACCAACATGTCTTCGTGTCGGTGCAGCGCCTAGAACGGCGCATCGAGGTCGGACTCGGTATTGTCGAAGTGCGTCGAGACACGCGGATTGTTGTCGCGAGTGGAGCTCACGATACCCTCGTTCCCGAGCGCCGCGACCAGAGGATGAAATCCGCGCCGTGGTCCCTGGCGCTCTCGCGAGCGGTGC
Organism: Gammaproteobacteria bacterium; assembly: GCA_027317845.1. Classification (GTDB taxonomy): domain Bacteria; phylum Pseudomonadota; class Gammaproteobacteria; order Steroidobacterales; family Steroidobacteraceae; genus 13-2-20CM-66-19. The sequence continues at coordinate 3,302 of DAHVQK010000010.1, forward strand.
CGATCGCCTGGGAGCTCTCGACCAGCAGCAGCGCGCCGTTGCGATGCCTGGTGTCCGCGATCCGGGCGATGGAAAGCCGGGCGCGTAAGGTATCCCCCTGCCTTCACCCCGGGCCTCTGTCCGCCCATCGTCACCGAAATGCCGCGCCGGCGGCCAGGATGGGGCGCAAGGGGCGCGAGACGGCACAAGGGCCAGCGATTATCATCGTGCGCGGGTCTCGTGAGAGCGTGCGGGGGAGGATGAGGGAACGGTGGCGCAGCCCGATGCCACCGACTCCGCCACGAACAAGAGCCGGGAAGGGGGCTGGGCGTGGACAATGCTGAGGCACCGTACCTGCTCGCGCGGCACGTTCACTTGTGCATCTGCGGGCGCCACGCAGTACTGATGGACCTGCGCCGCGACAAATACGTCGCGGTGGCGCCGGCTCATCTGCTCGCCGGTTGGGTCGGGGGCTGGCCGGGGGCCGAGGAGCCGGTCCCGCCCGGCGGTGAAATCACGGCAGGGGACGGGCGGGTGAGCGCCTCTCGCGCCCGCTCGCTCATCTCGCAGATGCTCGAGCAGGGCATGCTGGTGAGGGAGGGCGGGCAAGGTCGATGGGCGCTCCCGCTGGTTGTCGCTTCGCCGCAGCGCACCCTGTTGGAGTTTGATTTCGATGAGCGCATGACCGCCGGCCCCGCCCAGGCCGCGCGCCTGGCGCTTGCCTGGATGCGCGCCCGAGCCGACCTGGCGCTGCGCCCCATGGACGCGATCATCAGTTCGGCGCAGGCACGCAAGGCACGCGTCCCGCCTGAACGGTGCGCGGCCGATCCGGCGCGCGAGCGGGCGCTGGTGAAAACCTTCGTGCACCTGCGGCCGCTCTTTTACACCGTGCGGCGGGCCTGTCTGCTCGATTCGTTGACGCTGGTGAACTTCCTGGCCGGTTACGGCGTGTATCCGGAGTGGGTGTTCGGGGTGAGAACCGCGCCGTTTGACGCGCACTGCTGGGTCCAGCGGGCGGAGGTGCTGTTCAATGACCTTCCGGACCGCACCCATCAGTACTCGCCCATTCTGCGCGTGTAATCATGTTTCGCTATGTGGCGTTCGTGTGGAACGAGGAGGACCCCGGGGCCCACGGCGAGGCGCTCACACTGCTGGCGTCCCTTCCGGGCGTGACGGACTGGAAAACGGTGCTGCGAGGGCGTGGTGTACAGGTCAGCGCGGCGGGCATGCGAGCCGGTTCGTGCGAGGTCTATCGGCTCGGCGACGGCGCGGGCGTGATCCTCGGCAAGCTGTTTGTCCGGGGCTCGGGCGGCTCGCGGCCGGCGCCTGCGGAGCTGGGCGGCCTCGCGCGGGCTTGGTGCGATGATGCCGGTCGCCTGATGGAGGAGTGTTGGGGCCGATACGTCGCCATTCTTCGGGACTCCCGGAGCGGTGCGGTCCGGGTGCTGCGCGATCCGTCGGCAGGATTGCCGTGTTACACGCTGCGCCGGGGCGCCGTACAACTCTATTTCTCCCGGATCGAGGACGTGCTGCCCCTGTGCGCAGGCCCCTTCACGATCGACCGGTCGTATCTGGTTGCGGGTCTCGCCCTGGTGCGCGAGCATTCGGCACGGACCGGGCTGCGCGAGGTGACTCAGGTGCTCGGCGGCGAGTGCCTCGAGATGCGCGGAGCGGCGCTCTCGCGGCGCTTCTGCTGGGATCCGCGCCGGGTCGCCGGACGCGAGGTCATCGAGGATCCCGCCGAGGCGGCCACGCTGCTCGGGGAGTGTGTCAGGGATGTCGTGCGGGCGTGGGCGGGATGTCATCGCGGCGTGCTGCTCTCGCTTTCGGGCGGGCTCGATTCGGCCATCATGCTCGCCTGCCTCGCCGGCACCCCCGGCCTCCGCCTCGACTGTTTCCACTATTACCCGATCGAGGCGGATCTCGACGAGCGCGACTTCGCGCGCGCGGCCGCCCGTGCCGCGGGACTGCCGCTCACCGAGCGGCCGCGCCCGGCGGGCGTGAGCCTCGAACCGCTGCTTGACATTCATCCGGCGCCGGAGCCGACCAACTACCTGTACTACCTGGAGCACAGCCGTGCGGATGCCGCGCTCGCCGCCGAGCGTGGTGCGGATGCGGTGTTCATCGGTTACGGAGGCGACCAGCTCTTCTACCAGGAGTGCGCGCAGTGGGCCGCGGGCGAGTTCCTCCATCGCCACGGTCCGTGGTCCGGCTGGCTGCGCGTGCTGCTCGATGCGGCGCGGATGGACCAGATGTCGGTCTGGCGTATGTTGGGTCTGACGCTGCGCGCCCGCTTCGGCGGGCGCCGGTGGAGCCTCTTGCAGGAGGCCGGACGGTCCCGGCCCCTGCTGTCCGCGGCGGCGTTGGCCGAGGCGAAACGTGGGGCGCACTGCCTGCACCCATTGTTGCGCGAGGCGCATGGCATGGCGAGCGGCAAGCTCTGGCACGCGCACCAGATCCTCGCGCCGTTTGATTTCTACGATCCTCTCGGCGCGCCCGAGGATCCCGAACGGGCTGCGCCGCTCCTGTCACAGCCTCTGATGGAGTTGTGTCTACGCATTCCCACGTACGTATTGACCGCAGGGGGCTGGGACCGCTCGATCGCGCGGCGGGCGTTTCATGCGGTGCTGCCGCCGCAGATCCGCAACCGCAGGCACAAGGGCGGCATGGAGGCGCACCTGCGTCTCACCGTGCGCCGAAACGAGCGCTTTCTGAAGGACCTGCTCGCGGATGGTTGGCTGGTGAACCACGGGCTGCTCGATCCGCAGCGGCTCGCCCGGGCGCTCGGCGGTGCGGCGGATACCGCTACCGAATCCGGCGAGTTGATCGAGTACGCAGGCCTCGAGGCATGGCTGCGACATTGGGTGAACCGAGTCTCGTCAGGCGCGGGCCCGCTGTGGCAGACTAATATGTGAGCAGCAGGGACCATGGATCAAACGAATTACACGGTCAGGACAGAGGAAATGGAGCGCCTTCCGGGCGGCATACGTCGGGGTAAATGGCTGGTTCTTGCGCTGGCGCTGTGCGCGCCGGCATGGGCCGAGGGGCAATCGGTGCGCTTCGAGCTGCCCGCCGAGCCTTTTCCACAAGCGATTCTCGACTTCTACCACCAGTCGGGCGTGCAGGCGATATACGCGGCGACACCGCAGGTCGAGAAGCTCGAGACCCGGGCCGTGTCAGGGAGGATGGACAGCGCCACGGCGTTGGCGCGCATGCTTCAGGGAACCGGCCTCACTTTCGTCTTCGATACCCGCCACTCCGTCATCATCCAGCCCGTAGCGCCCGAGAATGCGCCCATCGTGCCCGTGTCCGGAGCGGTGTCGAACCCGGCCGCGCCCGTCTTGTCCCAACAGCATCCGCTACCGGATGGAGTGCGAGAGCTGCTCCAGCAGGTGGAGGTGACGGGCAGCCTCATTCACGACGTGCAGGACGCGGTGGCACCGCTTCTTTACATAAAACGGCGACAACTCACGGAGGCGCCTTATGCCACGGTGCAGGATGCGCTCTATACCCTGCCACTGGTGTCGCTGAACGGGCCACGCGAGGACCTGGGGGTCGATGACAACTACCAGTACGGGGCCGGCATCAATCTGCGCGGCCTCGGGGTGGGCGCGACGCTGGTGATGGTCGACGGGCAGCGCCAGCCGCTCGGGGGGTTGACCGGGGACTTCGTCGATGTGTCGACCATTCCGTGGAACGCGGTCGAGCGCGTGGAAGTGCTGCCGGATGGGGCTTCGGCCCTCTACGGGTCGGATGCCGTCGCGGGTGTGGTCAACATCATCATGCGCGATGCGTTCAGTGGCGCGGAGACCGAGGCGCGTTACGGCGCCACACCCGACGGTCGCAGCGAGCTGATGGTCTCGCAGCTGCTCGGCGGCAGCTGGAGCGGCGGCCATGCCATGCTGGCCTACGAGTTCTCCGACGCCACGCCGCTCTTCGCGGCCGAGCGGTCCTACGCGGCCAACGCCAACAAGACCCCTTACGGCGCCAACTACGACAGCTACTACGGCAATCCGGGCAACATCCTCGATCCACTGACGCTGCAGCCCGCCTACGGTATTCCCCATGGACAGAACGGCACGTCGCTCAGTGCCGGGGCGCTCACGCCCACCATCAATCTCGAGAATCCCTTCGCCCAGTATCAGATTTTCCCGGAACGCATCGCGCACGAATTTTACTTTTCCGCATCCGAGAGCCTGAGCGACGCCCTGGAGTTGTTCGCTCGCGCCCGCTATGCGCAGCGCAATACCCAGCTGAACGGTCTGCCGGATCAGCAGGTGCTGGTCGTGCCCCCGAGCAACGCCTTCGACGTCAATCCCTATCCCGGCGTGCCGTACACGCTCGTCGCCTACAGCTTCCTGCGCGATTTCGGCCCGACGCGCTTCTCATCGCGATCGCGGGTGTACATGGGCACACTCGGTGGCACGCTGCGCCTGCACGGCGGCTGGCAGATCACCTTGAACGAGTCCGATGGCCAGCAGTCGCTGCTCGATAACGAGTACGACGTTCCGGATCCGATGCTGCTCGGAGAGGCGCTCGCCAGTGCGAGCCCTGCCACCGCCTTCAATCCCTTCGGCGACGGCTCGTACACCAGCCCGGCCGTGCTTGCGGCGATCAACAGGGATTTCCGGCTGCACTCGAGCGGCGGGATCGAGGCGACCGAGTTGGTCGCTGATGGCTCGCTGCTGCGTCTGCCGGCGGGCGAGGCCAAGCTGGCGGTGGGCATGGAGCACAGGTTCGAGACGCTCGATCACGATGTGCCGGACCCGACGGATCCCCAGGAACGCACCATCGTGCAACGCTACAGCCGCCACGTCCTGTCGTTGTTTTCGCAGCTCGCGGTGCCTCTGTGGGGCGATCCGCACAGACCCCGCGCGACGCCGCGACTGATGCTGAATCTTGCGGGCCGGTATGAGCATTACAGCGACTTCGGCAGCACGTTCAATCCGACGGCACGGCTCGAGTGGACCGCGAACCAGTGGCTGAAGTTGCGCGGCAGCTGGGGGCGCTCGTTCCGCGCGCCCAAGCTCGATGATCTCTACGACACCTCGCAGAATCTGGCCGTTCTGGTGGTGTTGCCCGATCCGAAGTCCCCGACCGGCCGCTCCCTGGTGCTCGGCGAGCAGGGCTCGAACCCCAATCTGCGCCAGGAGACGGCCCGGACCTGGACGGCGGGGGTGGATCTTGCGCCCTGGCGCGGATCGCGCCTGTCGTTGACCTATTACTCCATCGACTATTTCAACCGCATCGAGCAGCCGGCCATTGACGACCCGCTCGGCATCCTCGAGCACGAGAGCGAGTGGTCATCGGTGATCACACGCAATCCCGCACAGGGCGCGATCGCCTCCATCTGCGACAGTCCGGTGTTCATCGGCTCGGTCTCGGAGTGCCTGGCGAGCCACCCCGCGGCCATCGTCGACCTGCGCCTGGCGAACCTGTCATCGACCCGCACGAGCGGACTCGATCTGGATGCCCACGAGCATCTGGGTGATCGTTGGGGGCAGTTCGATTTCGGGCTGCAGGGCAACTACGTCTTCCGCTTCCTGCAGTCGGTGGCGCCGAACACCCCCGCGGTCAGTATTCTGGACACCGTGGGCAACCCCCTGTCGCTGCGGCTGCGGGGCACCGTGGGATGGAGTTGCGCGCAGGGGCGGGGCTGGGCACTGCACCTGGCGGTCAACTACACCGGCGCCTACCGCAACCCCGACAGCACCCGCAATCCCCCCGTTCCCATCGTGTCCGCCTGGACCACCGTCGATGTGCAGGCGCGCTACCGGATGGCCGGGGTGCGCCGCTCCGGCCGGACGGATCTGTCGCTGAACGCCGTGAACGCTTTGAACCGCAGCCCGCCCTTCGTCGACAGCCAATTCGGCTACGACGTCCCGAACGTCCAGGCCCTGGGGCGAGTGCTCAGCCTGGACCTGACCGAGCGGTGGTGAGGCGGAAGGTCCTTACCAGAATTGCCAGCCGTAGCCGCTGTCGTATTTGTTGCCGCCCAGCCCTCCTTGGGTGTCGGAGACCTTGCCGAGCGCCGTGAGGCTGGCCGTCTCTTCTTCCGGCATCACATCACGTGCTTCGTCCGTCTCGATCGCCTGCAGCCGGTCGTCATTCGTGGGAGTATTCATGGCTCCACTGCTCCTGCCGTTACCGCACAACGCCTATGGGCCGCCTCGAATCGGTGGCAGGGTATATTGGCACTTTCCCGCCCCATCCGCAGCTTGCGGGAATTATGTTCAATTGCATTCCATCTTTGAAGCCTGTCTCAAAGACAGCCGCCAGTGAGTTCCAGGGGAGGGGGGCGGAGCTGCCCCAGAGCATCTAGCCGGATAAGGAATAGGGAATGGACAAGACATTGGGCAAAGTGAGTCGTTTCCCGGGAGCGGGTGCGGGAGATGAATTTTTCACGCGGCTCTGCCGTGCTCACGAGTCGCAGCTGCTCGGTTACCTGACCAAGATGCTCGGGCGGGGCGACCTTGCCCAGGAGGTGGCGCAGGATGCCTACGAGAAGCTGCATCGGATGTACCGACCTCAGGAGTTGCTGTTTCCGCGCGCGATGCTGTTCAAGGTGGCGACCAATCTCGCATTGATGCATCTGCGCCGTCGTCGTCTCGAGACCGCAATGTTCTCGGGGCCCGAGGGGATGGAGGAGGTCCCCGATCATGGCCTGGGACCCGAGCGGATGGTTCTGGCCGAGCAGCTCGGACGGCGCCTGGTGCAGGTCATCAAGGGATTGCCCCCGAATCTGCGCCGGGTGTTCGTCATGGCACAGGTGGAGGGCAGGCCTCGGAAAGAGATTGCCGAGACGCTCGGCATTTCCGAGAAGCGGCTCGATAAGCGCATGACCAAGGCACTGAAGAGGTGCCGCATGCAGCTGTCCTCTCAAGGTATTGATCTGGCGGAGGTTGATTGAATCGCGGTGGACCCATTTCCTGGTGGCGGCAGCGGCGTGCGCGCGGGCAGGCGGCGCTGTGGCTCGCCCGTATGGGCGGCACCTTCACGCCTGAGCGCCAGCGGGCGTTCGAGGCTTGGATTGCCGAACCGCTGAATGCACGGGAATTCCGAGAGCTGCGGGCCGTGTGTGACGTCGCCGCCGAACTCAAGGGGCCGGCACGAGTGGAAGTCCTCGAGAGCATCGAGCCGGCGGCGCGGCGTGCCACGGCGCCGGGGTTGCTGTGGCTCTCGGCGGCCACTGCGACGGCGGTCCTCGCCGCGGCGGCGGTCGGCTGGATGTGGCTGCGCGACCAGGGGTATCTGCCCCGGACGTATCAGACCCGGATCGGGCAGATCCACAGCGTCCTCCTGCCGGATGGCAGTGTCGCCTATCTCAATACGCGCACCCGGATCGAATGGGTGGGCACCCCGGGTGATCGCCGGGTGCGGCTGCTCGGCGGCGAGGTGTACTTCGATGTGGTGCACGACCCGGCGCGGCCGTTTCGGATCCTGCTGCCGCACAGCGAGGTGCGGGTGCTCGGAACGCGGTTCGACGTGTACCAGAAGACCGATGGCAATGTGATCGTCACCGTGCTGAGCGGCGTGGTCGCGGTGGAGGGACTCGGCAGCGGCCCCGCCGCGCGCCCCTCCTGGAGCCGGCGTCTCACGTCCGACCAGCAGATCGAATATTCGCCCGTCGGTCTGGTGGCCGATGTGCATGTCGCGAGCGCCGCAAGCGTCATTCGCTGGCGCGACGGCATGATCGAGACCCGGGGGGAGCGCCTGTCGAGGTTCATCGGCGATCTCAGCCGCTATACGCCTGAGCGCATCGTGATCGCCGACCCGCGCGCCGCGCAGATGAAGATCGGCGGAGCATTCAGCGTCCGTGACGTCAATGCGACGCTCGAGCGCATTGCCCGGATAGAGCCCATAAGCGTCACTCATCAGGACGGGGAATTCATTCTGGGCTATCGGCCCCTTCGGGGAAGCGTGGGGGCCGACCCCTGAGTCTGTGGTAAAGATCGGACCGGGTCTTGGGAACGATCGGACCATTCGTTGGAATCAACACATACAGAGGACCAGCAGATGCTCATTCTTACAAGGCGAGTCGGCGAGACCGTGATGATCGGGGACGAAGTGACCATTACGGTGCTCGGCGTCAAGGGTAATCAGGTGCGCATCGGCATCAATGCACCGAAACACGTGGCGGTGCATCGTGAGGAAATCTACGAACGTATCAAGAGAGAACAGCGCGCCGCCTCGACGAACGGCGAGCCGCCGAAGCCCGTTCCGAGCTTTGCCCCGCCCGGAGTCTGAGCGGGAGGCGATCCGGCCGGCAGCGGCCGGAGTCGCGCAAGCCTGAGCCTCGCGGACGCGGCGCGTCCGCGAGCGCTTCCACAAGACTGCGGGCCGGATGAAGACCACGGCAATGCCCGTGGTGGTTTGTTGTTCGAACGCTTTTCAGGGGTGCACAGTCTCCCCGAGAATGCTATATTGCAAAACAATAAGTAAAAAAGCGATTCGCTACCCAACGCATGCGCTACCAGCAATCGAGGGAAGAGAGCGCCGCAATCCTGCGCCAAGCCTTGCAGTTGATGTCGCCTCATCAGGCCGCGTATCACCCGTTGAGCTATGCCGTCTGGTACGAGCATGTCGCCGACCTCAATCCGGCGCTCACCCAGGAGCTCGCGAGGCTGCTCGCTGCCGAGAACCTGCTCTCCGATACGGAGATCTGCCGCCTGCACGCGCTGCACATCGCGGCCCGGGACGTACAGACCTTCGAGCTGGCTCAGCAGGAGCTGCGCGAGCTCATCGGGAAAACCGAGCAGGACACCCTCGATGCCGGCGCAACGGTGCGGCGCTTCAGCGATTGCCTGGAAGATGCGAGGGAAAGGCTGAGCGGTCCCGACGGTAACGAATCAGCGGCCCGAGTGATCTGCGACGTGCTGGAGCGGGCCGTTCTGCTGCAGGCGACCCTGCGCAGCCTTCAGGAGCAGCTTGCCCGCCAGCGAGACGAGGTCGCCACGGTGATGGAGCGCCTGGAGCGGGCACAGATCGAGCCGCTTCGCGACCCGCTCACCGGGCTGAACAATCTCTACGGATTCAAACGCGCCGTGGAGGCGCGGAGGAATCCGCAGGATCTCACCGAAGTCGCCTTCCTGGCGGTGGACATCGATTACTTCAAGCGCATCAATGACACCCACGGGCATGTGATCGGTGACAAGGTGTTGAAGAGAGTTGCCGAGATCCTGAGCGAGCACCTCTCGAGCGAGGATGTGGCCGCCCGGGTCGGCGGAGATGAGTTCATGGTCTTCATGCCCGGTGGCACCCTGGCCGCCGCCGCCGCGCTCGCCGAGAAGATCCGCAGCTGCGCTCAGCGCACCCTCATCGTGCGGGCAGACGGTACGCAGTTCGCGGGCGAGGTGACGCTGTCGATCGGGGCGGCGACGGATCGGCCGGGCGATACGATCGAATCGCTGCGCCACAACGCCGATGTGGCCCTGTACGGCGCCAAGGCCGCCGGGCGCAACCGGGTGGTCCTGGCCCACGACCACCGAGCGCCGTCCTAGACAAGACTCGCCCCTAGCATTCGGGGACGTTCACCGCCAACCCGCCCTGCGAGGTTTCCTTGTAGATCGTCGACATGTCCTCGCCGGTCTGGCGCATGGTGACGATCACGTGATCCAGGGACACCTTGTGGGTGCCATCGCCGCGCATCGCCAGGCGCGCGGCATTGATGGCCTTGATCGCGCCCATGGCGTTGCGCTCGATGCACGGAATCTGCACCAGTCCCCCCACTGGATCGCAGGTGAGCCCCAGGTTGTGCTCCATGCCGATCTCGGCGGCGTTCTCGACCTGTTCGTTGCTGCCCTGGAGAGCCGCCACCAGCCCGGCGGCGGCCATGGAACAGGCGACGCCCACCTCGCCCTGGCAGCCCATCTCGGCGCCCGAGATCGATGCGTTCTGCTTATAGAGCATGCCGATGGCCGCAGCCGTGAGCAGAAAACGCACCACGCCATCGTCGCTCGCGCCGGGCTCGAAGCGCCGGTAATAATGGAGCACCGCGGGTACGATGCCCGCCGCACCGTTGGTCGGAGCGGTGACCACCCGGCCGCCGGCGGCGTTCTCCTCGTTGACTGCAAGCGCAAACGCGTCCACCCAGTCCATCGTCTCGAGCGGCCGGGCGGTTGCGCTCTCGGTGAGTTGGCGGTGGAGCTTCGGGGCGCGGCGGCGCACCTTGAGCGGTCCGGGGAGCACCCCGTTCTGGCGAAATCCCCTCTCGATGCAGGCCCGCATCACCTGCCAGATGTGCAGCACCCCGGCAGTCACCTGCGCCTCGGCGGCCCAGGTGCGCTCGTTGGCCATCATGAGCTCGAAGATCTCGAGTCCGTTCTCGCGGCACAGGGCGAGGAGCTCGCGACCGCTGGTGAAGGGGTAGGGCGGCCTCCCCCGGGTGGTGGCTTCGCGCGCCTGGTCCTCGCCTCCGCGAACGATGAAGCCGCCGCCGATGGAGTAGATATCCTCCTCGCGAAGCGATGCTCCTGCGGCGCCGCCCGCCGTGAAGCGCATGCCGTTGGAATGGTGCGGCAGCCGCTCGGTGCGCAACAGCAGCAGATGTTCCTTCTCCTGGAAGGCGATCTCGTGCCGCTCGAGGAGGCGGATACGCCCGCTTGCGCGGATGCGTTGCAGGGTCGGCTCGATGCTGTCGGGATCGACCGTCTCGGGATCTGCGCCCGTCAAGCCCATCAGAATGGCGCGATCGGTCCCGTGCCCGAGCCCGGTGAGGGCGAGCGAACCGTACAGACGGACCGTGAGCGTCTCGACCGAGCCGAGGAGCCCGTCGGCCTCGAGGCTCAGCAGAAACTCGCGCGCGGCCCGCATCGGCCCCATGGTGTGCGAGCTCGAGGGCCCGATGCCGATCTTGAAGATATCGAACACGCTCAGCGACATTCCAGAAACCTCTTGCCCTTGGGGACGTTCACGAACGCGCCATGCTCGTAAGGAGGAGAGCAACCGCGGGGCGCGCTCCGACCCGGGTGTGACCCGCTCGTGCAGGACGGATGCATGGACTCATTATCCGTCGGAGCCGGGCCGGGGGAATTGTCTCGTAGCGACAGCGCGCCGGGTCAACCGCGACCGCGCAGCCGGCGCAGCTCGCGCCGCTGATGCTTATCGGGTCGGTCCTCGGGCCGGGGCGTGAGCGCCGCGGCGAGGCGCATGCGCTCGGCGAATTCGGCCCGGCGCGCCTGGCTCGCCTCGGACTCCAGGTAATGTGTGAGCGCCTCGGGAGCCGGCCCCCGCCTCGCCGGAATCCCGACCACCGAGCATTCGAACTCAATTGCCCCGCGCACGAAGTTCACCTGGTCCCCCGGACGCAGCCCATGCGAGGGCTTGACCCGTTGGCCATTCACGTGCACTTTGCCGCCGCTGACGGCCTGGGCGGCCAGGGAGCGCGACTTGAACAGTCGCACTCCGAAGAGCCAGCGGTCGATCCGCGCAGCTCCCCCGCCGCCTTCCCCGGGCGCTTCACTCGTGCTCATGCACTCAATTGTAGTCAAAAAGCCTATACGATCCTTTCACGTCAGCGTACAATTCGCGCCTCCGCGGGCCTCGGTCGCGGAGATCGGAGCGGCTGCGCCTTCGGGGCGAGCGCCTCGAATGAGTGACTTCCAGAAAGCCCCTCCGAGGGGCTTTTTGTTTTTT
>DAHVQK010000013.1 GCA_027317845.1 Gammaproteobacteria bacterium
TCGCCGCCGCCGGCGTCCCGGCCACGGTCGAATGGCAGGTGCCCGTGGAGGCAACGCATCCGCCACAGTCCAAGGCGCAGGATCTCGAGGGGATGCGCGTCGGACGCGCGTTGCCCACGCCGGAGGTGTTGCAGCCGACGCTCGATCCGGCGCTCGTGAGCTTCGAGCCGCGGTACGGTGCGGACCTCACCGGAACACTGCGCCTCATGAGCTCGGACGTGCTGCCGAAGCTCGTTCGCTCCTGGATGCGCACCTTCTCGAGATACTACCCCCAGGTGCGTGTCGTCTTCGGACCGCCCTTCGAGGGGAGCGATGCCGCCCGGGCGCTGATTGCGGGCCGGGTGGATATCGCGTTCGTGTCGCGGGAGCTGAAGCCCACCGATGTCAGTTCCTTCCACGCGAAGTACGGCTACGACCCCACCAGCGTGCCCGTCTCGGGCGGCTCGTGGCGCCAGTTCGGTTTTCTGGACGCCGTGACCATCATCGTCAACAAGAGCAACCCGGTTCATCAGCTGACGCTTGATCAGCTCGATGCGGTGTTTTCCCGCTCTCATCTGCGCGGTGATCGACCGGCGGTCACCTGGGGGCAGTTGGGCGCGGGAGGCGTGTGGGCCGAGAAGCCCGTGCACGTGTACGCTCTCAAGCCCTGGGGCGGTTACGAGGAGTTCGTGCGGGAACGCGTCCTCGATTTCCGAGGCAGGCGCGGACATTGGCGCGCGGACCTGCATTTCGACAAGCTGGTGTTCCCGATCGCAAAGCGTGTGGCCGCGGATCCCGACGGCATCGGCATCACGGGCCTCGCCTTCCTGGACGCACCGGTAAAGGTGTTGGCGGTGGGCGAGGGCGCCGATGTCGTGTCCCCGACCTTCACCAACGTGGTGCTCGGCAGGTACCCCCTGAGCCGGCTGGTCTACGGTAACATCAATCAGCGGCCCGGACGGCCCTTGCCGCCGGCCGTGCAGGAATTCCTCCGTCTCATCCTGAGCCGCCAGGGCCAGCTCGATGTACGGCGCGAGGGCATCTTTCTGCCGTTGCGAAAATTTCAGGTGAACGCCGCGGAGCGCATTGCCCGTCTTCCGGCGAGGAGAGTGCAGTGATGAGCAAGGTGAGACGAGGGGCGACGGGAAACAGACGCGGGGCGGTCCTGGCGGGACTCGCCGCGCTGACAGGCGTGCTGAGCGCCTCCGCCTCGACCTCCCCGGTGCAGGTGCTGCAGCGAGTCGCGGTGGGTGGCACGGGCCAGGTAAGGGCTCTCGCCGCCGGGCCCGACGCCAAACACGTATATGCCGCGGTAGGCGAGGAGATTCGCAGCTTCGATGACCGGGGCAGGGCTGCATCGAACGTGAAACTGTCCGGAGTCGTGACCGGACTGGCCGCTGGAGCGGGTGATACGCTCTATGCGGTCGTGAAGGCGCCTGCGCGCCTGGTGATCCTCGGTGTGCGCCCGCTGCATGTCGTCACCTCCGTCGCGCTGCATGCGGGGGCTCCATCCGGTGTGCTCTTCGATTCGATCGCGAATCAGCTGTTCGTCGCAAGCCGGGCCGGACATTCGGTGACGCGCCTCGAGCCCAGGACCGGCAAGCGCCTCGGCGTCGCACGAATGCCGGGCATGTTGGCACAGATGGCCGCCAATGGACGGGGCACGCTTTATGTCGCCAACAGCGCCCGGGATTCTCTCGATGTCGTCAGCGCGGACAAGATGGCGCTCTCCGGAGAGATACCGCTGCCTGGCTGCCGCGCGCCATCCGGCCTCGCCATGGACCCCATGGGACGCCGGCTGTTCGTCGGCTGCGGCAATGGCCACGCGCTGATCGTGGACGCGGACCTGGGTTTCACGTTCCTGAAACTGCCTATCCAGCAATCGGATGCCCTGCAGTTGGCGTTTGCGTTCCACCCCCTCGGCCCGTCCGGGTGGAAGGGCGGAACCTTCATCGCCGGCGGCGAGGAGCTGGATGCCATCCGTATGTACGCGTTCGTTCACTATGCCAACGGCGGCAAGTTGGCGCTACCCGGCACCGTAAGCGCCCTGGCCCTGAGTCCGCCGGCGGGCGAGCTCTGGCTGGCGATTGCGCCGGCTGCGGACGCGGGAGGTGAGCTTCTGGTGCTGCGACGATCTGATAAGGGGGGTGCACAGTGATGGGACTCATGACTCGCCTGCGGGCGATGGGAGTGTGCGCGGTGCTCGCAACCGGCCTGGTGTGGCCCGCGGCCCGCGCCGCGCTCGCCCCCTGGGCGGCGCTCAAGGGCAAGACCGTGCTGCTCGTGACCGGCGGCGCCGACAGCCCCGAGCCCAACGATGATGCGCGAGTGGCCCGGCATCTGCGCGAGCTGGGGTTCGTGGTGCGGAGGGTGGATGCGAGCGCGCCAGCCTCCGATGCCGTTGGCGCGAGCCTGATCGTGCTCTCTTCGACCGCGGACGCGCATGAGCTTGGCGACAAGTACGCGCAGGCCGCCGTGCCGATCTTTACCTGGAATACCTATGACTATCCCAATCTCGGTCTCACCGGAGCCGTGTTGCATCGCGATTACGAGGTGATCGATCCGGTACAGCACTATGCCGACAGTTTTGCGGTGTTGTACGCGTACGGCGCCAACATTACGTCCGAGATCAGTCGGGCCGTGGGTCTCGAGCCGCAGCTGTTCGGGACGCTGTACCTGGAGCCTCAGACCGCCGGCTGGGGGCGGCCCGGTCCCGGGGGCACGGTAATCGCGGACTTCTTCGGCAGCCGGACGCATGCGGCCGTGTTCACCTATGAGCGGGACGCGACCCTGGCCGACGGCAGCGTGGCTCCGGCACGCCGCGTCGCGTTCTACCTGGGCAACGATGACTTTCACCTGCTCACGGCGGTGCACGGGCCGGCGGCGATGAGCGCGCACCTGCGCAGCTGGGCGATCGGCCGGAAGCTGTTCGATGCCGCTTTGCGCTGGGCGGCATCGCCACCCCCGCCGGTTCCGGCCTATGATCCCGCGGCGCTCGATGCGAAGATCCGTCGTTTCGCCCAAGGCAGGAAGGTGCTGTTCGTCGAGCGGGTCCATGGCGGGGAGGGACATCGTTCGGATGCCGCCATGGTGGCGCATCTGCGCGGGCTCGGCTTCACGGTGACTGTCGCCGACCAGATGGACCCGCAAAGCCGCGCCCGCGGCATGAACCTGGTGATCCTTTCCGGCACCTGCTCGAAGTGGAAGCTCGCGAACAAGTACGACGACGTACGCGTTCCGCTCCTCTCGCTGGAGGGTCTGTTGTCGGACTCGCTCCACTTCACAGGGCGCGTTCGTTATCGTGACTACGGTGAGCACGGAGAGCTGCTCGAAAGCGATGATCCGCCGGAGAACTATCTCGACATCGTCGGTGCATGGAGCCCCATGGCTGCGGGGCTGAAGCCGGGGCTGGTGAAGTTCACCCATCATCCCGGGGTGCTCAAGTGGGCCTGGCCGCTGCCCGATGCCACGGTAATAGCAACCCTGCCCGGGGAGCCGCGCGAGGATGCGATCTTCGGCTACCCCAAGGGCGCCCGCATGGCCGGGGGATTCATCGCGCCGGCCCGGCGGGCGCTGCTGCCGCTCGATAATCCGACCTTTGATGATCTGACCCCTCAGGGCAAGGCGCTGTTCGACGCGGTGCTGCTATGGACGCTTGGCGGGTAGCGCGGGCGCCTGCCGGCGGACGGCCGTATACTGTCCGGGCAGTATCCGCAGGGGCCCTCATTGGCGAGTCCGGTCCCGCAGGACCCTCACCGATGAAAATCCTGATCGTCGAAGACCAGCCGCGCCTTGCGCAACTGCTCAAGCAGGGGCTTGCGGAGCGCGCCTATACCGTGACCTGTGCCGACAGCTGCCGCGCCGCGCGGGACGCGCTATGTGATGCCGCCTATGACCTCATCATCCTCGATCTGGGGCTCCCGGACGGGGATGGCCTCGAGCTGTTGCGCGGTTGGCGACGCAACGGTTTCAAGGAGCCGGTGCTCATCCTGAGCGCGCGCGATTCGGTGCAGGACCGGGTCAAGGGACTGGACCTTGGCGCCGATGACTACCTGCCCAAGCCCTTCAGCTTCGAGGAACTGCTCGCCCGGGTCCGCTCGCAGCTGCGCCGCCAGTCGGAGGTCAAGGACACCGTCATCGAATACCGCGGCATCCGGCTCGATCTGCTCAACCAGACGGCGCACCTGCACGGCCAGCCCGTGGACCTCACGCGGCGCGAGTTCGCGCTCCTCGAGATCTTCATGCAGAACCCGGGGCGGATTCTCGCTCGCACCCTGATTTCGGAGAAGATCTGGGCCTCCAACTACGACGTCGACACCAATCTGCTCGATGTCTACATGAGCCGGCTGCGAGCCAAGCTCGAGAAGAGCCAGGACAAGGCATTCTTCAAGACCGTGCGCGGCGTCGGCTACCAGCTGCTCTGATGCTGCGATCCATCAGCCTGCGGCTGACCGCCTGGTACGCGCTCGCGGCGACCATCACGCTCGCGGGCCTGTTCGTGGTCGGCTACCAGCTGCTCGAGAGCTACCTGATCCACGGACTCGACCAGCTCAATACTGCCGAGTACGAGCAGATCCGCGCCCGCCTGGGACCGAACTATCAGTCGCTCACCGTGCCGGAAATCAACCACAGGATCCGGGCGACGACCAAGTACGCCTCGGTTCTCTTCTACATAGAGGTCGATGAGCCAGGCCGGGGCGTGGTTTTCGATTCCAATAACCTGGACGGCCGTCCGCTGCCGGACGTGCCGCACCTGCATCGATTCGACGGGACGATGCCCGATATCGGCCGGTTGCGCCTGGCGGAGTTCATCCTGCCGCCTCTCGATATCACCATCGCCTCCTCCTCGGAGCAGGTCTACAAGGACATGGATGGCTACGTCGAGGTCTGCTCGGGTCTGCTGGGCGCGATGCTCGGTGTCAGCGCCCTCATCGGTTTCGCCCTGAGCCGCATGGCGCTGCGGCCCGTGCGGTTGATCCGCGAGACCGCACTGCGCATCGGCTCGGACAACCTGAGCGAGCGTATCCCGGTCTCCGGGGTGAAGGACGAGATTTCCGAGCTCGGGCGCCTGCTCAACCAGATGTTCGACCGCCTGGAGTACTCCTTCAAGGAGATCCGCCGCTTCACGGCGGAGGCCTCGCACGAGCTCAAGACGCCCCTATCGCTGATCCGCCTGCAGGCCGAGAAGCTATTGGTGAAGGGGAAGCTGTCGCCCGTGGATGAGGAAGCGGTGCAGATGCAACTCGAGGAACTGGCGCGTCTGAACCGCATCATCGAGGAGCTGCTGTTCCTGTCCCGTGCCGAAGCGAGAGCCATCACGCTCATATTGAAGCCCCAGAACCCGAGCCGTTTCCTGAGCGTCTTTGCACAGGATGCGCGCGTACTGGCCGAGCACCATGGGCGGCGCTTCGAGCTGCAGTGCGACGGAGAAGGCTCGGCCACCTTCGAGGCTCAGCGCATCCGTCAGGTGCTGCTCAATCTGCTGGTCAACGCCCTGCATGCCTCGCCGCCTGAGGGGGTCGTGACACTGTGCTCCTCGGTGTCGGCCAGCCATTGGCGCGTCAGTCTCGAGGATCAGGGCCCTGGGCTGCCTCCTGGCGACCGGGATCGGATCTTCGAGCGCTTCGTGCGGCTGGGCAAACGCACTGGGGATGAGCAGGGCAGTGGTCTCGGACTCGCCATCTGCCGCAGCATCATCGCCTTGCATCGCGGGCGCATTTGGGCCGAGGCCGCGTCGCAAACGGGCGGCCTGAAGGTGGTGTTCGAAATTCCGACCAACGATTCCTCCGCGGCTCCCTCGGGGCCATCCGCCGCTGGGCGGACCCAGGCCGCGGCGATTTCGGACGTGGCGAACACCTGAGCACGTTCCGGGGCCGCCGGCTCGGGCGCGGTCCCCTCATTTGCTATCCTGCGGATCTGCGCCGACGGCGGGAGGGCCTCTTGTCCGAACTCGAACAGCAAGAAAAGCAGACGCACGCGGACCACTGGGGCGAGCGCATGCCGCGCACCGTCGGCCTGTGGAGCGCGGTGACCGTCCTGGTGGGGGTGACGGTCGGCAGCGGCATTTTCCGCGTGCCGGCCACGGTCGCCGGCCTGCTGCACTCGCCGGGGCCGGCGATGCTGTGCTGGCTGATCGGCGGTCTGGTGGCGCTGGCGGGCGCGCTGTCGGTGGCGGAGCTGGCCGCGGCGCTGCCGCGCTCGGGCGGCATATTCGCCTATCTGCTGGAAGCCTACGGGAGCCTGCCGGCGTTCCTGTTCGGCTGGACGGAGCTCGCGGTCATCCGCGCCTCGGCGCTCGGCGCCACCTCGACGATTTTCGCCGAGTATCTGGGCTATTTCATTCCTTTCACCGCGGCTCAGGTACATGAGGTCGCCGCCGCGGCCATCCTGGCCGTCGGCACCATCAACTACATCGGTGTGCGCCGGGCCGTGGCGGTGCTGGCACCGGCAACCGCAGCCAAGTACGCCGCCCTGCTGGCGTTGGGTCTGTTGGCATTCACGGCGGTCTCGGGCGCATCGGCGCATCACAGGATATTGTGGCAGGGGGGCGCCCAGGCCTCCTTGATCGCCACCGCACTCGTTCCAGTCATGTGGACGTACGACGGCTGGGCCGATGTGTCCTTCATGGGGGGCGAGATCTACCAGCCGCAGCGCACGCTGCCGCTTGCGCTGATCCTCGGCACCTGCTGCGTGATGCTGGTGTACCTGCTGGTCAATCTCGGCTTCTGGTATGCGCTGCCGGGGGCCGAAATCGCGCACGCGCCACTCGTTGCGGCCACGGTCGCCCGGCACATTCCCCTGTTTGGCGGAGCGGGCGCAGCGGTGATTTCCGCCGTCGTGCTAGTGTCCACCTTCAGCGGATTGCATGCCTCACTGATGACGGGCTCACGGGTGTTGTTCGCGATGGGTGATCGCGGGCTTCTGTTTCGCTCCGTGGGCAGAGTGTCGCCCCGCTTTGAAAGTCCCTCCGTGGCCATCTGGCTGTCGACCGGGCTCGGCATCGCCTACGTGCTGCAGAATGATTTCGCGCAGCTCGCCGACCGCTTCGTGCTCGGACTTTGGCCATTCTACGTGCTGACCGTCGCGGCAGTGTATGTGCTGCGGCGCAAGCGGCCGGATCTGCATCGGCCCTACCGGACCTGGGGCTATCCGGTGGTGCCAGCGTTGTTCCTGCTCGCCTCACTCGGCATGCTGGCGAATTCCGCGGTCACCGATCCGCGCGATACCGGCGTGACGCTGCTGGTGATCGTCGCGGGTGTTCCGATCTATTACGCATGGCGCGCGGTCACCCTTCGCCGCGCGGTGGCGTGACGGGCAAGGTCTCCGGACGGCCCGGCTCCTCATCGAGCTGGTCGCCGAGCAGGCGACGCACGGTCACGTAGCACAGGGGGATGAGCAGGACGCCGAGCAGTACCGCGCTCAGCATGCCTCCGACGACACAGGTGCCAATGTCGTGTCGCGCATTGGCGCCGGCGCCCGTGGAGACCATCATCGGGAATACGCCGAGGACGAACGCGAAGGAGGTCATGAGGATGGGCCTGAAGCGCAACCGCGCGGCCTCCATCACGGCGCTGTGCAGACTCTTGCCGCTGCGCTGCTCGGAGACGGCGAATTCCACTATCAGGATGGCGTTCTTCGCGGTCAGACCGATGATGGTGATGAGGCCGACTTTGAAAAACACGTCATTGGGCAGGCCGTGCAAGGTCGCCGCGACGGTGCTTCCGATGATGCCGATCGGCACGGCGAGCAGCACCGAGGCCGGTATGCTCCAGCTCTCATAGAGCGCGGCGAGCGCCAGGTAAACGGCCAGGACGGAGAGCGCAAACAGCGTGGGCGCCTGGGCGGCGGAGCTGATTTCCTGTAGCGATTGGCCCGCCCAGTCGTAGCCGAATCCGTGCGGCAGGTCACGGCGCACGAGCCGTTCCATCTCGTTCATGGCCTGGCCGGAGCTGTATCCCCGGGCCGCCGCGCCGAGGATCTCCACCGCCGGATACCCATCGTATCCGGTCAACGCCGGCGAGGCCGTCTGCCACCGGGCGTGCACGAAGTCCGACAGCGGGATCATCGTGCCGCCCGGGCCGCCGGAGGTGGCTGCAGCGCCCGGGCCGCCGACATAGAACTGCTCCAGACTCTGCGGGCCCATGCGGTACGGTGCCGCCGCCTGCACCAGCACCTGCTCGACACGGCCGTCGTAGATGAAGTCGTTGGCGAACACCGGCGCCAGCATCAATTGCAGCGACTGGTAGACCTGTTCGGGCGACACGCCCATCGACTGGGCCTCGACACGATCGACGTGCAGCATCAGCTGCGGCTGCGGCGGGAGGCCATTGACGCGCACGTTGTAGAGCAGGGGATCCCGGGCCGCCTTGGCAATCAGGGTGTTGACCGCCGAATCGAGCGCGGCCGTTCCGAGTCCCGCGCGGTCTTCCAGATAGAAGTCGAAGCCGGAGAACTGTCCGAGTCCCTGGATCGGCGGCTTGTTGACCACGAAGATGTCCGCATCGTGGATCCGACGATGAACCTCCCTGTTGGCCAGGCGGATGATCTGCTCCGCGGTCATGCTCCGGTCGTTCCACGGCGCGAGGTGGATGAACGAGCGGCCGGAGTTCTCCGAGTTGCCGGCGAAGCCGCTGCCGGCGACCTGGAATACGTCGTGGACCCCGGGGACCTTCGCCATGATCCTGTAGAAATGCTGCAGCACCGCCTCGGTGCGCTGCAGGGTGGCCCCGGGTGGCAGCTGTACGCTTGCCATGATGTCGCTCTGGTCCTCATCGGGCACGAAGCTGCCGGGAAGTCTCACGAAGAGAAACGCGCCAAGCGCCAGCATGACCGCGAATGCGCCCATCCAACGCGGCAGGTGCGTCACGGACTGGAAGACGCGCCGCATGTAGGCCGCCCGAGTTCCCTCGAACGCCCGGTTGAATGCCCGGAACAGGGGGTTTGCCCGCAGATGCTCCGGGCGCATGAGCGATGCGCACAGCGCGGGGGAAAACGACAGCGCGAGGAACGCCGAGAACACCATGGAGAGAGCAATGGTCATGGCGAACTGCCGGTAGATCACTCCGGTGCTGCCCGCCTGCAGGGCGCTCGGAATGAACACCGCCGAGAGCACCAGCGTGATCGCCACGATGGCTCCGGTGATCTGCCGCATGGCCTTGCGCGTGGCTTCCCGGGGGCTCAAGTGCTCCTCGCGCATGATGCGATCGACCGCCTCGACCACCACGATGGCGTCATCGACGACGATGCCGATCGCCAGCACCATGGCGAACAGCGTCAATTGGTTGATCGAGTAGCCGAGCGCATAAATGCCGATCATCGCACCGAGCAGCGCGGTCGGCACCACGAGCATCGGCACCAGCGTTGCGCGGAAGCTCTGCAGGAACACCAGCATCACGATGAAGACGAGCACGAACGCCTCGCCGATCGTGATCATCACGTCCTTGATCGCCGCCTTGATGAACAGGGTCGAGTCTACCGGCGCGAACCAGGTCACCCCGGGCGGGAAGCTCTTCTGCAGCTGGTTCATCTGCGCCGTGACCCGCTTCATCACCTGCAGGCCGTTGGCATCCGGCAGCAGCTGGATGCCGAAGGCGGCCACCGGGGTCGTGTTCACCCGGGTCGCAAAAGCGTAATTCTGCAGGCCGAGCTGCACCTGGGCCACATTCTTCACGTGCACCGAGGTGCCATCCGGGTTGGTGCGCAACAGGATGTTGCCGAACTGCCGCGGCGAATCGAACCATCCCTGGGTCGAGACGGTGGCGGTGGTCTGCTGGCCGGGCACCGCGGGAGCGGCGCCGATCGATCCGGCGGCGACCTGGATGTTCTGGCCCTGGATCGCCTGCAGCACCGTCGCGGCGGAGAGACCGTAGGCGTGCAGCTCGTTCGGGTTGAGCCAGATCCGCATGGCGTAATCGGAACCGAAGAGATTCGCCGAACCCACCCCGTTGATGCGTTCGATCTGATCGAGAACATGCGCCGCCACCCAGTGATTGAGTGCCGCGCGATCCGGACCTCCAGGACCCGAGCGCAGCGCGATCGCCGCCAGGAATCCGGCGCTCGATTTGTTGATGTGGATGCCTTGCTGGACGACCTCGGTGGGCAGCTGCGGATCGGCGAGCGCCACCTGATTCTGGGTCTGCACCTCGGCGATGTCGGGGTTGGTGCCGGTCGCGAACGTGAGCGTGATCTGAGACTGGCCGTAGCTCGATTGCGAGGTGAAGTAGAGCAGGTTGTCGATGCCGGTCAGTTGCTGCTCGATCACCTTGGTGACCGTCGACTCGACCGTGCTTGCGTTGGCGCCCGGATAGTTCGCGGTGATGACCACCTGAGGCGGAGCGACCACCGGGTAGGAGTCCGTGGGCAGGCGGCTGAGCGCAATGGCGCCGCCGAGGCAGATGAGGATGGCGATGACCCAGGCGAAGACCGGGCGGTCGATGAAGAATTGCGGCACCGAGCGGCTCCTACGGGCTCTCGGCGAGCTGTGCGGAAACCGCGGCTCCGGGATGGGCGTTCTGGATCCCCGCAATGACGATGCGATCGCCATCGGTAAGACCGCCTGACACGATCCAGTCGGTCCCGTGCGTCCCGTCGGTCTTCACGTGCCGCTCGATGACCTTGCCGCCCGAGACCGCGAGCACGTATGCGCCGCCTGCGCCGTCACGCTGCAGCGCGGCCTGCGGGATCAGGAACGCGTGGCGGATGACGCCCACCGTGAGGCGGACGTTGACGAACATTCCCGGCAGCAGGATGTGGCCGGGATTGGGGATGATGCCACGCAGGGCGATGGAGCCGGTGCTAGGATCGACGCTGGCCGAATGGAAGTCGACCGTGCCGGACTGCCCGTACGTCATGCCGTTCGGCAGGGTGATCTGCACCTTGCCCGCCTCCCCGTCGGTGGTCGAGACGAGGCCGCTCTGTCGCTGCGCCGCGAGCTCCTCCTGTTGGGTCGCCGGCTCGTCGAAGTTGACGTAAATGGGATCGATCTGATCCACGGTGGTGAGCAGCGTCGGGGTGCCCTGGCCGACCATGGCCCCCTCGGTCACCTGCTGCTCGCCGGCGATGCCGGCGATGGGGGAGGTCACATCGGTGTACCCGAGATTGATGCGAGCGGTCTCCACGTTGGCCTCGGCCTGCTTGACGAGCGCGGCGGTGGATCGTTCCGCCGCTTCGTCCGTATCGAGTTGCGCCTGGGAGACCAGATGGCTCGCAATCAGCGCACGGTCGCGCTGGGCGGTCACGTGGGCATTGGTCGCGTTGGCCCGGGCTTCCGCCAGCGCGGCCAGCGCCCCGTCGAGGGCCGCCCGGTACGGGGCGGGGTCGATCTCGAAGAGTGGTTCGCCGGCCTTGACCGCCGTTCCTTCTCTGTAGAACCGTTTGAGAAGAACACCCGGGACGCGGGCGAGCACGTTGGCCTCGCGGTGCGCGGACAGCCGTCCGGTGTAGTCGCGTGTCAGCGGTACTTGCCGCGGGTGAGCGACGATCACGGTCACCTGCGCGGGTCCCGGCGCACTCTTCGGCGCGGAGGGGCCGCAGCCTCCCAGCAGCGCGGCGGTGGCGCCGAGCGCTGCCGTCATGCTGACTCTCATCCGAGGGTTCGCAAGCGAAAGCACGATTCTTGACATTTCTTGACAAACACCACGGAAGTGGGGAGAAATAGCGCTCCGGCAGATCACTGTCATGACAGTAAACTACACGGCAGCAATCGCCCGGGCAGCCATCTTAGCCGCAGCACAGCCCCACGCCAATACATGATCGGCAGACCGAAAGTTTCACGCGACGATGCCCGGGCCGCGGTGCGCCGGCGCTCGAAGACCTTGCCTTCACCGGGGCCGGTGCCGAGGAAAGAGGCGCTCGGCGTGCGCACGCTCATTACCCGGGCAAGGGGCGCGGTGCTCTCGAGTTTCGACACCGAGCTCGAGCGCTACGGCGTGACGGGCGCACAGTTCGAAGTCCTGAAGAATCTCTACCGCAACACTGTTGAGACGGGAGCGAGCCTGTGCCGCGCGCTGCATTACGACACCGGCTCGATGACCCGCATGCTCGACCGGCTGGAGGAAAAAGGGTTGGTGCGCCGTCAGCGCGACGGCGGCGACCGCCGTGTCGTGCTGCTGCGCCTGACCGAAACGGGGGAGCGGCTGCTGCCGCGCATTCGTCCGGCGGCCAGACGCGCGCTGCGCCGGCATCTGGTCGATTTCACGCCCGGGGAGATCGAGAGCCTGAAGGCATATCTCGGGCGGATCATCGCCAACGGCCGCCGTCAGGAGGCGCAGGCGTCCACGGCCGTCAAGCCCGGCAGATCAAAGGGCTCAGTGCGCTGAGGCGGCGGGTGTGCGTGAGGGATGCTCCGCCGTCCGATGTGGCGGCCTGGAGATGAGATCGGGGTAGCGCGCAAGCAGCGCCTCGGTCACGCCGTTGGTCCAGCCGAAGCCGTCCTGCAGCGGGTATTCCCCGCCGCCGCCCGGCAGTTCCTGCTCGACGTTGTATTTTTCAACCAGCTTGCCGGTATGGTCATACACGCGCCGCACCGTGGCCACCCAGCGGCGCGCGATCTCGTGTGCCAGAGCGCGGTGCCCGTAGCGCACGAGCGCCCGCACGCCGATCCATTGCAGAGGCGCCCAGCCGTTGGGTGCATCCCATTGCTGCCCCGTCGCCAGGGTCGTCGTAACGATGCCTCCCTGCTGCAACAATCGCGCACGGGTCATGTCAGTCACCGCGCTCGCCTGGCGGGTGTCCGCAAGCCCCACGAACAGTGGATACAGGGTCGCCGCGCTGAGCTCCGAGCTGCGCTTGCGTGTGCGCCAATCGTAATCCGTGAAGTAGCCGCGGTGCGCGTCCCAGAGATAGCGGTCGATCGCGGCGCGCCGCCGCTGCGCGCGTGCCGAGAACCGGCGTGCGCAGGCGGAGTCATGTTTGGCCTCGCAGCCGCGCGCGATCGCTTCCTCGAGGCCGTAGAGCAGGCTGTTGAGATCGACGGGTACGATGTCGGTGGTGCGGATGGTGGCGAGCGTGCGGCCGTCGCCGAGCCAGCGGGAGCTGAAGTCCCAGCCGCTTTCCGCGGCGGCGCGCAGGTCCCGATACACCTCGGCGGGCGGTCTGCCGGAGGCATGCGCGGTCAGGATGTCCTGGCGGTAGGACTCCTCACGTGGCGTATCGGCGGAATCCCAATACCGGTTGAGCAGCGC
>DAHVQK010000061.1 GCA_027317845.1 Gammaproteobacteria bacterium
CGACGGCCATGAAGATGCTCAAGGCGAAACTCTACGAGCTGGAAGTGAACAAGCGCAATGCCGCCGCCAAGGTGCTCGAGGACTCCAAGTCCGATGTGAGCTGGGGCAACCAGATCCGCTCCTACGTGCTCGATCAGTCCCGCATCAAGGACCTGCGCACCGGAGTGGAGGTCGGCAACACCACGGCCGTGCTCGACGGCGATCTCGATCAGTTCATGGAGGCCTCGCTCAAGGCGGGCCTATAGGGCGGACTATGGCAGAGCATCACGACGAAGGCCGTGGCGGTGAGCCCGGCGATGAGAACAAGCTGATCGCGGAGCGGCGCGCCAAGCTTTCGGCGCTGCGCGCGCACGCTCAGGCGTTCCCCAACGATTTCCGGCGCGATGCGCTCGCCGGGGAGCTGCAGCACGCCTTCGGGGAGCGCACCGCCGAGTGGCTCGAGGCCAATCCAACGCGCGTCACCGTCGGTGGCCGCATGTTGCTCAAGCGCGTGATGGGCAAGGCGAGCTTTGCGAACATCGCCGACCGCACCGGCCAGATCCAGCTCTTCCTGCAGAGGGACGCGCTCGGGCCGCAGCTGTACGAGGCGTTCAAGGGCTGGGATGTGGGCGACATCGTCGGCGCCACCGGGGTGCTGTTCCGCACCAGGACGAACGAGCTCTCGGTACGGGTCGAGAGCGTGCGGCTCGTGGTGAAGTCGCTCCGCCCCCTGCCCGACAAATGGCATGGGCTTGCGGACGTCGAGACCCGTTATCGGCAGCGCTACGTCGATCTCATCGTCAATGAGACCAGCCGCAATGTATTTCGCACGCGGGCGCGCATCGTGCGCTATCTGCGGGATTTCCTCGACGCGCTCGACTTCATCGAGGTCGAGACGCCGATGATGCAGCCGATCCCGGGCGGGGCGAGCGCCCGGCCGTTCGTGACCCATCACAACGCGCTCGATCTCGAGATGTACCTGCGCATCGCGCCGGAGCTGTACCTGAAGCGCCTGGTCGTGGGCGGCTTCGAGCGGGTGTACGAAATCAACCGCAATTTCCGCAACGAGGGACTCTCGACCCAGCACAACCCGGAATTCACCATGCTGGAGTTGTACCTCGCGTACGCCGATTACCGGGACCTGATGGATTGGATCGAGAAGGCGATCCGGGGCATGGCCGATGCCATCCACGGCGGCCAGAAGCTCACCTACCAGGGGCGCGAGTACGATCTCGCCCGGCCGTTCAGGCGCGTGACCGTGGAACAGGCGATCCTCGATCACAATCCCGGTCTCGATCGCGCCCGGCTGCGCGATGGCGCATACCTGCGCGAGGTCTGCGGGACGCTCGGCATCGCCGCGCAGCCGCATGACGGCCCGGGGAAGCTGCAGATCGAGATCTTCGAAAAGACGGCCGAGCATACCCTCTACGATCCGACCTTCGTGTGCGCGTACCCCGCGGAGGTCTCGCCGCTCTCGCGCGCCAACGACCAGGATCCTTTCCTCACCGATCGGTTCGAGCTGTTCATCGCCGGACGCGAACTCGCCAACGGCTTCTCGGAGCTCAATGATCCGGAGGACCAGGCGGCGCGCTTTCGCGCGCAGGTGGCGCGCAAGGACCGCGGCGACGAGGAGGCGATGTTCTACGATGCCGACTATGTGCGCGCGTTGGAATACGGCATGCCGCCCACCGCGGGCCTCGGAGTGGGCATCGACCGCCTGGTGATGTTCTTCACCGATTCGCCTTCGATCCGCGACGTGATCCTCTTCCCGCACCTGCGCCCAGAGATCTGACCTGCACCGACCGCTTATGATTGGGCCATCTTCCGGCGCGTCAGCGCCGCCGCATGTGCGGGTTTCGTTGCCGCGAACCCGGTCGCATCCTGCGCGCGGCGCATGATAGGCGTATTTGACTCGGGCGTGGGTGGCCTCACCGTGCTCAAGGCGCTCGCCGCGGAGCTGCCCGCGGAGCACTTCCTCTACCTCGGGGATACCGCGCGGCTGCCTTATGGCACCAAGAGCGCCGAAACCGTCGTGCGCTATGCCTTGCAGGCGACCGAGGCGTTATGCGAGCGCGGCATCGAATGTCTGGTGATCGCCTGCAACACGGCCTCGGCGGTGAGCCTGCCGGCGCTGCGCGAAAGAATTCTCGACGTGCCGGTGATCGGGGTGATCGAGCCCGGCGCCGAGGCCGCGTGCGCCGCCTCGCACTCCGGCCGCATCGCGGTGCTCGCCACGGAGGGAACGGTGCGGGGGGGGGCGTATCAGGAGGCGATCCTGCGGCGCAGAGCCGGGGCGAAAGTCACCGCGTTGGCGGCGCCGCTGTTCGTCGCGCTCGCGGAGGAAGGCTTGTCCGAGGGCCCGATCGCCGAGACCATCGCCCACCATTACCTCGATCCGCTCCTCGCCGCGCCACACGGACCACCCGACACCCTGGTGTTGGGATGCACGCATTTCCCGATGCTCGCGCGTGCGATCCGTGGCGCCACGGGGCCCGAGGTGTGCATCGTCGACTCGGCGCAGACCACGGCCCGCCATGTGCGCCGCACGCTCGAGGATGCCGGCCTCGCCGCGAGAGCGGGCGAGGGCAGCCTGCGGCTGCTCGCGACCGATGCGCCGCAGCGCTTTGCCCGCATCGGTTCGCGATTTCTCGAGCGGCGCATCGAGCCGGACGAAGTCGAGCTGATCGACCTGTAGCGCACCCTGGCGTGAGCGGTTCGAAGGCTTCAATCCGGTAGCGGGTAGGGCAGCGGCAGGGACTCGGCGTCCACGGGCGCCGTGGCGTCCTCCGCGCCGCCCGATTCCGCCTGCGCCCCGGGGAGCGGCGCGACGGCCAGGAATTCGCAACGCCCATCCTCGAGCCGTGCCGCCTGCACCACCTTGAACGGCCGTCCGTCGGCCAGGGTGCCGCCGTCCCCGGGCGCGAGATCGAGTGGCCCCCGCGAGCAGAAGCGCTGCAGGCGCCGCTTGATGCGGCCGCGGTAATGGGCGCGGGCGATGACTTCCTGCCCGGTGTAACAGCCCTTGTCGAAGGCGATGGCGCCGATGACATCGAGATTCAACATCTGTGCGACGAACTGTTCACTGGTCTGCGCGTAGACCTGGGGGAGTCCGGCGCGGACATCGAGCACGCGCCAGTGCGCGCCGTGCGCGGGTGTGGCCGCCGGCCGCGCCGCCGTGCGCGGGCGGATCTCGAGGTACCGGGCGGGATGCTCGCTCACACACACGATGATCGAGTCACTCACTCTGCGTTGTTCCCCCAAGGGCGGCGGCGGCGCGGCCGCCTCCCATCCCACACGCCCGCTGATCGTCCAGGCCGCGCAGTCCTCGGCGAGGCGCACCTTCGAGCGCAGCACGAATTTTCCAAGCCGTTGCGCCACGGGCGCGAGCAGCTCGCGCGGCAGGATCGCAAGCACGTCAGCCTCGCCGAGGTGCACGAGTCTGAGCAACGCGATCACGCGCCCCTGGGGATTGTGATAGCCGGCGAGCAGCGCGCGCTCGGGAGCGAGGCGCCGCACGTCGTTCGACAGTTGGCCCTGGAGAAACCGCACGGCATCGGCGCCCTGGATGCGCAGCGCTCCGAGCTCCTCGAGCGCGCAGACCGGAAACTCTTGATGCATAGGTATGACTTTTGTCGTGACGAGGGATGAATGTGGGGCCTGGCGCGTGACGGCTCGAGACAGTGCCGTGGCGAGCACATGCAAATTGTGTCAGACTTGAGACACATGCAGCACGATTCGAACGACGGATTTCCGGTCCCGCAGGCTGACTCCGCGTCCCGGGACGCGGGCGAATCCCCCGTCAGGGAGAGTTCGAGCTCAACCCCTGGGGAGATCGGGGGGCCGAAGGGGCCCGAGCCCACGCGCTTTGGCGACTGGGAGCACAAGGGCCGCTGCATCGACTTTTGAACTGCGCCGAGCACCTATGGCCGAACGACCGCTCTCGCCACACCTGTCCGTGTACCGGATGTACCGGTACAGCGTCCTCACCTCCGTCAGCAACCGACTCTCGGGCATTGTGCTCTCCGTCGGGCTCATCGTGCTCGTGTACTGGCTGATGGCCGTTGCGGGCGGCGCGCTTGCCTACGCCCACGCGCTCGCGATCCTCTCCTCGGGGATCTTCAAGATCATCTACCTCGTCCTGCTCGCGGCATTCTCCTACCACCTTCTCGCCGGCATCCGTCATCTGGTCTGGGATACCGGACGGGGCATGGAGCGCGCGCAGTCGCAGCGCAGCGCCTGGCTCATCGGCGTCCTGAGCCTGCTGCTGTTCGCGGGCCTCGCCTGGTGGATGCTGTGCCGCGCGGGAGGCGCTCCATGACGCTGCGCAGTCCGCTCGGTCGCGCCATCGGCGCGGGCTCCGCCAAGGAGGGCGTGCATCATTGGTGGACGCAGCGCCTGAGCGCGGTGGCGCTGGTGTTCCTCTCGATCTGGTTCGTCGTGTCCCTCCTGTCGCTGCCCGCGCACGACTACCCCACCGTGAGCGCCTGGATGAGGCAGGGGTGGACCGCGGTGCTGCTGATCGTGTTCGTGCTCACCGCCGCCTGGCACTCGCAGCTCGGTGTGCGCGTGGTGGTGGAGGATTACGTGCACGACAGCGGAATGAAGTTCCTGTCGCTCGCGCTCGTGACCTTCTTCCACGTCGCGGTCGCCGTCGCTGGCGTGTTCGCGATTCTCAAGGTGGCGTTGGGAGGCGCCGTATGAGCGCTTACGAATTCATCGATCATACTTACGACGTCATCGTCGTCGGGGCGGGCGGCTCGGGGCTGCGCGCCACGCTTGGGCTCGCCGAGGCGGGCCTCGCCACCGCGTGCGTCACCAAGGTCTTTCCCACCCGCAGTCACACCGTCGCGGCCCAGGGCGGCATCAGCGCCGCCCTCGGCAACATGGGCGAGGATGACTGGCGCTGGCACATGTACGACACGGTCAAGGGCTCGGACTGGCTGGGGGATCAGGACGCCATCGAGCTCATGTGCAAGGAGGCGCCCGCCGCGGTGATCGAGCTCGAGCATTACGGAGTGCCGTTCTCGCGCACCGAGGAGGGGCGCATCTATCAGCGGCCCTTCGGCGGCATGACCACGCACTTCGGCAAGGGAACCGCGCAGCGCACCTGCGCCGCGGCGGATCGCACCGGACATGCGATGCTGCACACGCTCTATCAGCAGTCGATCCGGCACTCCGCGACGTTCTTCGTGGAGTATTTCGCCATCGACCTGATGATGGAGAATGGAGCCTGTCGCGGGGTCATTGCGCTTGACATGACGGAAGGCAAGCTGCATCGCTTCCGTGCGCACACGACGATCCTCGCCACGGGCGGGTATGGACGCGCGTATTTCTCGTGTACCTCGGCGCACTCGTGCACCGGCGACGGCAACGGCATGGTGCTGCGCGCGGGCCTGCCGCTGCAGGACATGGAGTTCGTGCAGTTCCATCCGACCGGCATCTATCGCGCCGGCTGCCTCATCACCGAGGGCGCGCGCGGGGAGGGCGGCTACCTCACCAACTCCAAGGGCGAGCGCTTCATGGAGCGCTATGCGCCGAATGCGAAGGATCTGGCCTCCCGCGACGTGGTGAGCCGCGCCATGACCATCGAGATCCGCGAGGGACGCGGGGTCGGCGCCGAGGGCGATCACATCCACCTGCACCTCGAGCACCTGGGGCCCGAGGTCATCCACGAGCGCCTGCCGGGCATCGCCGAGACCGCCCGCATCTTTGCCGCCGTCGATGTGACCAAACAGCCCATTCCGGTGCAGCCGACGGTGCACTACAACATGGGCGGCATTCCCTGCAATTATCACGGTGAGGTGCTCGCGCCGAAGAACGGCGACCCGGACAGCGTGGTGCCGGGGCTGATGGCGGTCGGCGAGGCCGCGTGCGTGTCGGTGCACGGGGCCAACCGGTTGGGATCGAATTCGCTGCTCGACCTGGTGGTGTTCGGCCGCCAGGCGGCGCGGCGCTGCGCCGAGATCATCAAGCCCGGCACGCGTCACGCGCCTCTGCCGCCGGATGCCGCCGAGCTGGCCGTGTCCCGTCTCGATCGGCTGCGCAATGCCAACGGCTCGCGTCCCACGGCGCAGGTGCGCCTCGAGATGCAGAAGACGATGCAGATGGACGCGGCGGTGTTTCGCACCGGACAGACCCTCGAGGAGGGTGCCCGCAAGCTCGCGCAGACCTATGCGTCGTTCGAGGATGTGCGCATCACCGACCGCTCGCTCATCTGGAACACCGATCTCATCGAGACGATGGAGCTCGAGAACCTGCTGATGCAGGCGAGCGCCACCATCCATTCGGCCGGCAACCGCACCGAGAGCCGCGGCGCCCACGCGCGCGAGGACTTCCCGAGTCGCGATGACACGAACTGGATGAAGCACACCCTGGCATGGGTGGAGGGGCCGGGCAAAGTGCGCTTCGATTACCGGCCGGTGCACCTGAACACCCTGACCACCGACGCCGAGACCATCCCGCCGAAGGCGCGGGTCTACTGAGCAAGGCTCCCCGATGGCTGATTTCCGACTGCCTGCCAATTCCCGCATCCGCAAGGGCGTGACGCACAAGGCGCCCTCCGGGGCACGGGAGCTGCGCACCTTTCGCATCTATCGATTCGATCCGAGCTCCGGCGAGAACCCGAGTGTCGACACCTTCGAGCTCGATGTCGGGGAGTGCGGTCCGATGGTGCTCGATGCGCTCATCCGGATCAAAGACGCCGTCGATTCCTCGCTCACGTTCCGCCGCTCCTGCCGCGAGGGCATCTGCGGCTCGTGCGCCATGAACATCGATGGCGTGAACCGTCTGGCCTGCACCACCTCGATGCACGATCTCGGCAAGGAGATCCGCATCTATCCCTTGCCGCACATGCCGGTGGTCAAGGATCTCGTGCCGGACCTCACGCATTTCTATGCCCAGTACGCCTCGGTCAAGCCGTGGCTGGTGGCGCAGACCCCTCCGCCGCCCGATGGTGAGCGGCTGCAGTCAAAGGCCGAGCAGGAGAAGATCGATCGGCCGGCGGCCTGCATCCTGTGCGCGTGCTGCTCGACGGCCTGCCCGAGCTACTGGTGGAACAGCGACCGCTACCTCGGGCCCGCCGCCTTGCTCGCGGCCTACCGCTGGATCATCGACAGCCGCGATGAGGCCACCGGCGAGCGGCTCGATGCGCTTGAGGATCCCTTCAAGCTCTACCGGTGCCACACCATCATGAACTGCACCGATGTCTGTCCCAAGGACTTGAATCCCGCCAAGGCGATCGCGGAGATCAAGAAGATGCTGGTGGAGCGCCAGAGCTGAGCCGGCAGATGGACGCGCAGGCGCGGCGGCTCCGGTGGCGTTGCCGCCGGGGTCTGAAGGAGCTCGACGTGCTCCTGGAACGATATGCATGTGCCGCCTTGCCGGGCGCCTCGAGCGAGGAGCGCCGGACCCTGGAGCGCCTGCTCGAGCGGCCCGATCCGGAACTGGCCGGCTATCTTCTGGCCGGAGCACGCCCCGAGGACGTGGAACTCGCCGCCCTGATTGAACGTATTCTGGCCTGCCGTGGCGCCTCGTGAGCCGATTGGGGCATGATGAGGGGCTGCCGGAGGGTTGGGGCACGGGTCTCAAGGGTATGTGAACTTTTCTGTAGATTCAGGATCTATTCATGTCGCGGCGTAAGCGCGACCTTCCTTAGACGGAGCAGAAGGCCGGCGAATGGGCGCCGATGTCAGTGATTTGAGCCTGGTTCGCCGCGTGCAGCGCGGCGACAAAGGGGCATTTGATGTGCTGGTGCTCAAGTACCAGCACAAACTGGTCAAGCTGGTGACGCGCTATGTCCGTAACCCGGCCGAGGCCGAGGATATCGCACAGGAGGCCTTCATCAAGGCCTATCGGGCATTGCCGCAGTTCCGCGGCGACAGCGCCTTTTACACCTGGCTCTACCGTATCGCCATCAACACCGCGAAGAACGCTGTGGTTTCCCGTGACCGCAGTCCGGTCGATTACGACATCGACCGCGACAGCATAGACGAGTCCTACGATATGCAAGGCCGATTGAAAGATTCAGAAACGCCCGAAGGGCTGTTGCTGACCGATGAGATCCGCCAGACGGTCAACGCCGCCATCGAGCAGCTGCCCGAGGATCTGCGCAAGGCCATCGTGCTGCGCGAGCTCGAGGGCCTCTCGTACGAGCAGATCGCAGCCACCATGGGGTGTCCGGTCGGAACGGTGCGCTCGCGCATTTTCCGGGCGCGCGAGGCGATCGATCACCGCTTGCGCGAGGTGTTCGAGGGGGGACTCGGCCGGACGGAGGAACTCGAATGAACGAGGAGCTCGACAGCCAGCTTTCCGCCATGTTCGACGACGAGTTGCCCTCCGGGGAGTGCGAGCTGCTCGCCCGGCGCCTGTCGCGCGACGAGGGCCTCAAGGCGCGCTGGAGCCGATACGCCGTGATCGGGGCGGTCATCCGCGCCGAGCGCGGCGTGGTGCTGCAGAGTGTGGTGGCGGACCGGGTGAATGCCGCCTTGACGAAGGAGCCCCGGTTCGCGGATGCCGCTCAGGTCCCGGGCCTGCGCGGCTGGGTCCGGCTTGCCGCCGGGGCGGGTCTTGCGGCGGGAGTTGCCGCGGTATCGATCCTGTGGCTGCGCATGGAGGCCCCGGGCGCCCGGCGCGGCGAGATGACGGTGGCGAGCACGGCGGCGCCCGCCGCCGCAACCGCCGCCCCCCGCGCCGCGGACAGTTTCGTGGTGCCGCCGATCTCACGGCAGCGTGCGCCCATGAAG
>DAHVQK010000092.1 GCA_027317845.1 Gammaproteobacteria bacterium
GCAAGCTCGACTTCCCGGGCGTGGAGACTGATGATGGGCGCGGGGAGACGGTTTGCGGCCAATCCGGCACGGGACCGGGGGGTGGCGAGCGGGAAGCCCGCGGTGCACCAGGATCGTGCGGTCCGCCCGGCGAATGGGCGAAGCGGTTCAGTGCGGTGGGACCGGAACGATTTGCCGCGGTGGCCGTCTTAACTGAAGCAGGGCAGCGGGATCGGAGTTGGGCGCCGTGGCGCCGGCCAAGGCGTTGGATCCCGTCTCAAGGCGAAGGTACCGGGCACGATCTTCACTGCCGTTCTGAAACGGGAGGTAAGGGCCATGCGTTCACTTGCCACTGATCCTGGGGCGCGACGCGGCACATTCATCGACCATTCAGCATTCATCGAGTCCTTGAGTTCTTTCAGCCGCCTGCACCGCGCGCAGCGCTGGGAGGGCACCTTCGGCGAGTTCCTCGCCGAGATTCTGCCAGCCAATACCGCGGCCCTTGCCCGCTCGAGCCACGAATACATCTGGGACATGCTGCGCTGGCACGGACAGAAGGCTCACGGCGAGGTGTCCGACACCGAGCGTGCCCGGGAACTGTTCAAGCGCGAGCTGTTCGGCATCGATGAACCGCTCGCGCGGGTCGTGGAGTATTTCAAGGCGGCCGCGGGCGGTTCCGACGTCGGCCGCCGGCTGCTGCTGCTGCTCGGCCCGCCCTCGGGCGGAAAATCGACGCTCGCCATTCTGCTGAAGCGCGGTCTCGAGGAGTACAGCCGCACCGATGAGGGGGCGCTCTACGCCATCAAGGGCTCCCCGCTGCATGAGAATCCGCTGAATCTCATCCCGGCCAGTCTACGCGCGGAGTTCCGTGAGCGTTACGGCGTGGGTATCCAGGGAGAGCTCTCGCCCTGGGCACGTGACTACGTCGAGAGGGAGTTCGAGGGCGATTTCGTGAGCGTGCCGGTCGAGCGCATCTTTCTCTCGGAAGCTTCGCGCTTCGGCATCGGCACCTATGCGCCTCACGATCCGACGACCGCCGACATCGCCGATCTCGTCGGTTCGGTGGACCTCGCCAAGGTCGCCCAGATCGGCGACGAGGGCGATCCGCGCGCCTGGTCCTGGTCCGGAGCGGTGTACTCGGCGAGCCGCGGGCTGCTCGAGATGATCGAGATACTGAAGGTCAAGCGCGAATTCCTGTACCTGCTGCTGACGCTGACTCAGGAGAAGAATGTCAAGGTGTCGCGTTTTCCGCTCATCCACCTCGATGAGACGGTGCTGGCGCATACCAACCTGGCGGAGTTCCACAAATTCCTGCAGGAGAAGGAAAACGAGGCGCTGCTCGACCGCATGGTGATCATCAAGGTGCCCTATGCGCTCTCATACAAGGACGAGTCCCGCATCTACCAGAAACTGGTCTCGGGAGCGCCGGCCTTCCGCAACGTGCATCTTGACCCGCACGTGCTCAATCTCGCGGCGGTGTTCGCCATCCTGACGCGTCTCACCAAGCCCGAGCGCGAGGGACTCGATCTCGCCAAGAAGCTGCGTCTGTACTCGGGCGAAGCCATCGAAGGGGTGCCCGAGACCGAGGCCTCCAGACTGCATGCCGAGGCGTCCGATGAGGGCATGAACGGGGTCAGCCCCCGGTTCGTCATCAACGCCATCTCGACCGCCATCACCCGCGGCACGACTCAAAGCCTCACCAGCATGGACCTCTTGCTCGCGCTGAAGGATGCGATCGAGAGCGATGCGCGCATGGAGACGAAGCAGAAGAAGGCGTGGATCGATCACCTCGTCTCGGCGCGCAAGGAGTTCTACAACCGCTGGGTCAAGGAGGATGTGCACCGCGCCATGTTCGCCTCGTTTGAGGAGGAGGCGCAGCAGTTGCTCGAGAAATATCTCGACGAAGTCGAGGCGTCGCTCGATCATAGACAGGTCACGGATCCGATCACCGGAGAGACTCGGCCGGCCGATGAGCGCTTCCTGCGCTCGGTCGAGGAGAAGATCAAGGTCTCGGATTCCGGCAAGCTCTCTTTCCGCCAGGAGGTGGTGCGCAAGGCCATGGTGGCATTCAAGACAGGGGAGAAGTTCAAGCTTGCCAGCCACGCCCGCATGCGCGAGGCCATCGAGCAATACCTGTTCGAAGAGCGGCGCGACGTGCTGCGGCTGGTCACCTCCACGGCCCGGCCGGACGAGGAGGCGCGCCAAAAAATCTCTGTCGTGCAGCAGCGCATGATCAGCGAGTACGGCTATGACGAGTATAGTGCGAAGGAAGCGCTGAGCTACGTCACGACATTGCTCGCACAGGAGTGACGGCCGATCATGAGCACACACACCGATTCGCGTCAGCCGCTTGATCCGGCCAAGTGGTACGACCTGTTCTCCCGCGGCGCCCGCGACTGGCTGCGTCACGACGAGAAAGTGCGCGATTCGGTACGACGGCATCTGCCGCAGATCGTTGCCGGGGGAGATCTGATCACCGGCGGCGCGCGCACGGTGCGCGTGCCGGTGAAGATGCTCGAGCACTATCATTTCCGTCTGCGCAAGGCCGAGGAGAGCGAGGGAGCGGGCCAGGGCAAGGTGAAGCCCGGGGACGTGTTCGCCGATCCCTCTCAGACCGAAAGCTCCGGAGAGAAGGGGCCGGGAGGCCGGGAAGAGGGCGAGGTGCAGCTGCTCCTCGAGTTCAAGATCGACGACATCGTCGACTGGCTGTGGGAGGAGATGCAGCTGCCCAACCTCAAGGCGAGGGTCGGCCCATCGGAGGAGACCGAATGGGTGCGTGAGGGCTGGGATCGGCGCGGCGCCCGCTCGAGGCTCGATCGGCGCCGCTCGTTCAAGGAGCTGGTGAAGCGGCGAGGTGCCCCGGGAGCGATCCCGACCTTCACCGACGAGGATCTGCGCTACCGGCAGCTCGCACGCCGCCGCCAGCCGGCCGTTCGCGCCGCGGTATTCTTTCTTCTCGATGTCTCGGGCAGCATGTCGGACCGGGACCGCAAGCTGGCCAAGACGTTCTTCTTCTGGACGGTGCAGGGACTCAGGCGCGAATACCGCTCGCTCGAGACCATATTCGTCGCGCATACCACCGAGGCGTGGGAGTTCCCCGAGCCGGAGTTCTTCCAGGTCAGCGGTTCGGGCGGTACCGTGGCCTCCACCGGCTTCGCCAAGGTGAGCGAGATCATCCACGAGCGCTACAACCCGGCGTCGTGCAACGTTTATCTCTTCTATGCCTCGGACGGGGACAACTCCATGAGCGATTCGGCTGAGGCGCGCGAGGGGCTTGCCGCGATCACCGCCGATGCCTGCTTCACGGGGTATGTGGAAGTGTCCTTGGGGCTGTCGCGGCAGCTCGACACCGAGACCGGACGGCTGTTCGCGGAACTCGGGGCGGCGGGTGGCGCCACGGGCAGCTACGCGCTCAATGACTTCGAGGACATCTGGGGCGCCGTACGCCACTTCTTCTCGGCGGAGAGCCGCGCCGCGGAGGGGGCATGAGCGAGACGGTCTGGCAGGACTATGTCGAGCGCATCGAGGCGCTCGCCGCCCGCTCGGGATTGTCCTTCCACCCGGTCGAGTTCGAGGCGGTGCCCGATTCCTTCATGATGGAGATCGCCGTCTACGGTCTGCCCGTGCGCATGCCTCACTGGTCGTTCGGCGTGCGCTACATCTACCAGCTCATCCAGCGGCACATGGGCCACTCGCGGCTCTTCGAGGTGGTCTTCCCCGGCAACCCGGGACATGCCTATCTCGCCTCCGGCAATGGCCTCGCCGAGAATGTGCTCGTGACGGCCCACGTACTCGGGCACGCGGACTTTTCGCGTAACAACATGCTATTCCAACGGTGCCAGGTGCAGGTGAGCGAGCACATCGTGGAGCACGCCGCCAGTCATGCGCGCCAGATCCAACAGGCGATCGAGGCGCACGGACTGGAGAGGGTGGAGGCCGTGCTCGATGCCGCGCTGGCTCTCGAGCAGCACATCGACATCGACCAGTCACTGCGGCGGTCGCGCTATCCCGAGTACGCTGAACCCGCCAAGGCGCTCGCCGACGATCAGTTCCGCAAGCGCTTCGCGGCGCTTGAGCCGCCGGCAGGCGCCGCGGGTCCGGAAGCGAAGAAGCGCGCGCCGGTGCCACCGCACCCGGAGCGCGATCTGTTGTGGTTCGTGGCGCAATACGCCCCAGAGATGGAGAGTTGGGAGCGGGACATCTTTCTCGCGGTGCGCGAAGAGTCGTTTTACTTCTACCCGGTATTCGCCACCCAGATCATGAATGAGGGATGGGCCTCGTACTGGCATGCGCGATTGCTGCGCGAGGCGGATTTCATTCCACAACAGGCGTATGTCGATGCCATCAAGTGCCACTCGGACGTCGTCCGCCCGGTGGCCGCCGACAGCCAGGTGGCGCTCGGCCTCAATCCGTATCACCTAGGGTTCTGCATGTGGGAGAAGATAGTGGAGACGCAGGGGCTCGAGGCCGCTCTTGCCATCCGCGCGCAGGACGACGACTTCGCCTTCGTGCGCAATCATCTGACACGCGAACTCGCGGACGATCTGGAGTTATTCCGCTACAGCGCTCGCGACGGCCAGATCAGAGTGCTCGAGCCGGACCTGGCGGCGCTGCACGAAGTCATTCTCGCACCCAAGTACAATTTCGGCGCGCCCACGGTAATGGCACAGCATGTCCGCGCCGACGGCACGCTCGAGCTGGTACACGATCATTCGCTCGATGGCCGCGGCCTCGACCTCGAGCGCAGCCGCAAGGTGCTCGATTACCTGCAACGCCTCTGGCGTCGCCCGGTGCTGCTCACGACGGTCAATCAGGCTGGACTGGTTCTAGAGCTCTCGGCGCCTTAGTGCATGGGCGAGGAGACGCCTCGGCGCCCTTGGCCGCCAGCCACGCATGACGCGTGTCCTGGAGGGCTTGCTGTTCACCAGGAGCAACCACAGTCGAGTCAGCGAGCTGCCGCGGTCATTTTGCGGGATCCCCTGTGCCGGAGTACCCTGCCCCATAGTCGGAAGAGCGGTGGGGAATATGATGGGCCACACGAGCATCCGCAACATCGCCCTGGCCGGCGCGGCCGGCGCGGGGAAGACCCTGCTCGCCGAGAGCCTGCTGCTCGGCACGGGCGCCACCCGCAGCAAGGGAAGCCTGGAGCGCGGCAACACCGTCTCGGATTTCGATCCACAGGAGCGTTCGCTGCGGCATTCGCTCGATCCCGCCATCCTCACTTTCGAGCACCAAGGGACCCGCATCCATCTACTCGACACCCCCGGATACCCCGACTTCCTCGGCCGGACGCTCCCGGTGCTCGAGGCCGTGGAGGCGGTGGCCATCGTCGTGAGCGCAGTGAGTGGCCCTGACACCCTCACCCAGCGTCTGATGGATTTCG
This sequence comes from Gammaproteobacteria bacterium, assembly GCA_027317845.1. Lineage (GTDB taxonomy): Bacteria > Pseudomonadota > Gammaproteobacteria > Steroidobacterales > Steroidobacteraceae > 13-2-20CM-66-19. Next base: position 5,363 of record DAHVQK010000092.1, read on the forward strand.
CACGGGACCGGGGATTGTGCCGCCTGCTCCTCGTCAACAAGATCGACAGCCGTGAGGCCAAGTGCGCCGAGGTGCTCGAGCGGCTGCGCGAGCAGTTCGGTCCGGAATGCCTGCCGATCAACCTGCCCTCGGGAGGCACGGAGGTGATCGACTGTTTTTTTCAGCCGCGGGGCGGCCCGGTGGATTTCTCCACCGTGGAGGATGCCCACACTCACATCGTCGATCAGGTCGTCGAGCTCGATGAGCGGCTCATGGCACTCTACCTCGAGCAGGGCGAGGCGCTCTCGGCGCAGCAATTGCACGAGCCCTTCGAACAGGCGCTGCGAGAGGGCCACCTGGTGCCCGTATGTTTCGCCTCCGCGGAAAACGGCGCGGGTGTCCCCGAGCTGCTCGAGATCTTCACGCGGCTGATGCCGAACCCCGCGGAGGGCAATCCCCCGCCCTTTCTCAAGGGCGTCGGCGCGTCGGCGCGTCAGGTCGATGTGTCACCCGATCCAGACAAACACGTCGTGGCGCACGTCTTCAAGATCTCGATAGATCCCTATGTGGGCAAGCTCGGTGCCGTGCGTGTGCATCAGGGCACGGTGCGCCCCGGGTCGCAGCTGTTCGTGGGAGATGCGCGCAAACCCTTCAAAGTGGCGCACCTCTACCGCCTGCTCGGCAAGGAGACCACCGAAATCCCGGAGGCCGGCCCCGGCGACATCTGCGCCATCGCCAAAGTGGAGGACCTGCACCGCGACGCCGTGCTGCATGACTCCCACGATGAGGACCAGTTTTACCTGAAGCCCGTCGCGTTGCCGGCGCCGATGCTGGGTGTCGCCATCGAGCCCGAACGCAGAGGGGATGAGCAGCGGTTGGCCGATACGCTGCACAAGCTCACGGCGGAGGATCCGTGCGTGCGGATCGAGCAGCACGCCGCGGTCAATGAGACCGTCCTCTACGGGACGGGCGAGCTGCACCTGAGAGTGGTGCTCGAGCGCATGAGTCAGCGCTTTGGCGTGCAGATCAAGACACACCCGCCCAGCATTCCCTACCGCGAGACGGTGACCCGCGCGGCCGACGGGCACAGTCGCCACAAGAAGCAGACCGGCGGAGCGGGCCAGTTCGGTGAGGTGTTTCTGCGCATCGAGGCACTCGACCGCGGCACCGGGTTCGAATTCGTCGATGAGGTCGTGGGCGGAGCCATTCCGGGGCAGTTCATCCCGGCGGTGGAGAAGGGCGTGCGGCAGGCATTGGGGGAGGGTGCGCTGGCGGGTTTTCCGCTGCAGGACATCCGCGTGACGGTGTACGACGGCAAGCATCACGCGGTGGATTCCAAGGAGGTTGCCTTCGTTTCCGCCGGCCGCAAGGCCTTTCTCGATGCGATCCGCAAGGCGAACCCGATCGTCCTGGAGCCCATCGTGCGGCTGGAGATCACCGCCCCGGCGAGCTCGCTCGGGGATATCACCGGCGATCTGGCCACCAAGCGGGCCCGCATCAACGGTAACGACACGCTACCCGGTCAGCTCGCCACGGTCTCGGCACTCGTGCCGCTCTCGGAGATCACCGACTATCAATCACGCCTGAAGGCGCTCACGGGCGGCCAGGGGAGCTACGTCATGGCATTGAGTCACTACGACCCGGTGCCGCCGCGCCGCCAGCAGGAGCTGGTGCAGGCCTACCGGCCGAGGGCCGAAGAAGACTGAGCTACTGCAGCGTGAACGCGCCGCGCTCATCGAACGGCAGCGAGCGCAGCCAGCCGTGAGAGAGCTCGACCTTGCCGATCAACCGATACTGTATGGGCTGCCCGCGGCCGCGGGCCAGAACGGTCAGCAGCGCCCCGGTCATGTTGGCCGTGACTTCGGTGTCGAAGTCCGCGGTGCCGTGGGCGGGCACCGTGAACCCCTGGGCGCAGGTGCCGGTGGCGAATCGCCGCCCTTCGATGTCGAGCGTGTACTGCACATTGTGCACCGGCAGGCTCACGCTGTTGGGGTTGCGCACCCTTACGCGCACATCGAGCCTCTGCTCCCAGAAATCGGCACGTCGAACCCGCACATTGACGATCGCGAGCCCCGGCGGAGCGAGCTTCGGCACGAACAGGGCGCAGCCGCCGAGCGCGGCGAAGACCCACGGCAAAAGCAGGGAACGAAGTCGCTTCATGGAAATGGGATATTCAGGCGTAGGAGCGGCGCATGACGCCGCCGTGCTCGGGACTGCCGCCCCCGGTGGCGATCGGCTGTGCGAGGCTCGCGGGAGGGGGCACACCGAGCTGCTCGTACAGACGCGAGAGCTGGCGTCGATAGAGCGCATCAAACTGACTGACGGCCTCTGCAGGATTGTAGTCTCCAAACCACCAGAACCAGTCCGAGCTCTCGCACAGAGCGAGCTGCCGTTCGGCCGCGAGCCGGCGTTGCGCATCGAGCGAGCCGCTCCTCATGGCCACATCGAAGGCGAGCTTGGCCTCGCACAGGAGCTCCCAGGCGCGGTTCTTGGCCGGATCCCCCATCCAGGTGGTCAGAGTCCCGTGGACCCAGCTGCCCGCCATGACCTGGGGCAGCGTCACGGGCCTCAGCCCGCGGGTCGCGCACTCCCCCAGGGTGGTCAACTCGAGCAGCGGATGTGAGGCAAGGAGCGAGTACAGCGCGCGCAGAAAGTAGTAGCCGTTGAACGGATAGTGTTCCCACGCGTTCTCCCCGTCGAGCGCGATCAGCACGACGTGGCCGGGCGATCCGGCATACTGGCGCGCCAATTGCGCCAGCGCCTCGATGAGGTTGTGCGCCGCATCATCGCCATGCCAGGTGGCGTAGGTGAAGCCGATCAGGTCCGACAAAGTGTCTTCGCGGAAGAACTGCAGGAGCGAGGCGTCCGCGAGGTGGTAAGGGCGGTTGAACGCCTGCGGGTCCCGCCCGGCCTGACCACCCGAGCGTTGCAGCGAGCCGTGCAACACGTTGGCGCTGGTGGCGACCCATTTGAATCCGGATCTCTCGAGCAGTTCGAGCGTTGCACGGCTGACCGCCCCTTCGGAGGGCCAGCAGCCGACCGGTTGCACGCCGAAGGTTTGCGTGAACAGCCGTAATCCCTCGCGCACATGCCATTCGGCCCGCTCGGCGCCACCGGGATAGGCGGCGTAGCGCGGCAGCGGCAGGTTGGGCATCGCCTCCCGCGCCACCTGGAAGTCGAACAGCAGCGGGACGATGGGGTGGCCGTACGGCGTGACGGACAGCTCGCACTGGCCGCGCTCGCTCAAGCGCCGATAGCGCGGCACGATGGAGGAGAGGAGCCCGCCGATCAGAGTCAGGAGCTCGCGACGCTGCGCAGCCGTGAAGCCACGGCCCTGCTCGGTCAGGCGGCTCACCAGTGGATCGGTGCGGCGCACGGTTTCCCCGACCCAGGCGAGGTGGTACCAGACGGCGAGGTCGTGGATGAACTGGTCCGAGGCGTAACTCACCCGCTCCGGCATGGCGAGCGTCTCGGCGATCGAGGCGAGCTCGAGATAGGGTCCGAAGCGCTCGATCATCTGTTTGCGCTGGGCCCGCAGGCAGGCCCTGATGCTCGAGAGCCGCCCGGCGGGATCGGCGGGAACCGGACCCGGCCCGAGTAGCGAGAGCACCGGGTCAGGCAGGGGATGGCCGCAGCGCAGATGCTCCTCGACGGCCCGGGAGAGGGAGTCGATCTGCTCGAGCAGCACCGGGGTGAAGTTGAAGACCGCGCGGGCCTCGGGATTGGCCTCGAGGTGCGCCGCCATGTCCGTGTAATCCTTGATGGCGTGCAGGTACGTCCAAGGCAGCACGTACTGGCCCGTGAGTGCATCCCGGTACTGCGGCTGATGCATGTGCCACAGGAGAACGACCGGCAGACGCGCAGTGGAAGTCATGAGCGTCTCATGGGGGAAGCCGGCGCAGCATTTCGGAGGTCACGAGCACGATGCCTTTCTCCGTGACCAGAAAGCGCTTGGCGTCTGCTTCGCGGTCCACTCCGATTTGCATGCCGTCCGGAATCTCGCTCCCGTCATCGATGATGGCCCCGCGTACGACGCAACCCGCCCCGATGTGCACGTTGGGCAGGATCACCGCGCGCTCGATGGTGGAGCGCTCCTCCACCCGGACGTTGGAGAAAAGCAGGGACTGGCTCACGTGGGCGCCGGAGATGATGCAGCCCCCGGAGACCATGGAGTTGATCGCAAGACCCCGCCGGCCATCCTCATCGAGGATGAATTTCGCCGGGGGCTGGTGGACCTGGTAGGTCCAGATGGGCCAGTCCTCGTCGTAGATGTTGAGCTCGGGCGCGACGTGCACCAGCTCCAGATTCGCCTCGTAATACGCGTCCAGCGTGCCGACGTCGCGCCAGTAGCTCTGCGCCCGCGTCTGGACGTCCTGGAACGGATAGGCGAAAACCTGCAATGTCCCGGCGATCGCCTTCGGCAGGATGTCCTTGCCGAAATCGTGTGACGAGGAGGAATTGGCCGCGTCTTCCTTCAGCAGCATCTCGAGCAGGCGGGTATTGAAGACATAGATGCCCATGGAGGCAAGGATGCTCTCGGGCTTGCCCGGAAGCGTATCGGGAACCGCGGGTTTTTCGGTGAACTTGGTGACGCGGTTCCACTCCGTGGCGGTGAGCACGCCGAAGTGCCGTGAATCGCTCGCCGGCACCTCGACCACACCCATGGTGACGTCCGCGCCCTTTTCCACGTGGTAGGCGATCATCGGACCGTAGTCCATCTTGTAGATGTGATCGCCGGCCAGCACGAGCACATGCTTGGGCCGATGCGAGAGGATGAGCTCGATGTTCTGGTAGACCGCGTCCGCCGTGCCCCGGTACCAGTCCGGGCCGCACTGCTGCTGGGCCGGGACGACCTCCACGAACTCTCCGAACTCTCCCCGCAGGTAGCTCCAGCCGTGCTGGGCATGCGCGATCAGCGATTGCGCCTTGTACTGGGTGAGGATGGAGATCTGGCGGATGCCCGAGTTGACGCAGTTCGAGAGCACGAAGTCGATGATGCGGAACTTGCCGCCGAAGGGCGTGGCCGGCTTGCAGCGATTGGCGGTGAGATCCTTCAATCGCTCGCCCCTTCCTCCGGCCATGATCACCGCGAGAGTGCCGCCCGTGAGGCGGCTGACGTAACGTCCGGAAGAGGCGCGGGCAGGTTGTCGCATCATGGGCCCCGAGGCTCGCTGGTCGGCACCCTATCGTATCAGTCCCAAAGCGAATTCAAAGCCATTTCATGAGCCCGAGGCCGTGCTCGTGGGTGAGCATCTCGTGCCAGGGGTGGATGCGCACTTCGGTGGCGAACTGGCCACACCCGGGTGGCTCGGCATCGAGCGCAAAGACCGCCGCGCCGTCCCGTTCCCATTCCCCGGTGGGCCGGAACAGCGCCTTCCAGAGTCCCTCGCGCTCGCGCTCGCCGTAGGAACACAGCGGTGGCGGCTCGAGATTCGCCGCGGGCAGGAGGCGTCGGGCGACGAACTCGACACGCACATCCTGGGGTGTGAGTCCGTTCAGATTGACCGCCACGCGCAGCCGCAGCCACTCTCCCCGGGTGAGCTCGGTCGCGGTATCGGTGAGCATCCGCAGGCTCACGCGGTTCCAGGACTGGTGGACGCGCTGCGTCCACTCGGCGAGCCGGCGGGCGCCGGCGAAGTCCTCCGCAGCGAGCCGGCGGTACTGGCGGTCCGCCGTCCGATACAGATTCCGGGAGTAATCGCGCAGCATCCGCCCCATGCTGAAGCGCGGAATGACGGTGCTCATGGCGCGCTTGGCCCGCATGACCCACTCGCGTGAATACCCTTCGGTGGCGCGCTCGTAGTAGAGCGGAATCACCTCCTCCTCCAGCGTATCGAGAATCAGGGCCGACTCCAGCGCGTCGCGCCGATCCGGGTCGCCCACGTGTGCCGCGGGAATTCCCCAGCCGTTGTCCTGCATCCACCCCTCGGCCCACCAGCCATCGAGGATGCTCAGGTTCAGCCGCCCGTTGATCGCCGCCTTCATGCCGGAGGTGCCACTCGCCTCGAGGGGGTAGACGGGATTGTTGAGCCACACGTCGACGCCCGAGACCAGGGAGCGGGCGAGCTGCAGGTCATAGTCCTCGAGGAAGACGATCCGGCCGATAAACTCCGGGGAAGTCATGAGCTGACGGATTTCACGCAGCACCTGCTTGCCCGGCTCATCCGCCGGATGCGCCTTGCCGGCAAAGAGCAGCACCACGGGCCGATCGGCATTCTTCAGCAGCTGGACGAGCCGCGCGCGATCGCGCAGCAGGAGCGTCGCGCGCTTGTAGGTGGCGAACCGGCGCGCAAAGCCAATCGTAAGGACATCGGGTTTGGCGGGGTCGAGAAAACGGGTGACGTGGCGCAGCTGCGCGACGCTCGAGCCCTTGCGCAAGTATTCGCGCCGTACGCGATTGCGCACCGCTTCGAGCATCCGCGCCTTCACCGCCTGTCCGGTGGTCCAGAAGTACTCATCGGGGGTCTCGTGCAGCTTTCCCCAGAACGGAATGTCGTTCAATCGCTCGCGCCACTCCGGTCCGAGTTCGCGGTCGAAGAACTCCGCCCAGAGCTTGTGCAGGAAGGTCGGCAGGTGCACGCCATTGGTCACGAAGCCGACGGGGTTGTCCTCCGGGCGGATCTCCGGCCAGCGGCTGGCGCAGAGGCGCTGGGAGACGCCGCCGTGGATGCGGCTGACGCCGTTGATCTGCCGCGCGCCATTGAGCGCCAGATGAGTCATGTTGAAATAGCCCGGCGCCGAGGGCGAGTGCCCGAGCTCGAGGAAGCGCTCGATCGGCACGCCGAGCTCGCGGATGAAGTCGTGGAAGTGATCGAGGATGAGCCCATGGCCGAAGGTGTCGTGGCCCGCCGCGACCGGCGTGTGCGTGGTGAACACGCAGGCGGCGGCGGTGGCCTCGAGCGCCGCATCGAAGGGCAGGCCGTTGGCCACGTGCTCGCGCAGCAGCTCCAGAATGAGGAAGGCGGCGTGGCCCTCGTTCAGGTGCCAGACCGAGGGCGACAGCCCCAGCACGCGCAGCGCGCGCACCCCGCCGATGCCGAGGATCATCTCCTGGCGGATGCGGGTCGCCTCGTCCCCGCCATAGAGCCGCCGGGTGATGTCGCGGTCCGAGGGGGCGTTCTCCGGCGTGTTGGTGTCGAGCAGGTAGACCGTGATCCGGCCGGCCTGCGCCTTCCAGATGCGCGAGACCACGTCGCGCCCGGCGATGCGCACGCCGACCCTGACCCATTCGCCGCCGGCGGTGTGCACCGGCTCCACGGGCAGATCGCGAGGATCGTGCGCGCGGTACTCGGCCTGCTGCACCCCATCGTCATCGACCGTCTGCGTGAAATAGCCCTGCTCGTAGAGCAGCCCCACCGCCACGAACGGGGCGCCGGCGTCGCTCGCGGCCTTGCAGTAATCCCCCGCCAGCACCCCGAGCCCGCCGGAGTAGATCGGGAAGCTCTCGTGGAAGCCGTACTCGGCGCAGAAATACGCCGTGAGCGGCTCGTCACTGTGCGGCCGCGCGGCCAGGTACCCGTCGAGCGTCGCCAGGGCCTCGTGGTAGCGGGCGAGGTAAACGGGATTCTGGGCGGCCCGATCGAGCGCCGCCTGCTCGAGCGTGCGCAGCATCATCCGCGGATTGCCACCGCATTGGCTCCAGAGCTCGGGGTCGAGGTCCTCGAACAGGGCGCGGATCGGCCGGTGCCAGCTGAAAAAAAGGTTGCTGGCGAGCTCGCGCAGGCGCGAGAGCGCTTCGGGCGCGGACGGGGTGATTTCGAGCAGGGTGTTGCGCATGGAACCAGGAGTGGGACCGGAATCGGTGCGTGAAGTCTAGCCGCTCGGCGGCGGCGGCGTCCCGATCAATCCCGCACTCTGCGCCGCTTCCCGTGCTCCGGCCGGCGGCTCGCGCGGGCTGGCGCACAGCGGGTACACTTCACGCTCGTCCGCAAAATCATTCCGGATCCAGGGGGCCGCCATGATGGGAATGCGCTGCAAGAGCCGATTGTCCACGGCGCTCGCCGGTACGGCGCTGCTCGCCATTTCGCTCGGGCCGGCGGCGGGGCGCGCGCAGATCATGCCCATCGAGAAGCTGTCGCACTTCCCGCGCGCCGCCCTGGCGATCAGCGCGGCCGGCCGCGTGGATCGCTTCCGGGTGTGGATCGCCGATACCCTCGCGCGCCAGGCGCAGGGGCTGATGTTCGTGCGCGACCTGCCGGCCGATGAGGGGATGATTTTCCCGATGAGTCCCCCCGAGGTCGCGCAGTTCTGGATGAAGAACACCTATATCCCGCTCGATATGCTGTTCGTCGCCCCCGACGGGCGGATCGAGAAGATCATCGCCAATGCCAAGCCGTTCTCCCTCGCGGTGCTCTCCTCGGGCGCACCGGTGGAGGCCGTCGTCGAGATCCGCGGCGGGGAAGCGCGCAAGCTCGGCATCACGGTCGGCTCGCGCGTCCGCTGGCGCCCGATCGAGCCCAAATAGTCGGCTCGTCGGCCGTTTCACTCGTTTCGTCGTGTGCCGGGCGCTCCCTGGGGCGCAGCCGGCGCGTCGTGCCGCACGATTCCTCTCGAGTCGGCCCGCCCTCATTCCTGATATAAAACAAAATTGCGCTGGTACAACAATACTTCCGTTCAGGTGTTGCGCAAGAACAACGCGCGGAGCCGTTCCGGAAATCCTGGTAATACCGCCTGATTAATCAACGAGATGTCGTGAGCGGCCCGGCGCAGCGGCCCGGCGACCCCTGGCGTCAGATCTTTGCAGTTCGAGCCATGCGCGTGTATTCTCCGCCACATGATCCGAGGGGCAAAGGCATCTTTGCTCCTGGGAGAAGGTATTGAAACAGGGAAACTTGCCCAACGGCCTTGGGCCAACAACAACCGATCACGAAGGCGACCTCCGGGGACGCCGCGGAGTACATTCATGACCGTGAATCACACTATTAGACATGCTGTGAGGCGTGCGCTCGCGGTGGGCGCAATCGCCGTGTTCGGCGCGGGGGGGCTCGCGAGCGCGAAGCCGGCCCCGACGCCAAAGCCGAAGCCACAACCGCAGGCGGTTCCCGCTCCGACCGCTAGTCGGCAGTCGGCGGCACCGCAGCTGCAGACCATCGTGGTCACCGGCACCATGATCCCGAGGACGGAGGCCGAAACCGCACAGGCCATCACGATTCTCAAGACGTCGTCTCTCAGGAACATGGGAATCGTCAATGTGGAGCAGGCGCTGGATACGGTTACCGCGAACAACCCGACGACAAACATCGCCTCAGCCGTAGGGTCGTTCTCGGGAGGTGGCACTTACGCCAACCTGCGCGGCCTCGGCCAGGGCCGCACGCTGGTCCTCCTGGACGGCCATCGGCTGGCCGCCAATGCTTTTACGGGCGATGCGGTTGACTTGAGCGGCATCCCGTTCTCGGCGATCCAGAGCGTCCAGGTGCTGCGGGAAGGCGCCTCGGCGCTGTACGGCTCGGACGCCATCGCGGGTGTCATCAACTTCATCACCAAGAAAAATTACCAGGGGGCCGAAATCGATGCCACTCTCGACCACCCGCAGGAAGCGGGCGGCGGCTCGGGCGACATCGACTTCACCTTCGGCCATGGCGATCTGGTCCGCGATGGCTACAACTTCATGATCACGGGAAGTTACACCGGGCAGCAGGAGCTGAAGGCGTCGCAGCGGTCGTTTACCGCCGAGGGCTTTTATCCGGCGCTGGGCGTCGCCAGTACGAACAATCCCGGAACGTGGCCGGCGACCATTGAAGATGGCCTACCTACGTCCGCTGGTGGCCCCCAGTACTGGCAGCCCGACTTTCCAGCCTGCACGGGCAATCCGGAGCTGACCACCTATTTCGGCAACTGCGCCTACCGATATTCCGCCGCGACAGACCTGATCCCGAAGTCGTACGAAGCGTCTGCGCTGGTGTCCTTCACCAAGGCGCTGCCCGAAAATAACACCCTGCGCCTGCAGTACTTCTACACCCGCTCCAAATTGACCGCCTGGTCCGGTCCCATGTTCTATTTCTTCGAGATGACGCCCCAGGCCGATCCGAACTACTACCCGACGGGCGCCGGGCTGACGTGCGAGTCATACTACACGACCTGCAGTCAGCCGCCGGTTCTGGGCGGCCCCATCGATGCGGTTTGGACCGATCCCAACAACAACCGCTACAATGACAACATCAATACCGAACAAAGGGCTCTGTTGACGTTCTCGGGAGACAACGAGGGTTGGAACTACACGCTCAATCTCAACTGGAGCCAGAATCTGAACACGGACGGCAATGTCGCGGGCTATCCCAATGAGTCGGTGCTTGCGCCCACCACCGACCCCGTGACCGGCGTTCCGATCATCAGCAACCTGATCAATCCCTTCGGCCCGCAGACCGCGGCCGGACAGGCTTTGATCAACAGCAGTTATATCAACGGCGTATATGAAGCCGGCAAGATGAGGCGATGGAGCGTCAGCGGCCACGCCAGCCACCGGCTGGGCGACGCCTTCGACGCGGGTCATGATGCGGTCTTGGCGGTCGGCTTCGATGTGCGCGGGGACAGCTTCGAAAGCGCCACCACCCCCTATAACAACCTGGTAAGCGCCGCAACTGGACTTTCGAGTTCCGCAGTCCAAGGGAGTCGCACCGCACAGGCGGTCTTCGTCGAGCTAAACGTGCCGATGTCAAAACAGCTCGATGTCGACATATCGGATCGTGAGGACCGGTACAGCGATTTCGGCAAGACCAACAACGGGAAGCTGACGGTGCGCTATCAACCGTTCCGCTACCTGACCTTTCGAGGGGCGGCATCCACCGGATTCCGCGCGCCTCCGCTCTTCGACCTGTACCAGCCGAATTTCATGGCTGCCTCGACCAGCGGTCAAATGGGGAATGGAAACCCGTTCTGCTCAGCTGGCAACTACAACAGCGAGTGGAGTCAACCGGTTTGCAACACGCAGGGACTGGGACTGTTCGGCGGAAACAGGAAGCTGACGCCCGAAACATCGGAGAATTTCGATCTCGGCGTCATCGTCGAGCCGGTCCGGAATCTGGGAATTACGCTGGACTATTACAGGATCCTCCTGAAGAACACCATTGGGGCGATTCCGGCGACGGCCATCTACGGCAATCCGAGCGGATTCACGAGTAGCATCGTGACGAACAACAGCGGGACGCTCACTCCGTCGATCGAGGAGGCCACGTACTGCAATCCTTACACGCAACCGACCTGCGGGTACATCGTGCTGACCGATCAGAATACGGGACACATCACGACCGACGGATTCGATGTCAGCATCAAGTACATGCAACAGACCCGGTTCGGGGTGTTCCGCGAGGACCTGGAAGGGACCGCGGTCACGCAGTTCCGGCTGCAGGAGTACAACGGCGGTCCCACTCTCAACCTAGTGGGTTGGTACCAGGGAGGGAATCTGTATCAGCCGGCGATGAGATGGGAACACATGCTGAGGGTCGACTGGACCAGTCCGCAGGGCAAGTGGGGCGCGGGACTCTCCAACCGCTTCTACTCGTCCTACATCGACGAGTTCGGTATTGGCCCGACCAACTCTGGCCCGCAGAGGAAGGTGGGAAGCCTCTCGACCTGGGATGCCTACACCTCCTACAAGCCGGTTCACGGTCTGACGGTGCTGTTTGGCATTCGCAATCTGTTCAACACGAGTCCGCCGTTCACCAACGCATCGCAAAATAACTTTGCGGCAGGCTACGATGCGCTCTTTGCGAACCCCATATTGCGGGACTTTTATCTCAATCTGAAGTACAAGTTCCTCTGATGCTGCGGTAATTTGCGTGCGTTCGCCGGGTATCCGCCGTTGCGCGGATACCCGGCTTCTGCGGCGCAGAGCCGTGGTCTCATCCGGTCGGCGGCCCGGTGCTACGTGGATGCGATCACGCTAGAGGTTGACTTGAAGCCCTGTCTCGCGCAGGGCTTTTTTCTGTGCGCTCGACCCGGTTGCGCCGGCCGTGCGCATCGGGCGTATAGTCTGCGGCGGAGCTCGAGTGAAACGACCGGGGGTTCCGTATGCATGCCCGCATGCAGATTCTGTTGATTGCGGCATTATTGCCCGCAGTCGCGGGAGCGGCGGTCCGGCCCGCCACAGCTTCGGCGCCGCGCTCGCCGGGTCTGCTATCGTCTGCTCCGACCCGGATCGACCGGGCTGACCAGGTCCTCGTGCCGGTCATGATCGACGGCAAGGGGCCGTTCCAGTTTCTGGTCGACACGGGGGCGAATGGCTCGATGATCTCCCCGCGGCTGGTGAAGGCGCTTGGGCTTGCTCTGGGTCAGGGCGTGGTGGAGCGGGTCGAGGGGGTTACCGGCACGGAGCCTCTGCCCTGGGTGCTGATCCGGCGGCTGCAGGTGGGGCGGATCGTCAAGACTGATGTACGCATGCCCATCTGTACGAGTCCCATCATGGCCCATCTCGACGGCATTCTCGGCATGGCCGGCTTCGGTCCGGTGCGGATCGTGGTCGATTTTCGTCATCATCGCGTATCGATCGTCCGGTCGAGCCCGGGAATGCTCTGGGGCTTTCTCGACATCCACGCCACGCGCACTCCCGGCGGACTGCTGATGGTCCGAGCAACCGTCGGGGGAGTCGAGGTCGAGGTCGTCATCGACACCGGATCGCCCGAAACCTTGGGCAACCCGGCACTGCGCAAAGCATTGCTTGCCCGGCGCGACGTGGCTGCGACAACACCGATATACGGTGTCACACAACAGGTTTCCGCCGGCACCAGAGCTTTCGCGCCGCCGATGATTCTCGGGCCAGCCAAGATCGAGCACGTTCCCATCGTGTATTCCGATGTTCCCATCTTCACGGAATGGCACCTCAATTCACGCCCGGCGGTGATCATCGGCATGGATGTGCTGAGCGCAGTGGATTCCCTGGTGCTCGACTATTCGCGAGCCCGCGTGTACCTCCGGACCTCGCCCCGGCCAGTCTCGATATTTGACGCAGGTCTTTCCTTGCCCGGCGGCTGATGGCCCTCGCCGTCTATACGGCAGCGACCGTGTCACTTGCGCTGTCGGCCGGTCGGGTACTTCGCCCGGGCTTGGCTCACGCTCGCGACGGGAACGGCAAGAGCAATCGCGAGCGCTGCGGAGGCTTCCCTGTGTGGTAGCAGGGCCGCTCGGTTCCGTGATTGCGCCAAGTGGGCCTTCGCCCTGCGCCGAGGCGGAGCTCAGCGCGTCAACCGCGACCTCCCGGGTGCGTTGCTAGTCGAGCGGATCGCGTACATCAGGCAGCCCAAGAGGATGCCCCCCATGCGTTTCAAGGCGCTTTCTCTGGCGATCACCGCCGCAGTGGCAGGGGCTGTGCTTGGCACGCTGCCTGCAGCAGCAGCGGCGCACGGTGGTATCGAGGCCGTCTGGGCGCTTCGTCGCGTCACCTTTTTCTATCAGGGCTTCACCACCCGCTACTCCTGCGGCGGACTGCGTGACCAGATCCGGCACATGCTTCGGAAGGCAGGCGCTCGCCATCTCGAGGTCCGCGAGTATGGGTGCAGCAAGCCCGTCGGCGTCGACCCTTTCCCTGGCGTGAGGGTGGTCATGCAGGTGCTCGTTCCTGTCTCCTCGGAACACGGTGACAAGGCCGGTCCGGTGATTCTGGCGCACTGGCAAAGAATCGTGCTCATGCCGAGCAACGCCGGTTTCGAGGAGCAAGGCAACTGCGAGCTGATCGAGCAGTTCAAGGTAACTTTCCTGCCGCTGTTCACCACCCGCCGCATCAGCTACGGGTCGAACTGCGTTCCTCATCAGCTCACCCTCGGCACCCACCTGAGTGCCGAAGTTCTGATGCCCGACATCAGGCCCGCCCGAGGCCGCTGAGCCCCGGGCCTCGTGCTGATCTTTCGGGAAACGCCGCAGCGCCAGCTCACCCGCAGTGTTCCCCTTTCGACACCAGACCCGCGTTTCCCCGTTGTCGAAACCGATGTCCGGGGGACTCTATCATGGTGAAGTCCTTTCTTCACAGCTACCGTAGCGTTGAGAGTGGTTGATGCGCTGGTCCTGGACACGCCCACGCTCGCAGAGGGGCGATGATCCGGTCCTACAGGATCGTCCAGGTCATGCCCACCGACAGCAGGTCCGGATGCTCGCCGAGGGCATCGAAACGCTCGTATTCCCCGCGCACCGCCCAGTTGCCGAAACTCCATTGCACGCCGGCGCCGGCGGCGAATGTCGTCTCGGTCGTGGAGAGCCGGCCGCTGAACCTGCCGTTGGGACAACCACGGATGGGGCAAAGCGGGAGGCATGCCGAGCCGGACGAGCAGGCGCTGCCGGAGGCGCTGAGGTCCGAGGTGAGGCGGGCGACGCCGGCCTTCACATACACATCGAGCATGGGCACGGGGATGGGCAGGTAGAGCAGGCCGAAGGCCGCCTCCCCCTGCTGCGAGAGGTGTGCGCTGCCGAGGGCGCCGAGTCCGGACCAGGACGGCGATACGCCGCCGCTGCCCAGGTGAAAGTAGTCGACCTCGGCCCCGAGCAGATACAGGCCGCGCACGCCGGCCATGAACTGATAGGCGGTGTCGCCGCGATCGAAGCCGCCGAGCGAGCCGGGAATGGCGGGGATCAGGCGGGAATCCCTCGCCCGAAGGCTCGCGTGTCCCAGAGCCGCGCCGACGTACACATTGAGCAGATCCGTGGCCGCGTGGGCGGGAGG
>DAHVQK010000118.1 GCA_027317845.1 Gammaproteobacteria bacterium
AGGCCTCGAGCGGCCTCAACGAGGACGAGATCAAGCGCATGGTGCGCGACGCCGAGGCGCACGCGGCCGAGGACAAGAAGTTCCGGGAGCTCGTGGAAGTGCGCAACAAGGCCGATGGCATGATCCATGCCGTGGAGCGCAGCCTGAAGGACCTCGGTGACAAGGTCGAAGCGTCCGAGCGCGCGGCGGTGGAGTCGGCGATTTCCGATCTGCGCACCGCGCTGAAGGGGGATGACCAGTCGGTCATCGAGAAAAAGACCGAGGCGCTCGCCCAGGCCTCCGCCAGCATCGCGAGCAAGGCCTATGCGGCCGGTCAGGCGGATGCGGGCGCAGCGGGCGCGGGTGAGCAGGCGGCGGGTGCCGGGACCTCCCAGGGCGCGGCCGGCGGCAAGGAGGATGTCGTCGACGCCGAGTTCGAGGAGGTCAAGGACAAGGGACGCAAGGCGTCCTGAGTGTCCGCATACCCAGGGGGGTTTCCGCGCGTAGCGGTGAGCATGGATACTTTCTTCCGGCGCGCTTCGCGCCGCTTTACGGACGGGGCTCGCTTGGCGAGCCCCGTTAGTCCTGCGCGAAGCGCATGAAAAGAGACTATTACAAGGTTCTCGACGTCCCGAAGAGCTCCACCGAGGCGGAGATCAAGAAGGCCTATCGGCGCCTCGCCATGAAGTATCACCCGGACCGCAATCCGGGTGACGCGGAGGCCGAGGATCGCTTCAAGGAGGCGAAGGAAGCCTACGAGGTGCTCACCGACTCGCAGAAGCGCGCCGCGTACGACCAGTACGGGCACGCGGGGGTCGAGGCGGCGGCCGCTGGCGCGCGAGGCCGGGGCGCCGGGGCGGATGCCTTCAGCGACATTTTCGGCGATGTCTTCGGGGATATCTTCGGTACCGCACGCCGTGCAGGCGGGCGTGCCCAGGTCTTTCGCGGCGCCGATCTGCGGTACGAGCTCGAGCTCGACCTGCCGCAGGCGGTATTCGGCCACACCGTCGAGATCGAGATTCCAAAGCTCGTCGAGTGCGAGATCTGCCATGGCACCGGAGCGGCCAAGGGCAGCACCCCGAGCACCTGCGACACCTGTGGTGGCGTGGGTCAGGTGCGCGTCTCACAGGGCTTCTTCCAGCTGCAGCAGACCTGCCCCAAGTGTCGTGGCGCGGGCACCATCGTGCGCAATCCGTGCGATGGCTGCTTGGGCCAGGGCCGCGTGCGCCGCGCCCGCAAGCTCTCGGTCAAGATCCCTCCCGGGGTGGACTCGGGGGATCGCATCCGGCTCGCGGGAGAGGGCGAGGCGGGCCGCAACGGCGGGCCGCCAGGGGATCTCTACGTCGAGACGCATGTGCGTGAGCACCCGATTTTCGAGCGCGATGGCGAGCACCTCTCGTGCGAGGTGCCGGTGAGTTTCGCGACGGCGGTCCTCGGAGGCACGGTGGAGGTCCCCACGCTCGATGGAAACGTCGCGCTGAAGATTCCGGCCGAGACCCAGTCCGGCCGGGTTTTCCGGCTGCGCGACAAGGGTGTGAAGCCGGTGCGCGGCGGCTCGCGCGGGGATCTGTTCTGCCGGGTGGTCGTCGAGACTCCCGTGCACCTTTCGGCCGAGCAAAAGGAGCTCATCCGCAAGCTGGATGACTCTCTCAAACACGGCGGACCCCGTCACGCACCGCGGGAGAAGAGCTTTTTCGAGGGCGTGAAGCGCTTCTTTTCCTCGAGCACCTGATGTCTCGCGTCCGCGCAGTCATCATCGGGATCACCGGCCGCATGGGCCAGGCACTGCTTCGCTCGGCAGCGGAGTTTGCCGACCTTGCGATCACGGGCGCGGTCGCCTCACGGCACAGTCCGAGCGTGGGAAGGGATGCCGGAGAGCCGGCGGGGATTCCCTCGGGCCTCATCGTGACCGATGACCTGGCAAGGGCCTTGGCCGAGGCCGACGTCGCCATCGATTTCTCGCAGCCTCAGGCCACCGGAGCGAATCTTGCCGCCTGCCGCTTGGCGGGCAAACCGCTGCTCATCGGGACCACGGGTTTTGCGGCCGAACTCACCGAGGCCGAGCTGGAGGCCGCCGCGAAGGAGATCGCGCTGCTGGTCGCACCCAACACCAGCCTCGCGGTGACCTTGCTCACCGAGCTGGTTCGCACCGCGGCGCGGGCCTTGCCGCCGCAGTTCGATATCGAGATCATCGAGTCGCACCACCACATGAAGCGGGATGCGCCCTCGGGCACGGCGCTGGCGCTCGGCCGCGCGGCGGCCGAGGGGCGCGGCCTGCCCCCCGCAGAGGCGGCAGGCGTGAGCGTAAACCGAGCAGGACCGCGCAGACAGGGAGAGATCGGCTTCGCCGTCATCCGCGGTGGAGATATCGTCGGGGAACACGAGGTCTGGTTCGCCGGGCCCGGAGAGCGGCTCACGCTCGGACATCGGGCGAGCGACCGGGCCATATTCGCGCGGGGCGCGCTCAGGGCTGCGCTGTGGCTTGCCCGCCAGCCAGCGGGTCGCTATGCCATGCGGGATATTCTGTTTTAAAATCAATAAATTACAATATTCCCTGCGGTCTCGCGCCACTTCCGGCCGCAGGAATTTTCCATGGACACCTGCGGCCCGGCCCCGTAAAATTTCCGCCTGATCCGTGTGCGGGTTAGTCCGATTCGTGTGCGGGTTAGTCCACGCAAGGCGGGAGGTCGTTCACTGGAACGCCTCCCGCTTTGTATATCTGCGCATCACCGGCTCGAGTGTCTCGCGGGCGGCGAACGCGCCGCGCGAGCGCCCGAGGGCGATCGGCCGAAAACGACAGCCAATCTGAAAAGAGAGGATTCATCGAAGTGAGCGTACCCGCAGTGCTGGCGCTGGCGGATGGCACCATCTTCCGCGGCCAGTCGATCGGTGCCAAAGGCAACACCACGGGCGAAGTCGTTTTCAACACCGCGTTGACGGGCTATCAGGAAATCCTCACCGACCCGTCATATGCCCGCCAGATCGTCACGCTCACCTGTCCGCACATCGGCAATACCGGCGCCACTCCCGAGGACCTCGAGTCAGGTCAGGTGTACGCCGCGGGCCTCGTGATCCGCGATCTGCCGCTGCGGGCGAGCAACTGGCGCGCCAACGAGTCACTCGGGGAATTCCTCGAGCGCGGGCGGGTCGTTGCGATCGCCGGAATCGACACGCGCCGTCTGACGCGGATCCTGCGCCAAAGCGGCGCGCAGGCCGGCTGCATCATGACCGGCGAGAAGGCCGACGAGAGCGCCGCCATCAAGGCGGCGGGCCGCTTTCCCGGATTGAAGGGCATGGATCTCGCCAAGGTGGTCACGACCAAGCGCAGCTACCAGTGGAACGATGGCAGCGTCTGGCCGGAGAATCCGCGGCCGCTGCGCTCGCACCAGCGCCTGCACGTGGTCGCCTACGACTTCGGCATCAAGCGCAACATCCTGCGCCTGCTCGCCGACTTCGGCTGCCGCATGACCGTGGTGCCCGCTGAGACCTCGGCGCAGGAGGCGCTCGCGCTCGCGCCCGATGGGATTTTCCTCTCGAACGGCCCGGGCGATCCCGAGCCCTGCGAGTACGCCATCCATGCGACGCGGGCGTTCCTCGAAACCGACATCCCGGTCTTCGGCATCTGCCTGGGGCACCAGATCCTCGGGCTTGCCAGCGGCGCGCGCACGCTGAAGATGAAATTCGGCCACCATGGCGCCAATCATCCGGTGCAGGACCTCGAGACCGGCCGGGTGCTCATCACCAGCCAGAATCACGGCTTTGCGGTCGATGAGTCGACCCTGCCGGCCAACGTGCTGCCCACCCACCGCTCCCTGTTCGACGGCTCGCTGCAGGGCCTCGCATTCAAGGACCGGCCCGTATTCGGTTTCCAGGGCCACCCCGAGGCGAGTCCCGGCCCCCACGACGTCAAGCCGCTGTTCGAGCGCTTCGTTCAGCTGATGCTGCGCCGCCTGCAGGAGAAGCTGCGCGAGGCGGAAGGGCAGGCGCGGACGCGAGCCACCACACGCTGATAGAGAGCATTTCGTGCCCAAGCGCAGCGACATCAAGAGCATCCTGATCATCGGGGCCGGCCCCATCGTCATCGGCCAGGCCTGCGAGTTCGACTACTCGGGAGCGCAGGCCTGCAAGGCGCTGCGCGAGGAGGGTTACCGGGTCATCCTCGTCAACTCCAATCCCGCCACCATCATGACCGATCCCGAGATGGCCGACGCCGTCTACATCGAGCCGGTCAACTGGCGCACCGTGGCGCGCATCATCGAGAAGGAGCGTCCCGCGGCGCTGTTGCCGACCATGGGCGGACAGACCGCGCTCAACACGGCGCTCGATCTGGTTCGCGAGGGGGTGCTGGGGAAGTTCGGTGTCGAGCTGATCGGGGCCTCGCGCGAGGCGATCGACATGGCCGAGGACCGCGGGCTCTTTCGCAATGCCATGCGCGAGATCGGGCTCGAGACACCCCGCTCGCAGATCGCCCGCAGCCTCGATGAGGCGCTCGCCATTGCCGGGGAGACGGGCTATCCGATCGTCATCCGCCCTTCCTTCACGCTCGGGGGCACCGGAGGCGGTATCGCCTACAACCGCGAGGAGCTCGAGGACATCGTCTCGCGCGGGCTCGAAGCCTCCCCCACCTGCGAGGTGCTGCTCGAGGAGTCGGTGATCGGGTGGAAGGAATTCGAGATGGAGGTGGTGCGCGACCGCAAGGACAACTGCATCATCGTCTGCGCGATCGAGAATCTGGATCCCATGGGAGTGCATACCGGCGACTCGATCACCGTGGCGCCGGCTCTTACGCTCACGGACAAGGAATACCAGCGCATGCGCGACGCCTCCATCGCCGTGCTGCGCAAGATCGGTGTGGATACGGGCGGCTCGAACGTGCAGTTCGCGATCAGTCCGTACGACGGCCGTCTGCTGGTCATCGAGATGAACCCGCGCGTATCGCGCTCCTCGGCGCTCGCCTCCAAGGCCACCGGCTTCCCGATCGCCAAGATCGCCGCCAAGCTCGCCGTAGGCTACACGCTCGATGAGCTCAAGAACGACATCACCGGCGGGGCGACACCGGCGTCCTTCGAGCCGACCATCGACTACGTGGTGACCAAGGTTCCGCGGTTCACATTCGAGAAATTCCCGGCAGCCAACGATCGGTTGACCACTCAGATGAAGTCGGTCGGGGAGGTCATGGCCATCGGCCGCACCTTCCAGGAGTCGCTCCAGAAGGCGCTGCGGGGCCTCGAGACCGGCCTCGATGGTCTGACCCCGCTGCTCACGCTGCCGCTCGGCGAGGAGGCGCAGGCGAGGCTGTCGCAGGAGCTGCGCGCCCCGGGCGCCAACCGTCTGTTGTATGCCGCCGATGCCTTCCGCGCCGGCTGGTCGTTCGAGCGTATCGCCGAGCTGACACACATCGATCCGTGGTTTCTCGCCCAGATCGAGGACCTGATCCGGGAGGAGGAGCGGGTGCGCTCGGAGGGCTTCGGGGCGCTCAACGGCGAGCGGCTTCGCGTGCTCAAGCGCAAGGGCTTCTCCGACAGTCGCCTCGGCCGGCTGCTCGAGATGCCCGAGCAGGCGGTGCGCGGCAAGCGGCACGACCTCGGCATCCGGCCGGTGTACAAGCGGGTCGATACCTGCGCGGCGGAGTTCTCGACCTCCACCGCCTATCTCTACTCGACCTATGAGGAGGAGTGCGAGGCCGAGCCCACCCAGCGCCGCAAGATCATGATCCTCGGCGGAGGCCCGAACCGGATCGGCCAGGGGATCGAGTTCGACTACTGCTGCGTGCACGCGGCGCTCGCGCTGCGCGAGGACGGCTTCGAGACCATAATGGTCAACTGCAATCCGGAAACCGTCTCGACCGACTACGACACCTCCGACCGGCTCTATTTCGAGCCGCTCACCCTGGAGGCCGTTCTCGAGGTCCTCGCCAAGGAAAAACCCGAGGGCGTGATCGTGCAATTCGGCGGGCAGACCCCGCTCAAGCTCTGCCGGGCGCTCGAGCAGGCGGGCGCGCCCATCATCGGCACCTCGCCGGATTCGATCGACATGGCCGAGGACCGCGAGCGCTTCCAGGCGCTGGTGCGCGAACATGGTCTGCGACAGCCGGCCAATGCCACCGCGCGCACCGAGGAGCAGGCCGTGGTGCTTGCGCGCGAGGTCGGTTTTCCGCTGGTGGTGCGCCCCTCATACGTGCTCGGTGGCCGCGCGATGGAGATCGTGTTCACCGAGGAGGATCTGCGTACCTACATGACGCATGCGGTCCAAGTCTCCAACGACAGCCCCGTGCTGCTCGACCGTTTCCTCGACGTTGCGATCGAGGTGGACGTCGATGCGGTGTGTGATGGCGAGCAGGTGTTGATCGGCGGCATCATGGAGCACGTCGAGCAGGCGGGGGTGCATTCCGGGGACTCCGGCTGCTGTCTGCCGCCGAACAGCCTGAGCGCGCAGCTGCAGGAGCAGTTGCGCGAGCAGACCCGCAGGCTCGCGCGCGCGCTTTCGGTGGTCGGACTGATGAACATCCAGTTCGCCATCCAGAACGGCCTCATCTACGTGCTCGAGGTCAATCCCCGTGCCTCGCGAACCGTGCCGTTCGTCTCCAAGGCGACCGGGCTGCCGCTCGCGAAAATCGCCGCGCGGGTGATGAGCGGCCGCAAGCTTGCCGAGCTGGGCGTGACCGAGGGCAGGGTTCCCTCGTACTATTCGGTGAAGGAGGCGGTCTTTCCGTTCGTCAAGTTCCCCGAGGCCGATCCGATCCTCGGACCCGAGATGAAATCCACCGGAGAAGTGATGGGTACCGGGCGCACCTTCGGCGAGGCTTACGCCAAGGCGCAGAGCGGCTCCGGGGTGCTCCTGCCGCGCAAGGGCGTGTGCTTCGTGAGCGTCAGGGACCGCGACAAGACGGGTGCGGTGGAGCTTGGCAAGAAGCTGCTGGCCCGTGGGTTTGAGCTGGTCGCGACCGAGGGCACCGCTCAGGCGCTCGCGGCGGCCGGAATCGAATGCCGGCGGGTGAACAAGGTGCGCGAGGGCCGGCCGCACATCGTGGATATGATCAAGAACGACGAGATCGATCTCATCGTCAACACGACCGAAGGCAAACTCGCCATCCGCGAATCGAACTCCATCCGCCGCGAGGCGGTGCACCACCGTGTGACTTACTACACCACGCTTGCCGCGGGCCTCGCCACCTGCGAAGCCCTCGATCACCTCGATGAGGTCGAGGTGAATCGCCTGCAGGATCTGCATCACGAAGCCTTACGCGCATGAAACGCACTCCCATGACCTTGCGCGGCGCGGAAGCGCTGCGCGCCGAGCTCAAGCGCCTCAAGAGCGAGGCCCGTCCCAACGTCATCAAGGCGATCGCCGAAGCGCGCAGCCATGGCGACCTGTCCGAGAACGCCGAGTATCACGCCGCCCGCGAGCAGCAGAGCTTCATCGAGGGTCGGATCCGCGAAATCGAGGGCAAGCTCTCGAACGCCGAGGTCATCGATCCGAGCAAACTGACCAACAACGGCAAGGTGGTGTTCGGGGCGGTGGTCGAGCTCGAGGACGAGGAGGGCAACCGGGTCGTCTATCAGGTGGTGGGCGAGGACGAGGCGGACATCAGCGCCGGCAGGATCTCGATCAGCTCGCCGATCGCGCGTGCGCTGGTCGGCAAGTCCGAAGGAGACGTGGTCGATGTCACCGCCCCCGGAGGGGTGCGCTCGTACGAGATCGTGGTGGTGCGGTTCGAGTGAGGCGAGGCGGCTCGGGGGCCGATGGCAATCCGTGTCATTCGTCCGGGATGACGATCTTCGGCAGATCGGCGCGGGGCCGGTAGAGTACCGCGACGTTGCCGATGCGGTAGACCAGAGCGCTTGCGGTCCGATGCGAGAGGTCCGCGAACAGCGCATCACGCGCCTCACGGTCCCCACCCGGGGCCTTGACCTTGATCAGCTCGTGGTCCTTCAGCGCCCGCGCGGTCTCCGCGGCAACCGCTTCGGTGAGGCCGGCATTGCCGAGCCGGATGACCGGCTTCAGGGGATGGGCGAGGCCGCGCAGATAGCGGCGCTGGCGATCGGACAGGATAAGGGCGGTGGACATCCGCTGAATTCTACAGGCTATGACGCCTTTGATTGATCCCTAATGGCTAAACGGTCCAAGAGCAGCGGTCGGTGGCTGCAGGAGCACTTCTCCGACCCATTCGTGCAGCGCGCCCAGGCGCAAGGGTGGCGCTCGCGCGCGGTCTTCAAGCTGCAAGAGATCGATTTGCGGGAAAAGATGCTCAAACCGGGGGCGATCTGCCTCGATCTGGGTTCAGCCCCTGGCGCCTGGAGCCAGTACGTGCGCCGTCGGCTCGGGCCGAGCGGCCGCGTGATCGCCACCGATATCCTGGCGATGGAGCCGCTCGACGGTGTGGAATTCATCCAGGGAGACTTCCGCGAGCAGGCGGTTTTCGATCAAATCCTGGGGCTGCTCCCCGGGCGCCAGGTCGATTGGGTGCTCTCGGATATGGCCCCCTCGATGAGCGGCATCGACGCCGTCGATCAGCCCCGCTCGATGTATCTGGCGGAACTCGCGCTCGATATGAGCGGGCGGGCCTTGAAGGCGGGGGGCGGCGCCCTGATCAAGGTGTTTCAGGGCGCAGGCTTCGATGCGCTGCTGCGCGATGCCAGGAGCCGCTTCGCCAGGGTGAAGCTGGTGAAGCCTGCCGCCTCTCGCGCCCGCAGCCCCGAGGTCTATCTATTGGCGAGAGAGTTTCGATCTATTGGCTAAGGACTTGCGCTTGGTGTAGCGTGCATAGGCAATGAACGATCTGACCAAGAACATCATCCTCTGGGTAGGCATAGTCGTGGTGCTGCTGCTGGTGTTCAGCCGCTACGTGCCGACGACGAACCAGCCCGAGGCGCTGTCGTACTCCGCGTTCCTCAACGACGTGCAGACCAATCAGGTCAACTCGGTGACCTTCCAGGGCACCGAGCTTTTCGGCACGCTGAAGAACCACAAGCAATTCAAGACCTTCAACCCGGAGACCGATTACACCGCGCTCATCGGGACGCTGGAGAAGTACAACGTCGACATCTCCGGTCGCCCGCCGAAGGAGGAAGGCTTCCTCGAGCAGGTGTTCATCCAGCTGCTGCCGGTCCTGGTGCTGATCTTCGTTTTCGCCTACATGCTGCGGCAAATGCAGGGAGCCTCCGGCGGACGTGGCGCGATGTCCTTCGGCAAGAGCCGCGCGCGCCTGCTGGGTGAGGACCAGGTGAGTGTGACCTTCGCCGACGTGGCGGGCGTGGACGAGGCCAAGCAGGAGGTCGGCGAGATCGTCGACTTCCTCAAGGACCCGGGAAAATTCCAGAAGCTTGGCGGCAAGATCCCCAAGGGCGTGCTGATGGTCGGCTCCCCGGGTACCGGCAAGACGTTGCTCGCACGCGCCATCGCGGGCGAGGCCAAGGTGCCGTTCTTCACCATCTCGGGCTCCGACTTCGTCGAGATGTTCGTCGGCGTAGGCGCCTCACGCGTGCGCGACATGTTCGAGCAGGCCAAGAAACACGCCCCCTGCATCATCTTCATCGATGAGATCGATGCGGTGGGCCGTCACCGGGGCGCGGGCCTCGGCGGCGGGCACGACGAGCGGGAGCAGACCCTCAATCAGCTGCTCGTCGAGATGGACGGCTTCGAGGGCAATGAGGGCATCATCGTCATTGCCGCCACCAACCGGCCGGACGTGCTCGATCCGGCGCTGCTGCGCCCGGGCCGATTCGACCGGCAGGTCGTGGTGCCGCTGCCGGATGTGAGGGGACGCGAGCAGATCCTGCGTGTGCACATGCGGCGCGTGCCTCTGGCGGATGACGTGAAGCCCGCGCTGATCGCGCGCGGCACCCCGGGGTTCTCGGGCGCCGATCTCGCCAATCTCGTGAACGAAGCGGCGTTGTTCGCCGCCCGCAGCAACAAGCGCATCGTCGGCATGGACGAGTTCGAGCGCGCGAAGGACAAGATCATGATGGGCGCCGAGCGGCGCTCGATGGTGATGACCGAGGACGAGAAGCGCATGACGGCCTTCCACGAGGCTGGCCATGCGATCGTCGGCATGAGCGTGCCGGAGCACGATCCGGTGTACAAGGTGACCATCATCCCGCGGGGACGCGCGCTCGGGGTGACGCAGTTCCTGCCCGAGCAGGACCGCTACAGCATGTCCAAGCGCCGCCTGGAGAGCTCCATCGCGACGCTCTTCGGCGGACGCATCGCCGAGGAGCTGATCTTCGGGCCCGAATCGGTCACCACGGGAGCCTCGAACGACATCGAACGGGCGACGGAGCTGGCGCGCAACATGGTCACCAAGTGGGGCCTGTCGGACAAGCTGGGGCCGCTCACCTATTCGGAGGAAACCGGCGAGGTGTTCCTCGGCCGCAGCGTCACCCAGCACAAGCAGGTCTCCGATGTGACCGCGCACGCCATCGACGAGGAAGTGCGCCGGGTCATCGAAAACAACTACAAGCACGCGCGGGAGATCCTCAACGCCGCGCTCGAGAAGCTGCACGCCATGGCCGATGCGCTCATGAAGTATGAGACCATCGAGGAAGAGCAGCTGAAGGACATCATGGCGGGGCGCACGCCGAAGCCCCCGGACGGATGGGATGACTCCATGTCCAATCACCGGCCGCCGATGCCGCCGGCGAGCGGACCGGTCGCGGGGTCATCGCCGCCGCTGGGCTCTCCGGCAGGCTAGGCATGTCGCCGCTGCGCTGCGGCGGCCGGACGCTCGATCTGGGGCGTCCGGTGGTCATGGGGGTCGTGAACGTCACGCCGGACTCCTTTTCGGACGGCGGGCATTTCTTCGATCTCGAGGATGCGGTGGCGCGCGGCCTCGGGCTTGTCGCGGAAGGCGCCGCCATCATCGACATCGGCGGGGAATCCACGCGCCCCGGCGCCCGGCCGGTCACCGCCGATGAAGAGCTGTGCAGAGTGATCCCGGTCGTCGAGCGGCTGCGCCCGGTCACCGGGGCCATCATTTCGATCGACACCAGCAAGCCCGAAGTCATGCGGGCGGCGGGCACCGCCGGCGCGGATTTGATCAACGACGTGTGGGCCCTGCGGGAGCCCGGCGCGCTCGAGGCCGCGTCCGCATCCGGTTGCGCGGTTTGCCTGATGCACATGCAGGGCGCGCCGCGCACCATGCAGCACTCCCCCCATTATCGGGACGTGGTGGCTGAAGTCCGCGAGTTCCTCGAGGAGCGTGTCGAAGCCTGCCGCGCCGCGGGCATCTCGAGCGAGCGCCTGGTTCTCGATCCGGGATTCGGCTTCGGCAAGACGCTCGAGCACAACCTCGCGCTGCTGCGCCACCTCGGTGAATTGACTGCGGACGGAATGCCCGTGCTCGCCGGCCTGTCTCGCAAATCGATGATCGGCACGCTCACGGGAAAGCCGCCCGAAAGGCGCCTCCAGGGCAGCGTCGCCGCCGCCCTCATCGCCGCGATGAATGGCGCACGGATCCTGCGGGTGCACGATGTGGCCGCGACGGTGGATGCGCTAAAGATTCTCGAGGCCGTCGGCTATCCTACGCCGCGATGATCGCGCCGCCTCCTTGAGCGGATTTTCCCGGGACGCCGCAAGTCCGTCCCGGCAGGGTTTCCTGGGGCTCGGCGCCTTTGTGACGGAGGGTCTCGGGTGAGGTTTGGAAAGTGAGTCGGAAATACTTCGGTACAGATGGGGTCAGAGGCCGCGTGGGCGAGGATCCCATGACGGTCGATTTCGCATTGAGGCTTGCAAGCGCAGCCGGACGAGTGCTCGCTCCCGAGGGCGGCACCGTGCTCATCGGCAAGGACACGCGCCTGTCGGGTTACATGTTCGAGTCCGCGCTCGAGGCCGGCTTCGTCGCCTCGGGCGTCAACGTGATGCTCATGGGGCCTCTGCCCACGCCGGGCATCGCCTATATGACGCGGCGTTTCGAGTGTGACCTGGGTGTCGTGATCAGCGCCTCGCACAACCCATATGACGACAACGGCATCAAGTTCTTCGACAGCAGCGGGGGGAAGCTCTCCGACGAGCTCGAGGCGCGGGTCGAAGCCGAGCTCGAGAATCCCGTGCTCACGCGCTCCTCGCGCAGCCTGGGTCGTGCGACCCGTGTCGATCGCTCGCGCGTGCACTACCAGGACTTCTGCGCCTCGACGATGCCGGCCGGGGTGGATCTGTCGGGCCTGAAGGTCGTGGTCGATTGCGCCAACGGCGCGGCCTACAAAGTGGGGCCCCGCATTCTCGCCGACCTCGGCGCGGAGATCGTCCCGATCGGCTGCTCGCCGAACGGCCGCAACATCAACGATGGCTGCGGCTCGCTGCATCCGGAGCTGCTGCAGCTCACGGTGCCCGGGGTAAGGGCTCACGTGGGCCTCGCCCTCGATGGCGACGGGGACCGGGTCATGATGGTGGATCATCTCGGCCGGATCGTCGACGGCGACCAGATTCTCTACGTCATCGCGCAGGCACGCCGCCAGGCCGGAGCGCTCACCGGACCGGTGGTCGGCACCGTGATGAGCAACCTCGGCCTGGAGATCGCGCTGCGCGAAAGCGGCATTGATTTCCGGCGCGCTGCCGTCGGGGATCGCTATGTGCTCGCGCTGCTGCGGGAGGCCGGCGGCATGCTGGGTGGGGAGGCCTCCGGCCACATCCTCTGCCTGGACAAGACCACCACCGGGGATGGTCTGGTGAGCGCGCTGCAGGTGCTCACCGTCATGCGCCAGAGCGGGCGCTCCCTGGCGGAGCTCTCGGCCCCGATGCGAAAATTCCCGCAGGTCCTGCTCAACGTGCAGGTCGCCGAACGCTTCGATCCGGCTGGGGTGCCGAGCGTCCAGAGCGCCGTCCGCCGCATCGAGCAGCGTCTGGGGGCGGAGGGCAGAGTCGTGCTGCGCGCCTCGGGCACCGAGCCTGTGATCCGCGTCATGGTCGAGGGGCGGGACGCTGAGGTCACGAAGGCGGCCGCCGCCGAGCTGGCGGAGGCGGTGCGCACGGCCGCCGGATAGCCCTGGGGTCAAGTGCGCATTGCGCGGTCCGCTTCCCGCCGCTATGATCGCGCCCCCGTTTGAGGTCGGGTCATGCGTCATCCCATCGTTGCCGGAAACTGGAAGATGCACGGAACGCGCGTGGATAACGCGCGTCTCATCGAAGAGCTGCTGTCCAGGTACCCGGATCGCTCGATCGCGCAGTGCCTGGTGTGTCCGTCCTTCGTGTACCTGCAGGAGGTGGGCCGCCTGCTGCGCGATGGGCCGATCGGCCTGGGCGCGCAGGATGTGTGCGCCGAGGCGCAGGGTGCGTTCACGGGCGAGGTCTCCGCGGCGATGCTCAAGGACGTCGGCTGCGGGCACGTGATCATCGGCCACTCGGAGCGACGCTGGGTCTACCACGAGAGCGATCAGCTCGTGGCGCGCAAGTTCGCCGCGGCCCAGGCGAGGGCGCTGGTGCCGATTCTGTGTGTCGGTGAGCAGTTGTCCGATCGCGAGGCGGGGCGCACCGAGGAGGTGATCGCGCGGCAGCTGGATGTGGTGCTGGAGCTGTGCGGGGTGAGCGCGTTGGAATCGGCCGTGATCGCGTATGAGCCCGTATGGGCCATCGGCACGGGACGCAGCGCGACACCCGAGCAGGCCGAGGTGGTGCATGCGTTCATCCGTGAGCGCATTGGCGCCCGGGATGCTAAAATCGCCATGGCGACCCGCATCCTCTATGGCGGAAGCGTCAAGGCGGGCAACGCCGCGGAGTTGTTCGCCCAGCCGGATGTCGATGGCGGCCTGATCGGTGGCGCGTCGCTCAACGCGGAAGAGTTTCTCGCGATCCTGGCTGCGGCCGGGTCTAGGTGATTTGGTTCTCACTATGCTGCATGCGGTATTGCTCATCGTTCAGGTCGTCTCCGGCGTGTGCGTCGTCGCGCTCGTGCTGTTGCAGCACGGCCAGGGTGCGGATGCAGGGGCGGGATTCGGCGCCGGCGCTTCCGGCACGGTGTTCGGCGCCCGGGGCGCGAGCACCGCGCTTTCACGCGCGACGGCGATCTTCGCCGCCATTTTCATGCTCAACAGCGTGGCGTTGACATATCTCAGCACGCGCTCCCACGAGCAGCCCAAGACGATCCTCGACCTGGCGGGCCAGGCTCCGGCGGCCAGCGGCGCGAAAGCGCCCGTGGCGGGCAAGCCGGCGGGTCCGGCGCAGACGCCGCCGAAGTGATGGCGGGTCCGCGCCCGAAGAGTAGTAGTAACGTTGCCGACGTGGTGGAATTGGTAGACACACTAGCTTGAGGGGCTAGCGCCGCGAGGCGTGTCGGTTCGAATCCGACCGTCGGCACCAAAATGTCTTCTTGCGCTGATACAATGCGCGGCTTCGGGTGGCGACTGGCCGGAAGGCCGCTCTTTGACCGTTGCTTTGCGCGCCGGATGACAGCATGTTGACCAATTACCTGCCGATTCTCATTTTCCTCGCCCTCGCCACGGCCTTGGCGCTGGTGATGATGACCCTGGGCTCGGTCATCGGACGTTTCTTCTCCCGTAACCCGAAAGATCGCGAGAAGCTCGCGCCGTACGAGTGCGGCTTCGAGGCATTCGAGGACAGCCGCATGAAGTTCGACGTGCGCTACTACCTCGTCTGCATCCTGTTCATCGTCTTCGACCTCGAGATCGTATTTCTCTTCCCGTGGGCGGTGGCCCTCGGGAGCATCGGGGTCGCGGGCCTCATCGCCATGGTCGTGTTCCTCGGCATCCTGACCGTGGGCTTCATCTACGAGTGGAAGAAAGGGGCGCTCGAGTGGGATTGACACAAGAGCCCGAAGATTTCGCCCAGCGGGGTTTTCTCACCACCCAGGTCGACAGCCTGCTCAACTGGGCCCGCACCGGCTCGCTGTGGCCGATGACCTTCGGCCTGGCCTGCTGCGCGGTGGAGATGATGCACGCGGGAGCCTCGCGCTACGACCTCGACCGCTTCGGCGTGGTGTTCCGTCCGAGCCCCCGCCAGTCCGACGTGATGATCGTCGCCGGCACCCTGGTCAACAAGATGGCCCCCGCGCTGCGCCGGGTCTATGACCAGATGGCCGAGCCCCGCTGGGTGATCTCCATGGGCTCCTGCGCCAATGGCGGCGGCTACTACCACTATTCCTACGCGGTCGTGCGTGGCTGCGATCGCATCGTGCCGGTCGATGTCTACGTGCCCGGCTGCCCGCCGACCGCCGAAGCATTGGTGTACGGCATCATCCAGCTGCAGAAGAAGATCGCGCGCACCAGCACCATCGCCAGGTAGACCGCTCAATGGCAGAACCCACTCCCCAGCCGGCTCAGGCCACGGACGCCGAATCATTCGTGGCCGTGCTTTCGCGCAAGATCGAAGCTCAGGTGCAGGGCGTGCACCGCCTGCCGTCGCTCCCCGATGAGCTCGCCTACGAGGTCGAGCCCGCGGCGCTCCTGAAGGCTTGCCGGACACTGCGCGATGCGCCGGATCTCAGGTTCGAGATGCTGATGGATGTCTCCGGCGTCGATTACCTGCACTACGGCCGTGATGACTGGGAGACGACCGACGCGACGCGCACCGGGTTCAGCCGCGGCCGACTGTCATCGGCGCCGCCCGATCCGGGCATGCCCGGCCGCTTCGCGGTGGTCTATCAGCTGCTCTCGATCAGCCACAACGCTCGGCTGCGGCTGCGTGTCAGGTGTCCCGATACCCTGGAGCCGACAGTCGATTCGCTCATCGAGATCTGGGCGAGCGCCAACTGGTTCGAGCGCGAGGTGTTCGACTTGTTCGGCATCCTGTTCCGCGGCCACCCGGATCTGCGCCGCATTCTCACCGACTACGGGTTCATCGGGCATCCGTTCCGCAAGGACTTCCCGCTGATCGGTAACGTCGAGACGCGCTACGACCCGCAGAAACGTCGCGTCGTGTATCAGCCGGTGAGCATCGTGCCGAGGGTGCTCGCACCGAAGGTGATCCGCCGCGACAACCGCTATGACCCGGCGCTGAAGACCCCGGAGCTGCCACGGTGATGGAATCGACCCCAGACTCCCAGCTTGCGGAGATCCGCAACTACACGATGAACTTCGGCCCCCAGCACCCGGCGGCCCACGGGGTGCTGCGCCTGGTGCTCGAGATGGACGGCGAGGTCATCCAGAGGGCCGACCCGCACATCGGACTGCTGCACCGGGGGACCGAGAAGCTCGCCGAATCGAAGCCGTTCAACCAGTCGATCGGCTACATGGACCGCCTCGACTACGTGTCCATGATGTGCAACGAGCACGCCTACGTGCTCGCCATCGAGCACCTGCTCGGCATCACCCCTCCCGAGCGCGCGCAGTACATCCGCGTGATGTTCGATGAGATCACGCGCATCCTGAATCACCTGATGTGGCTCGGTGCGCACGCGCTGGATATCGGCGCCATGACCGTCTTTCTCCTGTGCTTCAAGGAGCGCGAGGAGCTGATGGATGTGTATGAGGCGGTCTCCGGAACGCGCATGCACGCCACCTACTACCGGCCGGGCGGGGTGTACCGCGACCTGCCGGATTCGATGCCGAAGTACCAGCCGTCGAAGTGGCGCTCGCGCAAGGAGGTCGATCGGCTCAA
>DAHVQK010000126.1 GCA_027317845.1 Gammaproteobacteria bacterium
GGCGTCGAACCGTCTCTCGGGTTCCGCGTGCTGTGCCTTACGGTTGAGACCATCGAAGGTTTTCCGGCACCCGCCCTATGAAGTGGCGTGCATCGTGAATATCGAGACTCGCGCGCATGCGCCGGGTTTGAAGAATCTTCGCCGCCGCAGCGCGTCCGCGCCGCGGCCTTCCCTATGCTTGCCGGCCCCTCACCACCTTACAGTAGGGGCACATGAAGAGAATGCTCGTGAATGCGACTCAGGAGGAGGAACTTCGGGTCGCGCTGGTCGATGGACAAAAACTCTTTGACCTCAGCATCGAAATTCCCTCCCGAGAACAGAAGAAAGCGAACGTCTACAAGGGCCGTATTTCGCGCGTCGAACCTTCCCTGGAAGCCTGCTTCATCGATTATGGCGCCCAGCGCCATGGCTTCCTGCCGCTGAAGGAAGTCTCTCGCGATTACTTCCGCCAGCAGCCCCAGGGCGGCCGGCTCAACATCCGCGAGCTCTTGAGCGAAGGCCAGGAGCTGATCGTGCAGGTCGAGAAGGAGGAGCGCGGCAACAAGGGTGCCGCCCTCACCACGTTCATCAGCCTCGCCGGGCGCTTCCTCGTGCTGATGCCGAACAACCCCCGCGCCGGCGGCGTCTCGCGGCGCATCGAGGGCGAGGAGCGTGACCAGATGCGCGAGGTCATGAGCCAGCTCACGATCCCCGATGGCATGGGCGCGATCATCCGCACGGCCGGCGTCGGGCGCAGCGCCGAGGAGCTGCAATGGGACCTCGATAACCTCAAGACGCAGTGGGATCAGATCGCGGTCGCCGCCGAAGGCCGCTCCGCGCCGTTCCTCGTCTACCGGGAAAGCGACGCGGTGACGCGGGCGCTGCGCGATTATCTCTCCGATGACATCGGGGAAGTGCTGTGCGATGACCAGGCCTCCTTCCAGAAGGCGCAGGAATACATGCAGCGCTTCATGCCGACCGATGCGCAGCGGCGCCTGAAGCTCTACAGCGACGACATCCCGCTCTTCACCCGCTACCAGATCGAGAGCCAGATCGAGTCCGCATACGCGCACAAGGTGCAGCTGCCCTCCGGAGGCAGCATCGTCATCGACTACACCGAAGCGCTGGTGTCGATCGACATCAACTCGGCGCGCGCCACCAAGGGCGGGGACATCGAGACCACCGCCCTCAATACCAACCTGGAGGCGGCCGATGAGATCGCTCGCCAGCTCCGTATCCGCGACATCGGCGGCCTGATCGTCATCGATTTCATCGACATGGAATCGGGCAAGAATCAGCGCGAGGTGGAAGACCGGCTGCGCGATGCGATGAAGATGGACCGCGCGCGCATCCAGATCGGCAAGCTCTCGCGCTTTGGCCTGCTCGAGATGTCGCGCCAGCGCCTGCGGCCCTCGCTCGGGGAGTCGAGCCACATCGTCTGCCCGCGCTGCCAGGGCAAGGGCAATATCCGCAGCGTCGAATCGATGGCGCTCGCGGTGCTGCGCCTGATCGGCGAGGAGCTGCGCAAGGACCGCACCGTGCGGGTGATCACGCAGCTGCCGGTGGAAGTGGCCACCTACCTCTTCAACGAGAAACGCGAGTGGCTGCGCACCCTGGAGACTCGCGGCTCGGCGGAGCTCGTGATCGTTCCGAACCCTCACATCCAGACACCCGAGTACTCCATCAGGCGGGTCCGCGACGACGAGGCGGAACTACCGGAGAACCGCCAGACCAGCTACCTGATGCCCGTTGCGCCCGAGGTGGCAGAGCCCGGCAGCGCGCGGGACAAACGCCCGCCCGCCGAAGCTCCCGCCGTCGCCGCCATCCTGCCGCCGACCCCGGCGCCCATCGTGGTGCACCCGGTTGCGGCGGCCGCTGTGCCCGAGACGAGCGTCGGCGATGCCCGTCCGGCGAAGGGC
Organism: Gammaproteobacteria bacterium; assembly: GCA_027317845.1. Taxonomy (GTDB): domain Bacteria; phylum Pseudomonadota; class Gammaproteobacteria; order Steroidobacterales; family Steroidobacteraceae; genus 13-2-20CM-66-19. Next base: position 1,899 of record DAHVQK010000126.1, read on the forward strand.
TTCTGGTCGCGCCTGAAGGGACTGTTCGCCACCGAGGCCGAGGCGGCTGCCGCGGCCCCGGCCTCGGAATCCCCCGCCCACGGCGGCACTCATCGCCAGGGTGAGCGGACACAGGAAGGGCGGCGAGATCATGCTCGGCCCACACGCCGTGGCGATGGCCGACGCGCACACGGTGAAAGCCGCAGCGCGGAAGGCAGGAGCCGCGATCGCCGCGACCGGGATCGGGATCGGCCGGAGAGACGTCACCGTGATCGTGACGCAACCCGGCGGCCCACCGAGCCGCACAATGCAGCCGGCGCCGCCCCTCCGGCGGAACCGGCTTCCGGGTCCGCTGCAGAGCGCTCCCACCCCGAAGCCGCAGGCGATGGCCGACGGGGTGGCCCGCGGGAAAGTGGCGGTGGAGGTCCGACCCAGGGGAGCGGCGAACGCCGTGGCCGCCGGCGCGGCCGCCGAGGCGGTCGGCGCACGGGGGCGGGACGCGAGGGTGGCCCAGCCGAGGCGATGGCCTCGGGCGGTGAGGCATCAACTCCCGAGGGCGCAACGGAGTACCGTGCCCCCCCTGCGGCGGCGAGCGAAGCCCCGCAAGAGGGAGCACGACAGGGTGAGTGGGAGAGCCGGCCCCGGCGCTCCCCCGTGGCACCGCCTCAGGAGCCCCGAGAACCCCGCGAGGACAGCGCACCGCGAGAGCCGGCGCCACCGCAACGGGAAGCCGCCTCGCCGCAGCGCGAAGCTCCGGCGCACCATCATCAGGAGCCGCCCACCTCCTCGGCGCATTTCGAGCCTTCCGCGGCTCCGGGCGGCCCTCCATCGAATGAGGGCAAACCGTACGTGGTATGGTCTTCCACCCCCTCGGACTGGAGCCAGGGCGGGCCCGGATCGGGAGAGTAATCGGGCATCCGACGGTGCGGCCGGCGCGGCCCCTCTGGCGCGTCGGCCCCTTCCAGGGACACCTATCGTTCGGGTTGCCGTTCGCCGTTAACGCGCCGCACGGCCGGCGCTCGCCGCTTCTCCTGAGCGCAGCGCAGCACAGAGTCCGCGGGATGCGGCCTCGATCAGATCGAGCACATGCTCGAAGCCGTTGGCGCCTCCGTAGTACGGATCCGGCACCTCGGTCTCGCCCGCCTCGGGCGCGTATTCGAGGAACAGCCGGATGCGCTCACGCACCGGCATCGGAGCGCGCCGCTCGAGCATGCGCAGATTCTGCTGATCCATGGCGAGAATCAGGTCAAACCGCTCGAAATCCTCGGCCTCGACCAGACGCGCACGCAGATCGGACAGATCGTAGCCGCGCCGTGCCGCGGCCTCGCGCGTGCGCCGATCGGGTGGCTCACCAATGTGATAGGCCGCGGTGCCGGCCGAGTCGATGGTGAGCTCGAGATCCGCAAGCTCCCGCGCCGCAATGGCGCGGAAAACCGCCTCCGCGGTGGGGGAGCGGCAGATGTTGCCGAGACAGACGAAGAGAATCTGAATTCGCCTGTTTTCCTTGGCTTTCATGAATTCCGCACTCTTTGATGTCATCATCATGTCATCACCTTCGGACTGCCCTGCTTCCGCCTCGTGTTCGAGCGCCCGAAGCCATTACCGGCGGTCATATCTTTGGACACGCCAGTCACGCCCGCGTATAAGGTCGTG
>DAHVQK010000065.1 GCA_027317845.1 Gammaproteobacteria bacterium
GAACTGATGGATGCCTACACCCAGAGCGCCGTGATCAAGGTCATCGGCGTGGGCGGGGGCGGAGGAAACGCCGTCGCCCACATGCTGACGACCGGTATCGAAGGCGTGGAATTCATGTGTGTCAACACCGACGCGCAGGCCCTGAAGCACGCGAAGGTCAAGACCGCCCTGCAGATCGGCAGCAACATCACCAAGGGACTGGGGGCGGGCGCTGACCCGGAAGTGGGCCGCCAGGCGGCCATGGAGGACCGCGACCGCATCGTCGAACTCATCAAGGGCTGTGACATGCTGTTCATCACCGCGGGGATGGGCGGTGGCACGGGCACCGGGGGCGCTCCCGTGGTCGCGCAGGTCGCCAAGGAGATGGGGATCCTCACGGTGGCCGTGGTGACCCGGCCCTTCGAGATGGAGGGCGGCAAGCGCTCGCACGTGGCCGAACACGGCATCGCCGAGCTCGGCAAGTACTGCGACTCGCTCATCACCATTCCCAATCAGAAACTGCTCACCGTGCTCGGCGCCCAGACGACGCTCCTCGATGCGTTCAAGTCGGCCAACCAGGTGCTGCAGGGCGCGGTGCAGGGCATCGCCGAGCTCATCACCCGTCCCGGGCTCATCAACGTGGATTTCGCGGATGTGCGCACGGTGATGTCCGAGACCGGCATGGCCATGATGGGCACGGGAGCGGCGAGCGGCGAAGGGCGGGCGCGGGCGGCGGCCGAGGCCGCGGTGTCCTCCCCGCTCCTCGAGGAGATCAACCTGGCCGGTGCGCACGGTATCCTGGTCAACGTCACGGCGGGCATGGACCTGTCCATCGGCGAGTTCCAGGAGGTCGGTCAGATCGTCAAGGAATTCGCTTCCGAGGACGCCACGGTGGTGGTGGGTACGGTCATCGATCCGGACCTCAGCAACCAGGTGCGCGTGACCGTGGTCGCCACGGGGCTCGGCCGGCCGGCCACCGCCGCGCGGCCGCAGCCGACCGCCCGGGTCGAGCGTGAGCACGTCCCGCAGCGCGAGACGCGCGCCGAGCCGCCCATGCGGGTCGTGCGCCGCGGACCGCCCTCCAGCAGCGATTACGCCCGGCTCGATCGTCCGACGGTCCAGCGGCAGCGGGCGGTGGGCGATGGGCTGCGTCAGGACATCGCTCCCGATGACCTGCTCGACATCCCGGCCTTCCTGCGCCGTCAGGCCGACTGAGCCGCCCGGCGCAGGGGCCTCGCTCGCGGGTCCGGGCCGGGACCCGCGAAGTGGCCCTCCAAGGCACTGTAAAACTAGGAGGAGGGGTCGAAATGGAGTAAAGGGAGCGCCTGTGGTAGGGTAGCGCGCTATTTCGCGCGCGCCCGGTCCACCTACGGGAGGCCGGCGCGTTTTTACGAGATCGCAAAAGAACGAAGCATGGTTGGACAACGGACGCTGAAGAATTCGATTCGCGCAACCGGCGTGGGACTGCATACGGGCAAGAAGGTGCTGATGACCTTGCGCCCGGCGCCCGCGGATGCGGGGATCATCTTCCGCCGTACCGACCTGCCGCCGCCGGCCGAGGTTCCCGCCCATGCGGAGAACGTGGGCGACACCATGCTCGGCACCACGCTGTGCAAGGGAGAGACCCGGGTCTCGACCGTGGAGCACCTGTTGTCGGCGTTCGCGGGTCTCGGCATCGACAATGCGGTGGTCGAGCTCTCCGCTCCCGAGGTGCCCATCATGGACGGCAGCGCGGGCCCGTTCGTGTTCCTGCTGCAGTCGGCGGGGATCGAGGAGCTGCGCTCGCCGAAGCGCTTCATCCGCATCAAGAAGCGCCTGCGGGTCGCCGAAGGGGACAAGTGGGCCGAATTCACGCCCTTCGACGGCTTCAAGGTCAACTTCGAGATCGAGTTCAACCACCCGTTGTTCAAGCGCCGGGCGCAGAAGGCCTCGATGGACTTCTCGACCACCTCGTTCTTGAAAGAGGTGAGCCGAGCACGCACCTTCGGGTTCCTGCGCGATCTCGAGACGCTGCGGGAGCGCAATCTCGCGCTCGGCGGCAACCTCGACAACGCCATCGTGCTCGATGATTTCCGGGTGTTGAACGAGGACGGCCTGCGCTACGAGGACGAGTTCGTCAAGCACAAGATCCTCGATGCGATCGGCGACCTGTACCTGCTCGGCCACGGGCTCATCGGCGAATTCAGCGGCTACAAGTCCGGGCATGCGCTCAACAACAAGCTGCTGCGGGCGCTGAAGGCGGAGCCTTCCGCGTGGGAGGAAGTGGCGTTCGAGTCGTACGCCGAGGCGCCGATTTCCTACATCGAGGCGCCGGCGCTGCCGGGGGCATGAGCGGCGGCCGGAACGCCGCCTTGAGCGGATTTCCCCGCGACGCCACGAGCACGTCCCGGTAGGCTCGCGCAGAAACGCGCTGTTTCTGAGCGTCCGGGAAGATCCACTCCGCGGCCGCGTTGCTACGTCACTCCGCGCTGCTTTCCGGGCAGCACCTTGACTCTGACTGTCAGGATGTTGGGATCGACCTCGCGCACCCCCCGGTCGAGGTCCTGCAGCGCATAGCGCAGCCGCGCCGACCATGCGGCGGACTCGGCAAACACCGTGAGCGCGCCCTCGCGCTCGACCACTCCGGTGATGTGCCCCGCCAGCCCGGCCGGCAGATGCGCCGCAAGCCAACTTCGCCAGAACGCCTGACGCGCACTCTGGTCGCCGATGCGCGACAGAACGGGCGCGCTGCGGGTTAACAGATCGCGGATGGATCGCACGCCGCCGTGACCGGCTGCCGAACTCTGGTTTTTGCGCTTGTGTCGATGAGTCATTTTGGGCATAGTCGCCCGCCAGGTCTGGGACGGGACCCGGGCTGTATACCGAGTCTACGCGAGAGATATAGATCATGAGAGTGGGGTCACCGGCGAAGCATGCGATGCGCGCATGGCGCGTGCTCCACTCGTGGGCGGCGCGTGCTCTCTCGGGGCTCGGCCGTCTGCCGCCCTTCCGTAACGTCAGCCTGGATCCCGGCGCCCCCGGTATGAGCGTCGTCGTGTTCTCCAAAGACGGCGGCTCCCGGGTACTCAATCTCAATCTGCGTCACCCCCTCATGCTCTCGGGCATGGCCGTGGTGATGCTGTCCGTTCTCGGCGGCGCGTTTCTCATGGGGCTGTCGCTTGGGCGCGGGGGCGGCGGCGATCTGGCTCTCGTCGAGACCACTCACTGGATGGACGTCCTGTCGCGCCAGCGCGAGCAGATCGCGGACCTCAGGAGCCAGATGCAGGCGCGCGCCGATGCGCTCGCCATCCAGGTCGGCGACCTGCAGGCACACATGCTTCGCCTGGACGCCCTCGGCCGGCGCCTGACGGTCATGGCGCGCCTCCCGGCCGAGGAATTCGATTTCGGCCAGAATCCTCCCCAGGGTGGGCCGGATACGGACATCCCGGGCGCGACGCCCGGCATGCCGAGTCTCGCGGCCCTGTTGGGCCACCTGAAGGGTCAGATCGATCTGCGGGCGTCCCAGCTCTCGGCGCTCGAGAACGTGATCCTCTCCCGGCAGCTGCGCCAGGAGATCCATCCCGAGGGCCGTCCCGTGCGCGCGGGCTGGATATCCTCACCGTTCGGGGAGCGCATCGACCCCTTCACCGGTGGGGACGAATTTCACGAGGGCATCGACTTCGCCGCGCCCATGGGGACTCGAATCCATGCGGTGGCCGCAGGCGTCGTGACCTGGGCCGGGCCGCGGGACGGCTACGGCAACATGGTGCAGATCGACCATGGCTATGGCTATGCCACCCGCTACGGACATGCGGAGGAAGTGCTGGTGCACGTGGGCGAGACCGTCAAGCGAGGGGATGTGATCGCGCTCGTCGGCTCGACCGGGCGCTCGACGGGGCCGCACGTGCACTTCGAAGTCCTGAAAAACGGACACGAGATCAATCCCGCCGCGTTCGTCCGCCTGCACGAGCTCTCGCTGGCCCAGGTGCTGCGCGGCAGCCATCGGACCGGCTCCTAGGGCCGAGTCCCGGCCTCTCGCCCGAGACGGGGCGGGCACACTTTCCCGGACAATCCGGCTCCAGACTGTGGTCGGGAGCTTGAATTTCCCGTCCCGGCCACCCATTAGGTGCGCGGGCCCCGAATGCGTAGAATACCGGGCTCCGCGCCGTCCTGGTGGGCGGCGCATACCACTTGTAAAGCGGATCTCAAGTTGCTCAATACCCTCAAACGTATTTTCGGCAGCCGTAATGAGCGGCTTTTGCGCAGCTATACGCGCTACGTGCGCGCCGCCCGCGAGTTCGAGGCCCCGCTCAAGGCCTTGGGGGACGAGCAGCTGCGAGGCAAGACCGAGGAATTCCGCCAGCGGCTGCGCGATGGCGCCAAGCTCGATGATCTGCTGCCCGAGGCCTTCGCCGTGGTTCGCGAGGCGGCCGGGCGCACACTCAAGATGCGCCACTTCGACGTGCAGCTCATCGGCGGCATCGCCCTGCACCAGGGCAGGATCGCCGAGATGCGCACCGGCGAGGGCAAGACCCTGGTGGCGACACTGCCTGCGTACCTGAACGCTCTGCCGGGCGAGGGTGTGCACGTCGTGACGGTGAACGAGTACCTGGCGCAGCGCGACGCCGACTGGATGGGGCCGGTCTACCGCTTCCTCGGTCTCACGGTGGGAGTGATCAAGAACTCCCAGAGCCCGGAGGAAAAGCGCGCCGCCTACGGCTGCGACATCACCTACGGCACCAATAACGAGCTCGGCTTCGACTACCTGCGCGACAACCTGGCGTTCAGCCTGGAGGAGCGCGTGCAGCGCAATCTCGCCTACTCGATCGTCGATGAGGTCGACTCGATCCTGATCGACGAGGCGCGCACGCCCCTCATCATCTCCGGTCCCGCCGAGGAGAGCACGGAGCTGTACCTGCGCATCAACCAGCTCGTGCCGCGTCTCACCCGTCAGGAGGTCGAGGACGGCCCGGGCGATTACTCGGTGGAGGAGAAGAACAAGCAGGTCCATCTCACCGAGGAAGGCCACGAGCACGTCGAGGCGATGATGGTGCAGGCGGGGCTGCTTCAGGAGGGCGAGAGCCTCTACGACGCGGCCAACATCCGCCTGATGCACCATCTCAACGCCGCGCTGCGCGCGCACGTGCTCTACAAGCGCGATGTCGAGTACATCGTGCGCGGGGGCGAGGTCATCATCGTCGATGAGTTCACCGGTCGCACCATGCCGGGCCGTCGCTGGTCGGACGGGCTGCATCAGGCGGTCGAGGCCAAGGAAGGCGTGCAGGTGCGCGAGGAGAACCAGACGGTCGCCTCGATCACCTTCCAGAACTACTTCCGCCTGTACAAGAAGCTCTCCGGCATGACCGGCACCGCGGACACCGAGGCGCCGGAGTTCCTGCAGATCTACGGCCTCGAGGTGGTGGTCATTCCGACCCACAAGCCCATGGTGCGCAAGGATGCCCCGGACTTCGTGTACCTCACGCAGCAGGACAAGTTCAAGGCCATCATCGAGGACATCCGCGACTGCGTCGAGCGCGAGCAGCCGGTGCTGGTGGGCACGACCTCGATCGAGACGTCGGAATTCCTCGCGGGCGTCCTGCAGAAGGAAGGCGTCGCGCACCAGGTGTTGAATGCCAAGCAGCACGAGCGCGAGGCGGCCATCGTCGCCCAGGCGGGGCGTCCGGGCGCCGTGACCATCGCCACCAACATGGCCGGCCGTGGCACGGACATCGTGCTCGGCGGCAACCTCGAGGCCGAGCTCGCCTCGCTCGGGGAAGGCATTGACGAGGGCGTGCGCGAGCAGGCGAAGAGCGAATGGAAGCAGCGGCACGACAAGGTGCTCACCGCCGGCGGCCTGCACATCGTCGGCACTGAGCGTCACGAGTCCCGCCGCATCGACAATCAGTTGCGCGGCCGCTCGGGCCGCCAGGGTGATCCCGGCTCGAGCCGCTTCTACCTGTCCATGGAGGACAACCTGATGCGCATCTTCGGCGACCCGTCGCGCACGCAGCGGTTGCTCAAGATGGCCGGCATGAAGGAGGGAGAGGTCATCGAGAGCGGCATGCTGAGCAAGCAGATCGAAAAAGCCCAGCGCAAGGTCGAAGCGCACAACTTCGATATCCGCAAGCAGCTGCTGCTGTTCGATGACGTCGCCAACGACCAGCGCAAGGTGGTCTACCAGCAGCGCACCGAGATCATGGGCACCGCGGAGGTCTCGGCGGCCATTCACGGGATCCTCGCCGAGGCGGTCGGCACCCTGGTGGATGAGTACCTGCCCAGGCACGCCATGGCGAGCGACTGGGATCTCGAGGGCCTCGCCAAGGCCATCCTCGAGAATTTCAACGTTCGCGTCGATCCGAAGAGCTGGCTCGAGCAGGAGCCGGACCTCGAAGAGGCGGCGTTCCGCGAGCGCCTGGTCAATGCGGTGGACGACGCCTACAACACCAAGGGCACGATGCTCGATCCGCAGCTCATCCGCCACATCGAGAAGGACGTGATGCTGCGCACGCTCGACTCGCACTGGCGCGATCATCTGGCGGCGATGGATTATCTGCGCCAGGGTATCCATCTGCGCGGCTATGCGCAGCAGGACTATCGCACGGAGTACAAGCGCGAAGCCTTCGCCATGTTCACCTCGATGCTCGATCGGGTGAAGTTCGAGACCGTCTCCACGCTGATGCGCATCGAAGTGCGCACGCAGGAAGAGGTCGACCGCGAGGAAGAGGAGCGCCGGGCGCGCCTGATGCGCGCGCTGCAGGCCCAGCATGCCGAGGCGCAGCTGTTCGCGGGCGGGGCCGAAGAGGGACCGCCACCCCAGGGCGGTGTGCTGGCCGGGACCCTGGGCGTGGGGGCCGACGGTGTGCCCGGCGAGCCGCAGAGCCCCTTCGTTCGCGGGGAGCGCAAGGTGGGGCGCAACGAGCCGTGTCCCTGTGGCTCGGGCAAGAAGTACAAGCACTGCCACGGCACACTCTCGAACGTCGGTTGAGTCCCTCGGACCCGATTCGGGTGGTTGCCGCGGCGCTGATCGCCGATGGCCGCGTGCTGATTGCGGAGCGCCCCGCGGGCAAACACATGGCGGGCCGCTGGGAATTCCCGGGCGGCAAGCGGGCCGACGGCGAGAGCGAGCGCCAGGCGCTCTCGCGCGAGCTGCGCGAGGAGCTGGGCGTGGAGCTCATCGACGGGCATCACATCATGAGCCTCACGCACGCTTATCCAGAGCGCACCGTGGAGCTGTCGCTGTGGTTGGTCGAGCGATTCCGGGGCGAGCCGCGCGGCCTCGAGGGCCAGGCGCTCAAATGGGTCGAGCCGGGGCGGCTTTCCGAGGAGGACATCCTGGAAGCGGACCGCCCCTTCGTCGCGGCCCTGATAGAATCCGCCTCCCCGCCCCAACCCTGAAAGGGCCTCCATGGCTGCCAGCAACGACGTTCCGGAGGTTCGGCTCGATTCGGCCAACCTCTACCGGGAAGAGATCTTCACCGACCGCCACGCCGGCACAGTGCGCCGGCTCACTCCGGTGACCGAGAGCGGTGCAACCGATCCCTCGCGGCCGACCCTGTTTTCCGGCCAGACGCAGTTGCTGACGCCCGCGGGCATTCTCCCGCTGTCGTTCGAGATCCCGGCGGCCACCCTGGAAGAGGCGCTCAAGAAGTTCCCAGAGGGCGTCAGGGAGGCGATCGAGCAGGCGATCGACGAGGCCCGGGAGATGCGGCGTGAGGCCGCCTCGCGCATCGTGGTGCCGGAGGCGGGGGCCCTTGGCGCGGGGTCCGCAGGACCCGGCGGGGGCAAGATCAAGTTTCCGTAATCCGCTCCTCGGGGGTATCGCCGGCGGGCTCGCCCGCAATGGCATGCCGCTCGGCGAGCCAGCCCCCGAGATCGATCAGACGGCAGCGCTCGCTGCAGAAGGGCCGGCACTGAGCCTCGGCCCATTCGATCTCGCGCTGGCAGGTGGGGCATTTGATCCGCACGCCGGCGCCTCGGACCCTAGCGGCAGGTGGTCAGCAGAAATGGCACGTCCTCGCTTGCCTGGGTGGCGTGCTCGGACACGCCCTTCCAGTGGAGGAAGCGCACGCTGCAGCGGTGATGGCTGCCGCTGATCTCCGGGAAGAGGCCCGCCTCGGCGGGCAGCGTGATGCGCAGCAGCTGCAGCGGATTGTCACGATCGAAGGTGATGGTGAAGCTTCCCGACTGCGCGCATTCCTTGCGGGTGCGGCCGAACTGCCGCGTCAGCCACAGCAGCTCCGCCACGGCATCGCAGAGCGGACGCAGCAAGCCCATCCACTGGCCGAATGCGCGCATGCGCGCCTCCTCGGGCTCGGACAGCCAGTACAGATAGTCCGGCAGGTCGAACTCGCAGGTGCCGCCCGGGATGCTGCTCCTGTGCTTGATGGCGTTCAGGAATTCCGAGTCCCTGAGGGGCTGCTGGCAGGCGATGCCCGCGTTCATCAGGTCCGCGCGCAGGCGGCTCAGGTTGTTGATGAAGCTCTCGACCCGTTTGGGATCGACGCCGGGCTTCGCCTGGTATTCCCCGAGCAGCACGAGCTGGCGCTCGATCTCCTTCAGCGCATCCGAGCGCAGATCGCTGCGCGTGATGATGGCGAGAATGTCGATCAGGCTCTCCACGGCCGCACGGCTCCCCCACGGGCTGCCGCTCTCGTTGTGGTGGAGCGCCTGGTTGTAGAGGAAGTCGAGGCGCAGGAAGGTGCGCATCCGCTCATTGAGCGGCTGCTCGAACACCACAGTGCGTCCGCTCTCGATGGGAGCGGGCGGGGCTTGGGGGGGCGCCGCGGTATCGGCGGTATCGGTGCTCATGATGGCCGGCTATTGTGCGCGACGAATGCACGCCGCGTAAACGTCCGTGAGAGGCGACGGCCAGGCTTTTCGCAGCTCAGCGGGCCCGCGGCTGCTGAGGTGCTTCCTTGAGCGGGTTTCCCCGCACCGCCGTGAATACGTCCCTGTAGGCTGGCGCAAAGACATCCTGTCTTTGAGCCTCCGGGGAAACCCGCTCCGCGGTCGCACTCCGCGGCCGGTTTTCCCCGGTTCTTGGAAATCCAGGCTAGGATTTCCCGGCGAACTCCAGATAACGCCGGTGCAGCGCGGAGACCTGATCGCGCAGCGAGCCGAGATCGGATTCGTTGAGAATGACGTCATGCGCGGCCTTGAGTCGCACAGCCCTCGATGTCTGTGCGTTGAGGATGGCCTGGGCCTGCTCCAGCGTCGAGCCATCTCGCGCCTGAAGCCGGTGGATCTGCAGCTCCTCCGGACAGTCGACCACCAGCACGCGGTCGAGCCGTGCGCCAAGCCCCTTCTCGACGAGCAGCGGAATGACGAGGATCTGGTACGGGCCGCCCGCCGCGGCCGACAGTGCCTCCACCGCGGTACCGATGGCCGGGTGAGTGAGCGCTTCGAGGTCGGCACGGGCCTTGGGATCGGAGAAGACGATCTCGCGCAGCTTCGGGCGGTCGAGGTGCCCATCGGGCGTGAGGATGCCGGTGCCGAAGCGCTCCACGAGGCGCTCGAGCGGCGGCTGGCCGGGCTCGACCACCTCGCGGGCGATCTGGTCCGTGTCGATGATGGGGACGCCGAGGGCGCCGAAGAGCTTCGCCACGGTGGACTTGCCGCTGGCGATGCCCCCGGTGAGGCCGATCCTGATCATGCGCTGCGCGCAGGACTTGCGGGGTTCGCCCAAGCGCGAACCTCGTGCATGAAAGCGTAATGGGTCATCACGATTACCTCGAAAAGAGCCCCAGATAACCGCTCACCAGCTGGTGGCCGAACATCAGCATCAGCCAGCCAGCCGCCGCCAGAAAGGGGCCGAAGGCGATGGGAGCGGCGCGGCTGCGGCCCCGGACGACCATCAGCGCGATACCACAGACGGCACCGACCGCGGCGGCCATCAGCACGATGGGCAGCAGCATACGCCAGCCCAGCCAGGCACCGAGCGCCGCGAGCAGCTTGAAGTCTCCGTACCCCATCCCTTCCTTGGCGGTGAGCGCCCGGAAGAGATGATAGACGCTCCAGAGGCTCACGTAACCTGCGGCCGCCCCGATGAGGCTCGCGCGGGGGTCCACCGGGACCGGCCAGTTGCCCCCCGCCGGGGCGAAGAGGCTGAGGATGAGCCCGATCCACATCAGGGGCAGGGTGAGGCTGTCGGGCAGCAGCTGGTGGTCGATGTCGATGCCCGCGAGTGCCACCAGGAACCAGGTGAGGATCAGGGCCGCGAGCGCCGGCCAGCCGAATCCGAGTTTCCAGGCCACCAGCGCGGACAGCAGCCCCGTGAACGCCTCGACCAGCGGATATCGCGGACTGATGCGTGCCCCGCACCGCGCGCAGCGGCCGCGGAGCAAGAGGTAACTCAGGACGGGGATGTTCTGCAGCGCGCCGATCGGTGCCTTGCAGGCCGGGCATGCGGAGCGCGGGACGATCAGGTTGTAGCGCTCGGCCGTCCCCCCCGAGGCCGCCGCGCCCCTCGTCTCGCCAGACTGCAGCTCGGCGCACTGCTCGCGCCATTGGCGCTCGAGCATGATGGGCAGCCGGTGGATGACCACGTTGAGGAAGCTGCCCACGATGAGGCCGAGCACCAGACAGGTGCCGACATAGAGCGCGGGAGAGCCCGCGAGCAGGTCGATGAGCGCCGTCAATGGATCAGCCGACAACCTGTCCGAGGTGGAAGATCGGCAGGTACATGGCGATCACCAGGCCGCCGACGATCACGCCCAGGATCACCATGATGAGCGGCTCGAGCAGGCTCGACATCGAGTCCACCGCGTTGTCGACCTCAGCCTCGTAGAAGGTGGCGACCTTGCTGGCCATGGTATCGAGGGAGCCCGCCTCCTCGCCCACCGCGATCATCTGGACCACCATGTTGGGGAAGATGTTGCGGGCTTCCATGGCGCGCTGCAGGCGCTGTCCGGTGGCGACTTCGTCCCGCATCTTGAGCACCGCGTCCTCATAGACGATGTTGCCGCAGGCGCCGGCCACAGACTCCAGCGCTTCGACGAGCGGCACGCCGGCGGCGAACATGGTGGCGAGCGTGCGCGCATAGCGCGCAATGGCCGCCTTGTTGAGGATGGGACCGATGATGGGAACCTTCAGCGATACCCGGTCGAGCACTTCGCGCATCTTGCGCGAGCGCTTGTAGAAATGCATGAACACCCACACGGCGATGCCGATGACGATTCCGATCCAGATGCCCTGGTGCTGCACGGCGTTCGAGATGTTGATGACGAACATCGTGAAGGCCGGGAGATTCGCGCCGAAGCCCTTGAACAGGCCCTGGAACTCCGGGATCACGTAGATCATCAGGATCAGGGTGACGATGAAGGCAACGATCAGAACGGATGCCGGATAGAACAGCGCCTTCTTGACCTTCTTCTTGATGGCCTCCGATTTTTCCTTGTACGTGGCGATCTTGTCGAGCAGGGTGTCCAGCGCTCCCGCCTGCTCGCCGGCGCGCACCAGGTTCACGTACAGGTCATCGAAGTAGAGCGGATGCTTGGCGAGCGTCTCGTGGAGCGACGTGCCGGACTCGACGTCGGCCTTGACGGCGAGGATGAGTTTGCGCACGGATGGCTTGTCGACACCGCCCGCGACGATCTCGAAGGCCTGCACCATGGGAATGCCGGAGATGAGCATGGTGGAGAGCTGTCGGCTGAACACCGCGATGTCCGCGGGCTTCACGCCGCCGCCCTTCATGCTCTCGCGCTGCTTGCGGACCCGCGACGGGGCGATGCCCTGGCGGCGCAGCTCCGCGCGCAGTGAGGTCTCATCGGTCGCCGTGGTGGTGCCCTTGACGCGCTGACCGCGCTTGTCGCGGCCTTCCCAGGCGTAGAGGCCTTCGACTTTCTGGGTCTTGAGAGTGGCGGTCGCTACTGTGGCCATGACTTCGTCCCGCGTCAGTCGATGGTGACGCTGTTGACTTCCTCGAGACTGGTGACGCCCGTTCTGACCTTCTCGAGGCCCGCGCGGCGCAAGTCCCAGACGCCCTCGCGGGCGGCCTGTTCACCGATCTCCATGGCGTTGCCGCCGGAAAGAATGAGCCGCGCGATGGCAGGCGTCACCGGCATCACCTGGTAGAGGCCCGTGCGCCCCTTGTAGCCGTCGGTGCAGTTGGAGCAGCCCACCGGCCCGTAGACCTTGAGGCTGCCGCGCACGTCCTGCTCGGAGAACCCCTCCTTCAGCAGCGCTTCCGCCGGAACGTCGATCGGCTGCTTGCACTGGCCGCAGAGCTTGCGCGCGAGGCGCTGAGCGATGATGAGGCTGACCGAGGTGGCGATCGCATAGGGCTTGACCCCCATGTCGACCATGCGCGTCAGGGTCTGAGGCGCATCGTTGGTATGCAGCGTCGAGAGCACCAGATGTCCGGTCTGGGCGGCCTTGATGGCGATCTCCGCCGTCTCGAGGTCGCGGATCTCGCCGACCATGATGACATCGGGATCCTGGCGCAGGAAGGCGCGCATGGCGGCCGCGAAGGTCAGGCCCACTTTCGGGTTGACGTTGACCTGGTTGACACCCGGCAGATTGATTTCCGCCGGATCCTCGGCGGTGGAGATGTTGGTGCCTTCGCGGTTGAGGATGTTGAGCCCGGTGTAGAGCGAGACGGTCTTGCCGCTGCCCGTCGGGCCGGTCACCAGGATCATGCCCTGGGGCTTTTCCAGGTACCCCGCGTAGATCTCCCGCTGGAAGGGCTCGTAGCCGAGCGAGTCGATCCCCAGCATGGCCTGCGAGGGATCGAGGATACGCATGACGATCTTCTCGCCGAAGAGCGTCGGGCAGGTGCTGACGCGAAAGTCGATGGCCCGCGTCTTGGAGAGTTTCATCTTGATGCGCCCGTCCTGGGGTACGCGGCGCTCGGCGATGTCGAGCCGGGCCATGACCTTGAGGCGCGCGGCGAGCTTGCCCCCGAGCTGGACCGGAGGCTGGGCGAGTTCCTTCAGCACACCGTCCATGCGGAAGCGCACGCGGTAGGTCTTTTCGTATGGTTCGAAATGGATGTCCGAAGCGCCGCGGCGCACCGCATCCAGCATGACCTTGTTCACGAAGCGGACGATCGGCGCGTCTTCGATGTCCTGACCGTCCTTGTCGTCGATTTCCTCGTCCCCACCGCTGACCTCGAGCGACTCTAGGCCGACGTCGGTATCGGAGGTGAGTGCGCCGATCCGGCTGTCGGCCTGCTCGATGGCCTGGTCGATGGCCTTCTGCAGCTTGTCGTCCTCGACGACGATGACATCCACCCCGAGGCCGGTCTGGAACTTGATCTCATCTACGGTGTGCAGGTGGGTGGGATCGGCGACCCCGAGGAAGAGCTTCTTGCCGCGCCGGAACAGCGGCAGCATCCGGTGCTTGGCGAGCAGCTTGTCGCTCACCAGGCGCAGCGTGTCCAGGTCCGGGGTGACCGCGTCCAGGTCGAACAACGGCACACCGAACTCGTTCGAGGCCGCGACGGCGATATCGCGCGCGCTGGCGGCGCCGCTCTCGATGAGCTGGCTGACGAGGCTCACCTTGCGCTCCTGAGCGGTGCTCATCGCCTCGAGCACCGCCGATTCTTCGACGATGCCATCGAGGACGAGGCGCTGGGGCAATCCCCCCAGTCCGGCGCGCGGGCCGCCGACCGCAAGAGTGAGCGAATCGTTCATGAGCCTACGATGAGCGGGGGAAATTTCCCCGGGTCAAGTGTACCCAAGCCGGTCTGGCCGGCAATCACAAAATCCCGCTCGATACTCGCACAGAGGGTGTGGCGCCACCGTGACTCTGCTCCCAGAACGCGATGGGGCGCTCACCCGGACACCTGAGGCCAGGCGAGGGGGGCGCGCGGTTCGGCGGCGCGAGCTTACCGGCAGATGGGGGGCAGGTCCCCTCCCTCGCCGCCCGCGCTCGAGAGCGTGCCATCCACTGCCGCGGCACCCACCGGGGTGAGCCCGGGAGGCCCGGCGATCGCGCTGGTGGTCGATGTGCCGTCGTTGCACGCCCAGCTGATATCTCCGTTGGCGGATCGATAGGCCGTCCAAACCACGGTGCCGCCGGTGATATGGGAGTCGGCCTTGCCGCCGTAGGCGACGGTGATCTGCCCCGGGGCGCTGAGCGCGACCGAGGTGACGTACTTGCCGGTGATCGTCTGGGTGATCTGCAGCGCGGCATTGGTTTTCGCGACCACGCTCGATTCGTCGTAATAGTCCGTGAACGCGGTCTCGAGGCCGGCGGCGAGCGAGGTGCCTTCGGAGACTTCCGCCTGGATGGTATAGCCCTCGTACACCGGGATGGCGATCATCGCGAGGATGCCGATGATCGCGATCACGATCATCAGCTCGATCAGGGTGAAACCCTCTGCGGTGGAGTGCATGTCCGGTCCTCTCCCAGGCGCGCCCAGGGGTCTTGGACTTGCGGCCGGGTACGGGCCGGGACGATGTTCTTAGGGTTCAGCGATGCCCCGGCGGGCCCAATGTCGCAAATTGGATACGGGAACGCAAGTCAAGCTCGGGCTGCCGGGGTGCGTTGGAAAAAGAAGCCCCTCCGGAGAGGGGCTTCCTGATGAGCACTCGATGAGTGGCAGCCCTTACGGCGTGCAGCTCGATGGCAGGTAG
The DNA here is from genome assembly GCA_027317845.1 of Gammaproteobacteria bacterium. GTDB lineage: Bacteria > Pseudomonadota > Gammaproteobacteria > Steroidobacterales > Steroidobacteraceae > 13-2-20CM-66-19. Next base: position 14,535 of record DAHVQK010000065.1, read on the forward strand.
GTGTTGGCGACCGTAGTGTTGCCGGCGGCGGCGGCCGACGCTGTCGCGGCTCCGTCGGTGTTGACAGCAGGAGCGGCGGGGGCGGCAGCATTGCCGCACACCCAGATGATGTCATGGTTGGCGTCCACGTACGGCTCGATCGCCAGGGTCTTGGTGGCGATGTAACTGCTGGCGGAACCGCCGTAGGTCACTATGATGGTGCCATTGTTGATGGTTGCGCCGCTGATATACTTGCCCGTCGGAGCGGCGACGCCCTGGTTCACCAGGGCCGCGAGGGTCGCCGGCCAATCCCCCGTATTGGTGTAAGACTGCTCGACAGCCGTCTCGAGCCCGCTGGCGATCGACAGACCTTCGGTCACCTGCGCGCGCACGGTGTAGTTCTGGTAGGCGGGGATGGCGATCGCCGCCAG
>DAHVQK010000133.1 GCA_027317845.1 Gammaproteobacteria bacterium
GGATGTGGCTGAAGTCGAAGCCCTTGGCCTTCCAGTGATCCACGGCCTTCTTCATGCGCAACCGATCCACCCGGCCGACCATCTCCTCCACGGTCCTGAAGCCGAGCTCCGCCATGCGCTCGCGCATGTCCTGCGCGATGAAGCGCATGAAGTTAACCACGTGCTCGGGCTTGCCGGCGAATCGTTCGCGCAGCCGCGGATCCTGGGTCGCAACACCCGCTGGACAGGTGTTGAGATGGCACACGCGCATCATGATGCAGCCCAGCGCCACGAGCGGCGCGGTCGCGAAGCCGAACTCCTCCGCGCCGAGCAGGGCGGCGATGACCACATCGCGGCCGGTTTTGAGCTGACCGTCAGCTTCCACCGCAATGCGGCTGCGCAGGTTGTTCAACACCAGGGTCTGGTGCGTCTCGGCAATCCCGAGCTCCCAGGGCAGGCCGGCGTGAATGATCGAGGTCTGTGGCGAGGCGCCCGTGCCGCCATCGTAGCCACTGACCAGCACCACATCCGCGTGCGCTTTCGCGACGCCCGCGGCGATCGTGCCCACGCCCACTTCCGAGACGAGCTTCACGCTGATGCGCGCTTCGCGGTTGGCGTTCTTCAGATCGTGGATCAGCTCGGCCAGATCCTCGATGGAGTAGATGTCGTGATGCGGAGGAGGGGAGATGAGTCCCACGCCCGCGGTCGTGTGCCGGGTCTTGGCGATCCAGGGGTAGACCTTGGTGCCGGGGAGCTGTCCGCCCTCGCCGGGCTTGGCCCCCTGCGCCATCTTGATCTGAAGTTCCCGGGCGTTGACCAGGTACTGGCTGGTGACGCCGAAGCGCCCCGAGGCCACCTGCTTGATCGCGCTGTTCTTCGAGTCGCCGTTGGGCTCGGGGACGTACCGGGCCGGGTCTTCGCCGCCTTCACCCGTGTTGCTCTTGCCACCGATGCGATTCATCGCGATCGCAAGCGTCTCGTGCGCTTCCTGGCTGATCGAGCCGTAGGACATGGCCCCCGACTTGAAGCGCTTGAGGATGCTCTCGATGGGCTCGACCTCCTCGATGGGCACCGGCTCGAAGGGCACGAACTCCATCAGCCCGCGCAGGGTGGCGAGCTTCTTCGACTGGTCGTCGATCAGCTCCGCGTAGGCCTTGTACGTCTCGAAACTGCCCGTGCGCACGGCCTTCTGCAGGCGATGGATGGACTCGGGGTTGAACAGGTGATGCTCGCCATCGGCGCGCCACTGATACTGGCCGCCGGTCTCGAGGTTGTGCCCGTTTACCTTGCGTGCCGGGAAGGCCGCACGATGGCGCATCAGCACCTCCTGCGCGATGGTCTCCATGGCGATGCCGCCGATGCGCGAGGCGGTCCAGGTGAAGTATTGATCGATCAGGTCCTGGCGCAGGCCCACGGCCTCGAATACCTGGGCCCCATGGTAGCTCTGGATCGCGGAGATGCCCATCTTGGACATGACCTTCACCACTCCCTTGGTGGCGGCCTTGACATAATTCTTGCACGCGAGAGTGGTGTCGACGTGGGTGACCAGACCCTCGCGGATCATGTTCTCGAGCGTCTCGAAGGCGAGATAGGGATTGATCGCCGAGCAGCCGTAACCGATCAGCAGGGCGAAGTGATGTACTTCGCGGGCCTCTCCGGTCTCGAGAACGATGCTGACGCGTGTGCGCAGTCCTTCGCGAATGAGGTAGTGGTGCAGACCGCTCACCGCGAGCAGCGCCGGCACTGCGGCGAATTCACGCGTCACCCCGCGGTCGCTCAGCACGAGGATGTTGACTTCCTCGTCCTCGATGAGGCGGCGGGCCGCGAGACACAACTCCTCCACGGACTTGGTGAGTCCCTTCTCGCCACGGGTCGCGCGAAAGAGGGTGGACAGCGCCCCGACCTTGAGTCCCGGCAGCGCCAGGCGCCGGATCCTCGCGAACTCGTCATTGGTGAGGATGGGGCCCTTGAGCTCGAGGCGGCGGCAGTCCGAGGGCTGCGGCTGCAGGAGGTTCCCCTCCGAGCCGAGCCACACCTCCGAGGCGGTGATCAGCTCTTCGCGGATGCAGTCGATCGGCGGATTGGTCACCTGCGCGAACAGCTGCTTGAAGTAGTCGTAGAGCAGCCGTGGCCGCTCCGAGAGCGCCGCGAGCGGCGCGTCGTTGCCCATCGACCCGACCGCCTCGACGCCGTTCTTCGCCATCGGCGCGAGCAGCACGCGCTGGTCCTCGAACGTATAGCCAAAGGCGATCTGGCGCTCGAGCAGGGTCTCGGGATTGGACGCCGGGAGCTCGGTCACCGGCGGCAGGTCCTTCAGGTACACCAGGTGCTGATCGAGCCACTGCCGGTACGGCTGCTGCGCGCAGATGGCGCGCTTGATCTCCCCGTCGTCGATGATCCGGCCCTGCTCGGTATCGACGAGGAACATGCGGCCCGGTTGCAGCCGTCCCTTCTGCACCACATCCTGCGGGGGAACATCGAGCACGCCGGCTTCCGAGGCCATGATGACGAGGTCATCCCGGGTGACGTAGTAGCGCGAGGGCCTCAGGCCGTTGCGATCGAGCACCGCGCCGACCTGCTTCCCGTCGGTGAAGGCGATGGAGGCCGGCCCGTCCCAGGGCTCCATCAGGCTCGAGTGATACTGGTAGAAGGCCCGTCGGTCCTCATCCATGGTCTGGTGGTTGGACCAGGGCTCCGGGATCAGCATCATCATGGCGTGCGCCAGCGGCCGGCCCGAGAGCACCAGGAGCTCGAGCGTATTGTCGAGCATCGCCGAATCGCTCCCATTGGGGTTGACGACCGGCTGGATCTTGTCCGTGTCCTCTGCGAACAGGTCGGACTCGAAGAGCGCCTCGCGGGCCTTCATCCAGTTGAAATTGCCGCGCAGGGTATTGATCTCGCCGTTGTGCGCGAGATAGCGGTAGGGGTGCGCCCGGTCCCAGCTCGGGAAGGTATTGGTGCTGAAGCGCGAGTGCACCAGCGCGAGCGCGGTCTCGACCGCGGGATCCTGCAGGTCCGGGAAATATTGAGTCAGCTGCTCGGTGAGCAGCATTCCCTTATAGACGATCGTCTTGTGCGAGAGGCTGCAGACGTACCAGTACTCGGCCCCGTCTATGGTCGACTCGCGGATCTCGCTGTAGGCGCGTTTCCTGATGATGAAGAGCTTGCGCTCGAATGCCATCTCATCGCGCACACCCGGGCCGCGCCCGATGAACACCTGGCGGATGAAGGGCTCACCCGTCTTGGCCGTCTCACCGAGCGACGCGTTGTTCGTCGGCACGGTGCGCCAGCCGAGCACGACCTGGCCCTCGGATTGGACGATCTGCTCGAACTCCTCGACGATGCGCCGCCGCCGGGTGGGGTTGCGCGGCAGGAAGATGAGTCCGCTGCCGTACTCGCCCGGCTCGGGCAGCTGCAGGTGGTTCTTGCGCATGACCTCGCGCAGGAAGGCATGCGGCATCTGGATGAGCACCCCTGCCCCATCGCCCGTATTGACCTCGCAGCCGCAGGCGCCCCGGTGATCCAGATTGCGCAGCACCTGGACGGCCTGCTCGAGGATGCGGTGGGATTTGCGGCCCTTGATGTCGACTACGAAGCCTACGCCGCAGGCCTCGTGCTCGAACCACGGATCGTAGAGCCCCTGTTTCGCGGGGGCACCCGGGGAGCGGCGCGGCAGCCTCGGGGCACCCCGGGGCGTGCGCGCCACAGCGCTTCGGCGCTGGTGTCGCATGATCGGCCTCATAAGTAAGTGGAGCCGGCCATCACCGCCAGAAGCGCCGTATGACCGGGTCGTCCCCGCGGCTTGCGCCGATGGGCAATATTCGCGGGCGCGAGTTCCCTTGCACCGATGGCAACCCCCTGCGTGGGGATGGACTCACCGATGGCTCCCGCTGACTCAAGTAAGGATGAGGCGGATCGCGACACAGTCCGGACCCCTGGGGCCGGCCAGTGCATGCGGTCTCAACCGCCGATATGGGTCGATGATATCTGTCTGTCGCTTGCGGTCAATCCCGGCGAGGGTTTTTTCGAGGGTTTCAGTAAAATTAAGGGTCGATCGCGAGGGCCTGCCCCGTCCGCCTCCGCCCCGAGGGGGCGCTATCGGGTTCCGGCGAGCGGGGCAGCCGCGCGCTCCAGGATCAGTCGCTGCGTCGGGTAGGCGAACTCGATCCCGAGCCGGGTGAATTCGCGGTGGACCTTCAGGCGCATCTCCTGCTGGATGTCCATGTGGCGCAGGTAGTCGGCCGTGGTCACGTAGTAGACCGTCTCGAAATCGAGCGACGCGCTATTGTGGTTCGTGAAATGGCTGCGGTCGAACCGGGTATCCGCGATCCCCTCGATGATGCCGCGCAGGATCTGCGGGATGCGCTCGAGAAGCTCCGCGGGCGTCTCATAGGTGACCCCGATGGTGAACAGCACGCGCCGCTCGCTCATGCGGCCGTAATTGCGCAGCCGGCTCTTCAGCAGATCGGCATTCGAGAGAACGATCTGCTCGCCCGAGATGCTGCGCAGCCTCGTGCTCTTGATGCCGATGTGCTCGACCGTGCCCTGGAAGGTGTCCACGGTGACGAAGTCACCGACGAAAAACGGCTGGTCGAACGTGATCGAGAGCGAGGCGAAGAGGTCACCCAGGATGTTCTGGACCGCCAGCGCCACGGCCACGCCACCCACGCCGAGGCCGGCCACCAGCGTCGTGATGTTCACGCCGAGGTTCTCGAGCGCGAGCAGAACCACCATGGTCCACACGGCCGCCTTGGCGATGAAAATGAGTACGCCGAGGGAGCTCTCCGCGGCGCGATCCCCGGCGTGGCGCGCGCGGCGGTTGCTCTCGAGCCAAGTGCCGGCCGCCGCGGTTCCCCACACTCCCACCTGCCAGAAGATCACCAGGGTGATCGCGTCGTCGATCGCCTCGTGCGCACGCACCGAGGCTCGGATGAACATCAGGCCGATGAACATCGACAACGAGAGCAGGAAGAACGTCGTGGTGCGGCTCGCCACTTCGAACACGAGGGCGGTCAGATCGGTGCGGCCGACCGATTTCAGCCGTCGGTCGTAGTGTCGAACGAGACGCCGTGCCAGCACGGAGGCGCCGAGCAGCACGACGGCGGCAGCGACTCCCTGCAGCCACGCGAGTGGCGTGTAGCGCAAATTGGGCAGGAGCGAGAGCAGATGCGTGACGCGGTGAGCCATCGACGGGAGGATAGCGCATCCGTGCCGGTCTGTTGTATCACTCCTCACTTCGGGTCTACCCTTGGGCTTTCCCGGCGCGCCCGCGCCCGACAGGCATCGAACATGGGACTGACGCTCCGTTTCCGCAAGACGACCCGTGACGGACGCCGCCAGGCGCCTCGGCCTCGCGCGGCGGGCCGGGTGCCTCGTGAGGCGATCGAGCTGCGCGCGCTGCAGGACCTGCGGACCGTCGTTGGGTCCGCACGGCTGTACGACTCCCGGATCAAGCGCAGTACAGGACTCTCGGGCTCGCAGCTCTGGGCGCTGGCGGAGGTGGCGCGCACCGCCGGACTGACGGTCAGCGAGCTCGCGGGCCGCCTGGCCCTTCACCAGACGACGGCGAGCAATCTGGTCAACGCCCTGGTCGAACGCCGCCTGCTCAGGCGGGTTCGCGATCGTCGCGATCAGCGCATTGTGCATCTGTTCGCCACGACCGAAGGCGCACGCCTGCTCACGAGCTCACCACATCCCTACAGTGGGCTGCTCGTGGATGCGCTGCAACGTATCGCCGCCCGGGATCTCGACAGACTCGCCCGGGGACTCAACACCCTGCGTGAGACGATGCGCCGCGCGGCCCCCGCGGCGGCCGGAGAGCTGCTGTTCGGCGATTGAGGCGCTGCCGTGCGGATGCTCGCAAATGCCTGAAAATGCCTGTTGATCGGCGCTTGCGGGACGTCGCCTGCGGCCGCGAGCCGCGTGTGCCGGGTTGCATTGCAGGCGCAAAAATCATATTCTTGCAAATATATATTGTTTGAATTATCGCGGCCGAACGGACCGGCCGTCCGCACATTCACGAGCGAGCAGCGCGCTGGCGCACACTGGTCGCACAGGAGGTCAGCATGCAAGCGTTCGCCAGCCTCAACGAATCGAAGGCCAACTTCGACGCCATCTACGACCGGGCCGATCCGCGCGACTACTTCTCCGTGCTGGGCTCGCTCGATTACATGATCCCGGATGTGGCCGCGCCGCTCGTGCGGCAGATTCTCGCGGCCCGCAAGCGGAGTTATGACCTCGCGCCCACCGTCCTCGATGTCGGGTGCTCATATGGCATCAACGCCGCGGTGCACCGTTTTCCGCTGAGTTTCCGCAGGCTGCGCAGGCGCTACGCGAACCCCGACATGGCGGCGCTCGGATCCGATGACCTCGCGCGCCTCGACCGCAGCTATTACGGCAGCTGGCCGGAGACCGGTCTCGCGCGCTTCATCGGCCTCGATGTGTCGGCGCCGGCGGTGCGCTACGCGGTCGCGGTCGGGTTGCTCGAGGAAGGTATCGTCGCCAACCTGGAATCCACCCCGCCGACGCCGCGGGACGTGGACAGGCTGCGGCGCGCCGATGTCATCCTGTCGACAGGTTGTGTCGGTTATGTGACGGAACGGACCTTCCGGAGCATCCTCGGCGCAATGGAGCGTCCACCATGGATCATATCGTTCGTGTTACGCATGTTTCCCTACGACGCCATCTCGGATGAGCTCGCCAGGCACGGACTCGTCACGGAGCGCCTTGCCGGAGCGGCGTTCGTGCAGCGGCGGTTTCGCGACCTGGACGAATTCACCAGCTGTCTGGCGACGCTGGAGAGCCTGGGCATCGATACCGGCGGACTCGAGTCCGAGGGCCGCTTCCAGGCGGAGCTGTTTCTCTCGCGGCCGAAAGAGGATGTGCTGGCCGCTCCGCTGCGGCAGATCGTGACAGTGGTCAGTGGGCGCAACAGAACGGTCGGAACGCGCTACGTGCGCGTCGGACGCGGTGATCGCGCCCAAGTGGTGCGCGCGCCATCGTGACGAACCGGGCCGGACGCGCCGCCCCGTCGATCACATGATCGTCCTCGACAACGTCTCGAAGACGTTCGACGGGGGCGTGAGTTACGCCGTGCGGCGCGTCAGCATTCAGGTGCCGGCGCGGACTTTCGTCGCGGTCGTCGGGGATTCGGGCTCGGGCAAGACGACGCTGCTGAAGACCATCAACCGGCTGATCGAGCCGGAGGAAGGCGAAGTCATCATCGACGATGAGCGGGTGCGCGGGGTCGCCCCGCATGCGCTGCGCCGACGGATCGGCTACGTGTTCCAGGGAATCGGGCTGTTCCCGCACATGAGCATCGCGGAGAACATCGGCATCACCCCGAGGCTGGTCGGGTGGCCGGAACCGGAGATCCGCGCCCGGGTGGAGGAGCTCATCGACCTGGTCGCCCTACCCCGCGCCTATCTGACACGCCTGCCGGCCGAGCTCTCCGGAGGCCAGCGCCAGAGAATCGGCATCGCCCGGGCCTTGGCCGCGCGCCCCTACATCATGCTGATGGACGAGCCGTTCGGGGCGCTCGATCCCATCACCCGCGATGCGCTCGGAGCGGAATACCGCCGTCTCCACGACGGCATGCGCCTCACTACGCTCATGGTCACTCACGACATCCTGGAGGCGGTCCTGCTCGCGGACCGGATCGTGGTCATGCGCGCTGGCGCGATCGTCGCCGACGGCGTGCCGCACGATCTGCTGGCCGGGCATCCCGACCCCGACGTGCGCACGCTGATGGACATGCCCCGCCGCCAGGCCGAGCGGGTGAGGGCACTCCTCGAGGAGCGCGCGCGTGAATGAGCGCCTGCGCTCGGCGCTGCGCGTACTGCCGGATTACCTCAGCCAGCACGTGCTCCTGAGCGCGGCCGCGCTCGCGCTGGGTCTTGCCATCAGTCTGCCACTGTTGATCGCGGCGACGCGTAGCGCGCGCGTGCGCTGGCCGGTGCTCGCGCTGGCGAGCCTCATCCAGACCGTGCCGGGCATAGCGCTGCTCGCGCTTTTCTATCCGCTGCTGCTCGGACTGTCATCGCTCAGCGGGCGGTTGTTCGGCTTCCACCTTCCGGCGCTCGGGTTCCTGCCTTCCCTCCTTGCCCTGACCCTCTATTCCATCCTCCCCATTCTGCGCAACGGCATCACCGCCATCCTCAACCTCGATCCGGCGATCCTCCAGGCCGCGAGCGGAGTCGGCATGACCGACCGACAACGGCTGCTGCGCGTCGAGCTGCCGCTCGCCGCGCCGATGCTCATGGCGGGCCTGCGCACTTCGGCGGTCTGGGTGATCGGCACGGCGACGCTGGCGACGCCGGTCGGCCAGACCAGTCTCGGCAATTACATCTTCACGGGACTTCAGGTGGAGGATTGGGTCTGGGTGCTGTTCGGGTGTGGTGTCGCGGTTGCCCTCGCGCTCGTCACCGACCAGCTGCTCGGGTTGATCGAGCTCGGCATGGGCCGCCGCCGGCCGAAGCTTGCCTGGATCGGCCTATCACTGCTGCTGCTCGGTGTGGCGGCCGCCGGTGCGGTGCCCTTGCAGGCTCGGGGCCGCACCGGATACGTGGTCGGGGCAAAGGATTTCTCGGAGCAGTACATTCTCGCCTCGCTGATCGGCTCGCGCATCCGGGCGAGCGGGCATCCGGTGAGGGAGCGCACCGATCTCGGCTCGGTGTTCGCATTCCGCGCGCTCGCGGCCAATGAGCTCAGCGTTTATGTCGATTACACGGGCACGCTGTGGACCAACATTCTGCATCGCACCGATGCGCCAACGCGCGCACAGATGCTGGCGGATCTGCGCGTGCAGTTGCGCGGCCGCTATGGCGTGGAGCTGCTCGGGCCTCTCGGCTTCGAGAACGCCTACGTGCTGGCGATGCGCCGTGGCGAGGCCGAGAGGCTCGGGATCCACACCATTCAGGATCTCGCGCGGCTCGCTCCCAAGCTTCGCATGGGGGGAGACCTCGAGTTCTTCGCCCGCCCCGAGTGGCGGATGCTCCAGGCGCGCTACGGCCTCGGGTTTCGCTCCCGGCGTTCCTACGAGCCCACCTTCATGTACAAGGCGTTGATGAGCGGCCAGGTCGATGTCATTTCCGCCTTCTCGAGCGATGGACGCATCGCCGCGGACCACCTCGTGGTGCTGAAGGACCCGTTGCATGCGATCCCGCCGTACGACGCGGTGATATTGCTTTCACCGAAGCGCGCCGAGGACCCCGTGCTCAGGCGCGCTCTCGAGCCGCTGATCGGCGCTATCCCCATACAACTGATGCGCCAGGCCAATTACCTGGTCGATCGGCCGGCCGGCAAGCGAACGCCCGCACAGGCGGCGAAGTGGTTGGCGAGGGCGGCGCACCTGAATTGAGTGGCCTGCCGCCACCCTGGCATCGAGGTGCTCGCCTGAGTGGATTGTCCCGGGATGGCGCAAATACGTCCCTGCAGGCTCGCACCTCGGAGTCCCCGGGGAAAAATCCGCTCCGCGGTCGCGCTCAGATGGCCATGTTCGTGAGTCACTCCGCGGCGCTCGCTCCCACGGCGACCCACGCCAGGTCGGCATGGGAGACGGAGTCGAGTTGGAACGCGCGGGCCGCGGCGAGCATGCGGGTGAGGGCCTGCGCGAGCGGCATCGGCGGCCGGCTGTCTTCGCGCACTTTGTCGAAGCGCACCGGGTTGATGCGGGCCACCACGTAATTTCTCAGATATGGCGAGCGGAACCCGCGCGCCTGCAGGGCTTCGATCAAGCGTTTGACCTGTGTGTCGATCTCGAGCAGGCGGGCCGCGTAGTCCTCGCGCTGGCGCAGGCTGGCAGCGAGCGGCCGGTCGCTGAAGCGGTCGACTTTCCTCAAGAAGGCGCTGTAGGCGCCTCCGGCGAAGCGGCCGGCTCGCTCATAGAGCAGTCCGAGCGTCAGGAGTTCGGGCGACTCGAATTCGCTCGCGCGGGATGCCTCGCTCGCGCGCCTGTCCTTCACCGCCAGGCTGCGCGCCATGCGGATCACCTCCAGGCCACGGTCCCTCAGGTTGTGCGCCTTTTCGGTGTTCAGCGCCAGGATGCGGTAGGCGAGCGCCGCATCGGGGGAGATCAGCGCCGTGACCTGACGCAGCCCGAGCACCTTGGCGGCCGCCAGCCGATGCCGCCCGTTCGGTGTCCAGAGCCTGCCGTCCTCGCCGCGCACCACGATCAACGGATCGAGGAATGCTCCGGCCTCGGCGATGCGCTCGGCCAGGCGTTGCGTGTGGGTGGGGGAGAGGTCGCGCTGGAAGGGGGTGGGTTGAACCGCGGGCAGCGGGAGCGAGGCGAGCAGCAAGGGTTTCCCGCCGAGCGGGTCGCGGTAGGCCCCGATGGGGGTGCCCCCGGCCTCGCGCACCCAGCTCGAGAGCGCGCCCACCTCGGGGGTCTCCAGGCCCAAGCCGATCTCGGCGGCACTCAGGCCACGGGCCTCGCCGCGCGGGGCGAGCTTGCCGCGTGCGCGCTTACCCGGGGTACGTTTGCCGGCCGCCCGGGCGCGGTTGCCGGGTACTTTCTTTCGAGTCGCCATGAGGGGCTACGGTGCCCTGCCCGCACCGCCTCGTAAAGGGTGGTATGCGAAAATGGCCGCCCTTCCGCTCGAGCAGCCGCATGGCAATCGCCGCACCCCTTGCCCGTCCCGGCCCCCCGGCGCAGCGCTTCGACGCCCAGGGACATGCTCATATCGATCTGCGCGCGGTCTGGGCCCTCGCCCTGCCGCTGATGGCCAACAGCGCGGTACAGGTCATTCTGAACCTCACCGACATGTGGTTCATCGGGCACATTTCCACCGCGGCGCTCGCGGCGGTGGGTGCCGTGCAGTGGCTCATCCTCGGGGTGTTGTTCATGCTGGGCGGCGCCAGCATGGCCGTACAGACCCTGACATCCCATGCCCACGGCGCGCGCCGCTACCGCCGCGCCTCGCAGGCAGCCTGGACGGCACTGTGGCTCACCTTGTGCATCGCACCGGTGTGTGTTGCGCTCGGCGCGGTGGGCCGCGTGATTCTGATTCCCTTCGGATTCAGCCCGCGCATCGACCACCTCGCGCAGCAGTTCTGGTTCCCGCGCATCGCCGGCGCCTCGTTCGCCGTGGCGGCCTGGGCGATGATGGGCTTCTTCAATGGCATTGGCCGCACCGGCGTCAGTTTTGCGGTGGCCGCCGCAGCGGCGATCGCCAATGCGCTGCTCAACGACCTGTTCATCTTCCATCTGGGCTGGGGTGTGGCCGGCTCGGCATGGGCGAGCAATGCGGCGCAGGCGGTGGCCTTCGTGTTGGGATTCGTGCTGTTCCTGCGGGCGCCGTTCCGCGCCTCGTTCAACTCTCATCTCACGTGGCGGCCGGTCTGGCACCGCATCCGGCGGCATCTGCGCCTGGGGTTGCCCATGGGACTGATGCCGGCGGCGGACGTGCTGGGCTTCTCGGTATTCCAGATGATGCAGGTCCGCTACGGCACCGTTGCGGGTGCGGCAACGCAAATGGTCACGGTGCTGACATCCGTGTGTTACATGCCGGGGATTGGGATCGCCACCGCGGCGGCGACGCTGGTGGGACAGTCGATCGGGGCGGGCGACCGGGAGTGGGCGCTGCGCCTCGGTACGCGGGTGATCCTGCTCGCGGCGCTGGTGATGGGGGGGATCGGAGTGGTGCTCGCTCTGTTGGGGCCCTGGCTGATGCCATTGTTCGCGGCTGCGCACGATGCGGGCTCGGCCGCCGCCGCACGACTCGGCGCACAGCTGCTGTGGCTGGCGACGGCCTATCAGTTCTTCGACGGCCTCAACCTCGGCAGCAGCATGTGCCTGCGCGGGGCGGGTGATGTCCGGGTGCCGGCGGCACTGATGTTCCCGGTCTGCTGGGCGATCTTCCTGCCGCTCGCGCACGCCCTCACCTTCGCGCCGGGACACGGCTGGTTCCACTTCCTGCCGCAGTTCGGCTGGGGCGCGCGAGGCGGTTGGGGCGCCGTCATTGTTTACGTAGTGCTCCTCGGGATGGCGCTTTTCCTGAGGTGGCGCTCCCGGGCGTGGCAGCGGATCAGATTGTGACCCGCGCCCCGGCACGAACCCTTGCGGATTCAGCTGCCGGCTGATCGCGCTGCACGGCTCGCGATGGAGTCTCGCGGAACGGGCTCCAGGTCGAGGCGGGGCCGTGGCACCGGTTGTGGCCACCCACGCTGGCGTGGCTCGCGCTGGATGATCAGATCGGCGGCGATGCGGGCGATCGCCCTGAGGGGCTGGCGGGCGGTGGTGAGCTGCGGCCAGATCAGGGTTGCGACGGGCGCATCGTCGAATCCCACGATCGAGAGCCGCTTCGGCAGCGCGAGTCTCATCCGCCTGGCGACGCACCCCGCGGCGGCCGCCATGTCATCCGCCCTGGCCGCTTGCATCGTCATCGCATTTTGCTGAGCCGGGTGGGGTGTCAGACCACCTTGGAGTAGCGGGGCGCCGCGGCCGGCGAGGGCGACTGCTCGAGGTAGCGGTCGAAACACATCGCGATGAGCCGCAGCAGCAGCTGTCCTCGTGGGGTGGCTTCGACCGCCTCGGATGTGAGCACGACCAATCCATCGGCTGCGAGCGGCCGCAGCTTCCCGAGCGCATCCGCGAAGCAGGTGTCGAAGGTGATGCGGTGTCGCGACTCGATGGCCGGGATATCGATTCTTCCCTGGCACATGAGGCGTTGGATCACCTCGGCCCGAAGCAGATCGTCCGCATCGAGCGTCAGGCCTCGCCATACGGGAAGCCTCCCCGCATCGATCGCGGCCTCCCATCCCGGAAGATCGCGGAAGTTCTGGCTGAAGCTCGCTCCGATGTGGCTGATGGCGCTCACGCCGAGCCCGAGCAGGTCGCAGTCGGCATGGGTGGTGTAGCCCATGAAGTTGCGATGCAGTCCGCCGGCATCCTGGGAGCGGGCAAGATCGTCCGAGGGCAGGGCGAAGTGGTCCATGCCGATGTAGCGATAGCCGGCGGCCGAGAGCCGCTCGATGGCGAGCTGCAGCAGCCGTATGCGGGTCTCGGGGTGAGGCAGGAAGGTGGCATCGAGCTGGCGCTGCGGCTTGAAGAGCTCCGGCAGGTGCGCATAGCCGTAGATGGCCAGCCGGTCGGGCCGCGCTTCGATGACGGTGCGCAGCGTCTCGCCGAACCCCTCGGGGGTCTGAAGCGGCAGGCCGTAGATCAGATCCACGTTGACCGAGCGCATGCCGCTCGCGCGGCAGGCCTCGATGACCGCCAGCGTCTCTTCCACCGTTTGGATGCGATTGACGGCCCGCTGGACCTGCGGATCGAAGTCCTGCACACCGAGACTGGCGCGATTGAAGCCGAGCCCGGCCAGCTCGGCGATATCTCCGGGGCGCACCGTGCGCGGGTCGAGCTCGATCGAGTAATCCCGCTTGGGGAGCGAGCTCAGGTGGAACTGGCGCGCCAGCGCCTCGAGGAGACTGCCGATCTGCTGCGGCCGGAAGAAGTTGGGCGTACCGCCCCCGAGATGCAGCTGCAGCACCTCGCGGCCGCGGTCGAACAGTGGCGCCACCAGCGCCACCTCCGCCAACAACCGCTCGAGATAGCGCTCGCCCCGGGCCGCATCCCGCGTGATGACGCGATTGCAGCCGCAGTAGAAACAGGGGCTGAGGCAGAACGGCATGTGCGCGTAGACCGACAGTGCCCGAGCGCCCGCATTGCTCAGCGAGATGTGCTCGCGCAGCTGCTCCGCTCCGAAAGACGGCTGAAACTGCGGTGCCGTCGGATAGGAGGTATAGCGCGGCCCGGGCCGGTCGTGGCGGCGCAGCAGGTCGCGGTCGAAAGGTAAGGTATCGTTCATGTGGGGTGCGCCGGTCGCGGCGCTGCGTTTGATCAGCGTCCCATGTCAGGGTGCCTCGAGACATACGTAGTTTACGAACTAAAGTAAGATGGCTCCACAAGCATGATGTTCCAGGAAACGTTCCCCGTCCGTGCGCCGATTCTGCCGCCCTCCAATGGACCGCGGCGATCCTGGGTCGCGATCGCGGAAATCGAGGTGGGGCACAGCGGCGCAATCCAAGTGCCGCCGCGTCTGCGGACCACAGTCCTCTGATGGAGCCGGAGGTCGAGGTCTATCGGTCCCGGCGTCGCGCGGATTGCGCGGAACGCTCCTTCATGCTCGTGGCAGTCGCCATCGAGTGTCGGATCATCGCGTACGACGGGCAATTCCTGCTGCAGGTGGCCGAGGCGGACGTGCCTCGCGCCATGGCGCAGATGAGCCAATACGAGGCGGAGAACGCGGCCCCCGAACCGCTGCCGCCCGCGATGCGCCTCTACCCCAACGCGTGGGTGGGCTGCGTGCTCTACGCCGCATGGTTGTTTGGTGTCGCGTACGCGATCTCCAACGGCCTGGTGCGGCTCGACGCATTCTCCCGAGGCGATCTGTACGGAGCAGGCGTGCAGAGCGGACAGTGGTGGCGCGCTTGGACCGCCCTGACACTGCATCTGAGTGGCGCTCACCTGGCCGGCAACCTCCTCGGAGGCATCTGGTTCGGGTACCTTGCCGGCCAACAATTTGGCGTCGGCACCGCCTGGCTGCTCACCGTCACGGGCGGGGGGCTGGCCAACCTGCTGGAGGGCCTCATCGCGCCGCCCGGATATCGCTCCGCTGGAGCCTCGACCGCGATTTTCACCGCCCTCGGCATGATGGCGGCGCACACTTGGCGGCTCGGAACGGGCGCCTCGCAGGGCTGGCTACGCCGCTGGGCGCCCCTCGGCGCCGGGGTGGTCCTGCTCGGGTGGCTGGGGACCGCCGGCAAGCACACGGATGTCATGGCGCATCTCCTGGGCTTCGCCTTCGGCGGCGCACTGGGCTGGCTGGCGGCAGAGCCGCGGATCGACCGGCTCCTCCCAGCCGTGCCTCAGTGGATGGCGGGCCTCATCGCCATGGCCATCATGGTCGTGGCATGGGGCTTCGCCCTCGGGTGAGGCGCTCCCCGGACAGTGCGCTTTCTGAATTAGTCGTTGGACGGCAGCAGGGCGGCGGGCGCCTGTTTCGTGCGCCGATAGTGCAGTGTCACGGCGGTGTCGATCCCCTGACCGCGCAAGCGCACGGTCGCCACAAGATTGCCGTCGGGCGCGAGGCCGAAGCTTTGGGTGATCGCCGGACCCCATTCGGGCCGCGTGTCGATGATGTACTTGCGGCCGTTCCATCCCGAGCGCTGTTCGGCGTTGACCTCGCCCAACTCCACCGCGGTCCGCACTCCGGTGGAGTATTGTTGGGAAGTGTTCTCGGATACAACGCTGAATGAGCCCGGCGCGACGGTGATCGTCAGGTGGCTGCCCGGTACATTGGAGAGAAACTCCTGCACCAGGGCCGCGCCCGGGGGCGCGGGGCCGCTGGGCTCCACCGGGGTGGACGCCCGCGCGCCACCACCGGCGGAGGTCTCATCGGAGTCTCGCCGAGGCGATTCCCGCCTTCGCCGCGTGGCGTCGCCGACTCCGCCTTCCGGCCGGGCGCGCCGCGCGAGGCGGAGTGCCTTGTCGATCTGGGTCCGCAGGCGCGCCACGGCCTGACCAATGTTGTCGCTCGCGGCCGGGTCGAGCGCCCAGTTACCGCTCAGCCGCAGGCCCGGAGGCGCCGTGCTCGAGAGCCGGTTCGAGGCACAGCCGACGAGGGTCAGGGTGAGGAATGCGGCACACAGTGGAAACCGCCGGACTCGACTCGACATCGCGTATTGCCTGCCGCGGGTGCGGGACCTGATGGCGATTCGACGCCCGGAACCGATTTAAGTTCTCGATGCCGCGGCCTTGGCCGCCAGAGTTTCGATCCGTTGCCAGTCGCCCGCCGCGAGGGCGTCCGCGGGCGATAGCCACGAACCGCCCGCGCACAGGACGTTGGGCAGGTCGAGATACGACTTGACCGTTTCCTGGGTGATGCCGCCTGTGGGACAGAATCGGGCCTGGGGGAAGGGCCCGGCGAAGGATTTGAGCATCGCGATACCACCCGCGGGACCGGCGGGGAAGAATTTGAAGCAACGGTAGCCATGCGCAAGCCCCGCCATGAGTTCCGAGGCGGTCGCGATCGCCGGCAGATAGGGGATGGGCGCGTGTCTGCCCGCCTCGAGCAGGACCGAGGTGGATCCTGGGGAAATGGCGAATGTGGCGCCGGCATTGGCGGCGGCGCGCAGGTCTTCGGCGCACAGCACGGTCCCGGCGCCAACGGAAATGTCCGGCACCTCTCGCGCGATGGCTTCCATGGCGCGCAGCGCCGCGGCAGTGCGCAGAGTGATCTCGACCACGCGGATGCCGCCGCGCACGAATGCCCGCGCCAGCTCCGGTGCGGTCGCCGCATCCTCGATGACGACCACCGGCATGACCGGGGAGAGATTCAGTATCCGCTCAATGTCCGCTCTCGCTTGCATGATGTTCTCGATGGCTGGGGGCCGTATCCTGAGGCAAATCGCCGGATCGCGGTAGCGGCTCGAGGCTCCCTCAGCGGGCCGCGCTCTCGAGGAAGCTCAGGCGGCGCTCGAGCGCATCGAGTCGCACCCGTACGCCGAGCGGCACGGGCTCATTGAGGTCGCCGTGCCCGATGGGAAAGCCCGCCGCGCAGGGCAGTCCCACCGCGGCCGCGAGGTCCCTCAGAACCTCGCCGCTCGTGTAGTCGGCTTCCCGCTCCTCGCAGCCGGTGAACGAGCCCAGCACGATGCCGCGGATCCGGCGGAAGACCCCCGCCAGCGCCAGGTGGGTCCACATGCGGTCCAGGCGGTATGGACGCTCGCCGACGTCCTCGAGCAGCAGAATCGCTCCGTCGAGCGGCGGAAGAAAAGGCGTCCCGAGCAGGCGAGTGAGCACCGCGAGGTTGCCGCCGAGCAGCGGCCCTTCGGCGATACCCTCGACGTAAGTCTCCGTGCCCGTCAGGGGCGCCGCCGGTGCGGTGACCTCCAGCAGGGAAAACAAACGCTCGTGCGCCGGGGCGTCCAGCTTGCCGAGCTGGGTGAGGACCGGACCATGGATGCTGACCTGACCTTCGCGCTGCAGCCAGGCATGGAGGGCGGCGATGTCCGAGAAGCCGACGAGCGGCTTCGGCGAGGGTGAGACGCCATCGAGGCCCGCGAGCAGCCGCATGGCTCCGTAGCCGCCGCGGGCGCAGAACACGGCCTTCACCTGCGGATCGGCGAGGGCGGCCGAGAGCTCGGCGAGCCGGCGGATGTCACCGCCTGCGAGGTATCGGTGCCGGGTCCATATCCCGGAGTCGAAGTCGACGCGGTAGCGGTTACCGATGACCTCGAGGCCCGCTTCGAAGGCTGCACGCTCGAAGGGACCCGCGGGGGCAACGGCGGCAACCCGGTCGCCGGGGCGCAGAGCGGGATAGGGACGAATGACCGTCGGGAGCATGTGAGACCAGGATTTACCGTGATTGGACGGCATTGTCCAGGTCCGTCGCCGCGGGCTGGTCCATCGACATCGCCGGGAGCAATTCTTAACCCCGCCCTTATGCCGGCCAGGGTAGCTTTCGACCCGGTGCCGGATCCCAGGCGACATATTCCGCGAAGGAGCGGACGTGGACACCATTTTTCTTCTCATCTTGGCGGCGCTTTACGCCGTGACCCACTGGATCGCGTGGGCGATCTCCCGAATCGGAGACATCGAATGAGCGCCACCTATGTGATCAGCGGGCTGCTTGCTCTCGGGCTCACCGCCTATCTCATCTACGCGCTGCTCAAGCCGGAGACCTTCTGATGACCGGGGAATCCTGGGGGCTGCTCGCCCTGTTCCTCGGCGTCACGCTGCTGTGCGTGAAGCCGCTCGGCCTGTACATGGCCAGGGTGATGGAGGGCGCGCCCCTCTGGCCGCTGCGTGTGGCAGGCGGGCTCGAGCGCCGCATCTACCGGCTCTGCGGGACCGATCCGGCCGAGGAGATGGGCTGGAAACGCTACGCCACCGCGCTCCTCGTGTTCAACGCCCTTGGGGCGGTGCTCCTCTACGCGCTGCAGCGGCTGCAGTATTTCCTGCCGCTCAACCCGCAGCATCTCACCGCGCCATCGCCGGATTCCGCGTTCAACACGGCGATCAGTTTCATCACCAATACCAACTGGCAGAGCTACATCCCAGAGACCACCATGAGCTATCTCTCGCAGATGGCCGGTCTCGCCGTGCAGAACTTTCTCTCCGCCGCCACCGGCATCGTCGTCGCAATCGCCCTCATCCGCGGGCTCGCGCGCCACACCGCCAGGGCCATAGGCAATTTCTGGGTGGATATCACGCGTGTGACGCTCTACGTGCTGCTGCCGATCGCCTTCGTGCTCGCCCTGGCGCTGGTCAGCCAGGGGGTGATCCAGAATTTCAGCGCCGACAAGAGCGCAACCATGGTCGAGCCCGTCACCTACCGGCAGCCGGCGCCCAACGCGGCCGGCCACCCGGTGATGCAGAGCGTGACCACGAGCACGCAGATCCTGCCCATGGGGCCGGTCGCCTCGCAGGAGTCGATCAAGGAGCTCGGCACCAACGGCGGCGGCTTCTTCAACGCCAACTCCGCGCACCCGTACGAGAACCCGACGGCGCTCTCGAATTTCCTCGAGATGCTGGCCATCATCCTGATTCCCGCCTCCCTCACCTATACCTTCGGGCATCTGGTGGGCGACACCCGTCAGGGCTGGGCGGTGCTCGCCGCCATGACGATCCTGTTCGTCCCGCTCTACTCGCTCGCCAATTACAGCGAGCAGGCGGGCAATCCGCGCATCGCCGTGCTTGGGGTCAGCCAGGCCGCGACCTCATTGCAGGCCGGCGGCAACATGGAGGGCAAGGAGGTCCGCTTCGGCATCGCCGCCTCGACGCTGTTCGCCACGCTCACCACCGGCACCTCCTGCGGCGCGGTCAACTCCATGCACGACTCGTACACGCCGCTCGGTGGTTTCGTGCCGCTCTTCAACATGATGCTGGGCGAGGTCGTCTTCGGTGGGGTGGGCACCGGGCTCTACTCGATGCTGGTCTTCGCCATCATCGGCGTGTTCATCGCGGGGCTCATGATCGGCCGCACTCCGGAGTACCTCGGCAAGAAAATCGAATCGTTCGAGATGAAGATGGCCGCGATCGCGATCCTGGTGATGCCCTTCATCGCGTTGCTCGGAACAGCCGTGGCGGTGAGCGTCAAGGCGGGCCGGTCGGGCGTCGCCAACCCCGGTGCGCACGGCTTCACCGAGATCCTCTACGCATTCACTTCGGCGGCCAACAACAATGGCAGCGCATTCGCGGGCCTGAGCGCGGACACCCCGTTCTTCAATACCGTGCTCGGCATCGTCATGTGGCTCGGGCGATACTGGCCCGTCGTGGCGGTCCTCGCCATCGCGGGATCGCTCGCGGCAAAGAAGCGCATCCCCGTCACGGAGGGCACCATGCCCACTCACGGACCCACGTTCATCATTCTGCTCATCGGCACGGTGCTGCTGGTCGGGGCGCTCACTTTCGTGCCCGCACTGGCGCTCGGGCCCATCGTCGAGCACCTGATGCTCTGGAGTCATTGACATGCGCCGCAAGCTATCGATGTTCGACCGGACGCTGCTCGGCCCGGCGATCCTCGGGTCCCTCCGCAAGCTCGACCCGCGCGTGCAGTGGCGCAATCCGGTGATGTTCGTCGTATATCTCGGCAGCATCCTCACGAGCGGCCTGTGGGTCCAGGCGCTTGTCGGTCACGGAGATGCGCCGGCGTGGTTCATCTTCAATATCGCGATCTGGCTGTGGTTCACGGTGCTGTTCGCGAACTTCGCCGAGGCGCTCGCGGAGGGCCGTAGCAAGGCGCAGGCCGCGAGCCTGCGCGGCCTGAAGCAGACCGTGGAGGCCAAGCGGCTCGCCGATGCCGCCGATCGCTCAAGCGTGACGCAGATCCGCGCCGACCGGCTGCGCAAGGGCGACATCGTGCTGGTCGAGGCGGGCGATTACATTCCCGGAGATGGCGAGGTCATCGAGGGAGCCGCCTCGGTCGATGAGAGTGCGATCACCGGCGAGTCCGCGCCCGTCATCCGCGAGTCGGGCGGGGACTTCTCCTCGGTCACCGGTGGCACTCGAGTGCTTTCCGACTGCATCGTCGTGCGCATCACCGCCAATCCCGGCGAGACCTTCATCGATCGCATGATTGCCATGGTCGAGAGCGCCAAGCGTCAGAAGACTCCCAACGAGATCGCCCTGACCATCCTGCTGGTGGCGCTTACGCTGGTGTTCGTGTTCGCCACGGCGACCCTGCTGCCTTATTCGCTCTACAGCGTCGCCGTCAACAGGCTCGGCACGCCCATCACGATCACGGCGCTGATCGCGCTTCTGGTGTGCCTGATCCCGACCACGATTGGCGGATTGCTCTCGGCGATCGGGGTCGCGGGCATGAGCCGCATGATGCAGGCGAATGTCATTGCGATGTCGGGCCGCGCGGTGGAGTCGGCGGGTGACGTGGACGTGCTGCTGCTCGACAAGACCGGCACCATCACCCTTGGCAACCGGCAGGCCTCGGCGTTCCTGGCTGCGGCCGGAGTTAGCGAGGAGGAGCTTGCCGATGCGGCTCAACTCGCCTCGCTCGCGGACGAGACGCCCGAGGGGCGCAGCATCGTGGTGCTTGCCAAAC
This sequence comes from Gammaproteobacteria bacterium, assembly GCA_027317845.1. Lineage (GTDB taxonomy): Bacteria > Pseudomonadota > Gammaproteobacteria > Steroidobacterales > Steroidobacteraceae > 13-2-20CM-66-19. The sequence continues at coordinate 20,538 of DAHVQK010000133.1, forward strand.
AGCGCTTCGAGCTGCGCCAGCGCGACCTGACATTGCTTCACGGAACGTTCGTGCCGTTTTCGGCCCACACCCGCATGAGCGGCGTGGATATCGGCGGACGCCAGGTGCGCAAAGGCGCCGCGGATGCCATCCGCAAGCACGTCGAGTCCCTGGGGCAGGTGTTCCCGAAGGCGGTGTTGTCCACGGTGCAGGAGGTGGCGCGACGCGGCAGCACGCCGCTCCTGGTGAGCGACGGATCGCGAGTGCTCGGAGTCATCGAATTGAAGGACATCGTCAAGGGGGGCATCAAGGAGCGCTTCGGTGAGTTGCGCCGCATGGGAATCAAGACCGTGATGATCACCGGCGACAATCCGCTCACCGCCGCCGCGATCGCCGCGGAGGCGGGCGTCGACGATTTCCTGGCGGAGGCGACACCGGAGGCGAAGCTTAAACTCATCCGCAGCCACCAGGCGCAAGGTCGTCTGGTCGCAATGACCGGCGACGGCACCAATGACGCG
>DAHVQK010000066.1 GCA_027317845.1 Gammaproteobacteria bacterium
GGTCAGCGCCTGGCAGAGCCGTCCGCTCGAGCCGATGTACCCGGTGGTGTTCTTCGATGCGCTGCGGGTGAAAATCCGCGACGAGGCCGTGGTGCGCAACAAGGCGATTTACCTCGCGCTCGGCGTACTGCCTGACGGCACACGCGACATCCTGGGGATCTGGATCGAGAACACCGAGGGAGCGAAATTCTGGCTGAAGGTCTTCAACGACCTCAAGACCCGCGGGGTCGGCGATATCCTGATCGCGGTCACCGATGGCCTCAAGGGTATTCCAGAGGCCCTGGGCGCGGCGTTCCCAGCGACGACACTGCAGACCTGCATCGTGCATCTGATCCGCAACAGCCTCGAATACGCGAGTTGGAAGGACCGCAAGATCCTCGCCCAGGCACTGCGGCCGATCTACACCGCGATCAACGCGGAAACGGCCCTGGAGGCACTCGAGGAATTCGAACGCGGCTCCTGGGGCGAGCGGTATCCGACCATCGCGGCGTTGTGGCGTCGCGCCTGGGATCGGGTCATTCCGTTCTTCGCCTTTCCTCCGGCCGTGCGGCGCGTGATCTATACGACAAATGCCATTGAAAGCGTGAATGCGCGGCTGCGCAAGATCATCAAAACCCGAGGCCACTTCCCGAGTGATGAGGCGGCCACCAAGTTGATCTGGATGGCGCTGAAGAACATCACCGCAGACTGGAGCCGATCGGCCCGAGAGTGGACCGAAGCGATGAACCAGTTTGCCATCGCCTATGGGGATCGATTCACAACCCGACTCGGATAGAGATAGACTGCTCCTGCCGCAACGATCGCGCTCTTCATGGCCGACTGTTGTGGCAGGAGTTTTTAAAACCGCCTCGAACACAAAAAATCAGACACTCCCGCCAAACGACCTGCACGGTATGCCGGCTTGGCGGTGCAACACGAGAACGTCTGCCGGGCTATGCCAGTTCACATTACCGTCCTTGGTCCTGCTCCTCATCGCTGTCTCCGTGGGCCGCGGCACCAGTGAGCACCTGATTTTCTTCCCGGGGGCGCTCGACTTCGAGCACGTCCTGGATATGTGGCACGTCGGTGATTCGCAAGTCCTGATAGCCTGCCTCGGTGGCCGCATCGATTACCTCGTTGCGGTCCAGGCAGCCTGCGACACCCCACACGGACCTCCCCTGCTCGAGAATCTGGCCACCCATCTCTCCGGCCTCGCTTGGATAGATGTAGAGAGCCCTCAGCCGCGCTTGGCTCTCGGAAGCCGCGCGTTCCCTGTCCAGAGCGCTGCGGCCCAGGCGATACGCATCGAGCATCTCATGCGCCCAATGGTGATGACCGGTGCTCTCCTCGAACCGCAGCCCATAGCCCAGCGCGCCGGCAGTCTCCCATGGCGTCTGGCCGAAGGACTCAGGCCAAGACAAATGCCCCGTCGCCTTGCTGAACGCCTTCAGTTCCTCCGGGGATGCCACTTCAGCCAGTCGCCTCGCGCGCTCGACGCTCGGCCCTGACCCCAAAACGCAGTCACGGAGTTTCGCGTACCGCTCCATCGCCTCGCGCTTCGTCAACGGCGCCGCCTCACCCACTCGGCGGCCGGCGATCTCCCCGTCGATCTTTTTCAGGTTCGCCATTGCCGAGTTCATGCCCCCGGCATGCCGTCGATTGCCTGCCATCTGTCTACCTCCCCAAGTCCTCGCCAGGACTCTGCTCGCAGTCATCCTCGCTCCGCACATCCTCCGCCGCCCGTTCCCGAGAGGCGCTCACGAGCACGACATTGCCTTCCGTACGCAGTCCCTCATAACGATCCTCGTTCCTCTCCCCGCTCGCATCGCTCTCCTTCCACCACCGCTCAACCTGGTCAAGGGTGAGCCCGTCGGCGAGCATCTTCACACCGAGGCCGGACCTATCTTCAAGCCGAATCGAATATCGCCGCGCGGCCTTTTCGGCAGGCGATTCGGGCGCTGGCATCAGCCCATGGGCCGGGCGCTCAGATTCGGTCGCGATGCGATCGCGCGTGGCGAGCAGCCGGGACAGCGCCTCTGTATACTTCATCCCGCCTTCGGATAAGCGTCCCGGAATCCCCGTGAGCTCATCGAGATAGTGGACCGCGGAGTGCGGCGACTGTCCCGGGTGGTAGAAGGTCTCAACCACGAGCCCCCCATCGGCGCGGTGAGCGCCGTAGAGCTGCAACTTCCACCGGTCCCCTTCGTGGCTACACTGCTCGGTCGCATCCGGATTGCCGTGGAGCGTCAAATTGAGGGCGATGCCGAGGAGTCCTTCGGATTTCGCGAGGCGCGAGCGCTCGGCATCGAGTTCGGCGTACGTCAGTTTCTTGCTCATCGCCCGAGATCCTCCTCATCACCTGCATACGCATCCTCCCGATCCCGTTCCTCTCCCTCGAGCTGTCGATAGTGCTCCTGCCCCTGTCGCGAGACATGAGCGTCGTAATCTTCGGTGTGTGCCGGCTCGCCGAGCGCAGCGCGCAGGGCCGGCAGGTGCCGGGCCACCGCTTCGACGACGTCGGCGCCGTTCACTTCGTTGTCTTCTTTCCCAAAGCCGATCCACTCGAGATCTTCCGCAAAGGCCCTCGCTGCCGTCTGCACAGCAGTCGCCTTGCCATCAGGAAATCCCAACGCGGCGTTGAGCGCAGGGAGGTGTTCCCCAAGCAGGGCCACCGTATCAGCTCCGCTCACCTCACGATGCTCATGGCCGAAGCCAAGCGCGTCGAGTGCCTTCACAAGCTGCCGCGTGAGGAATTGCGCAGAGCGCGCCATACGCAGATCGGGGACCTCTTGCGCCCCTTGCGTCCCATCCAGCCACGGACGCGCCGCGAGGGCCTCGCGTTCCGCTGGCGGCAGCCGACGCCCCGGCGCATGATCGACGGTCTCCACCGCCTTCTTTGCACGTTCGGCGACGGCGTTCATGCGCTCATTGAATCGAACCGGATCCACGGTCTCGATCCGCGCGCACACCACATCACGCGCGACTTCCAAGAGTTCGAGCTCGTGGTCCTCGGCCGCCGCGCTCTTGCGCGTGAGCAGCCCCGCCTCGCGCAATGCATCGTTCAAGGAATCCCGAAGCTCGAACGCTTCGGGCGCTCGCAAGGCAATGACCTCGCGGCACTCCTCACCCTCGAATAGCCCAACCTCGACGCGGCCGTCTTCGCAACGGGCCTGAATATTGTCGATCCCGCTCATTCCGATCTCCCGGCACAGAAGAGAATGGGTGCCTCACCCTTCTTCTCCCCTGCCCGGGCCCCTGCACGACGCGCCGGCCTGCCGGCGAACCGAGGCTGTTACCCCTAACGGTCCGGACCAAGGTCGTCGGACTCCTCCGCCTCACTGTCGAGCCCCCCGTCCTGCTCGCCCGTCACGGACGGCTGTGCCTCACGGCTCGCCGAGGCATCCTGATGACGGGCGAGGACCTCCGCTTCCAGAGCCCTCATCCGGGTCAGCGCCCCGATCGCGATGGTGACCACCTCGTTGTAGTGCTTCGCGGTGGGTGCCACCCGACCGTCATCCAGTTGACGATCGAACGTCTCGATCTCCTCGACCGCCTCGCGAAGCATCCAGCCGGCGGCGAGCTGCGCGGCATTGCGCCAGTCCCGCGCCTGCTCGGGCGCGCCGAACTCGGGGCATCCCGGGGTGCGGGCGAGCACCTGGCCGGCGTCATCCACAATGGCGAGCTGACAACCCTGGGATGCCTGATCCGGCTCGACGCGATAGGGACCGCGCGCCACCTCAACTTCCGGCCGATCAGAACCCCGCGCCGCCGCGGCGGTTCGTGCCGGCTCGGCCATACGCCCGATCGCGGCATCGATCACGTGCTGCAAATCATCCGTGCGCACCTCGCGAGGCCCGATCTCACTCGCGGGTAGATCGGGCGTGATATCCACCGGCTCATTGTCGCCATCCGTGTACCGCCCAAGGAGCACCACTTCGGCGTCATCTTTCGGCACGACCGGATCACTGAGGTCGGTGACGAGAAGATACGAGCCATCGTTGCAAGGGATGCGCACTGCTGTGCAATTCCCGCCCGTCTGCACCTCCGTCATGAAGGTGTAGGACTCGACGATTTTCCGGAACGCACCGAGCGGCGGGAGTGTGTCGCGGATCCTCTCCACGTCATACCCGCATCGCGCCTCCAGGTCATCGAGCATACCGTGCGCCTCGGCGCGCCGGTTATGGTCGCGCAGACACTCGAACTGTTCCTCGTTCAGGTCTGCCAACCGCAGCCGCTTTGCTTCGCTCATAGGAGTCTCCTGGCACAGAAGAAAATGGGTGCCTCACCCTTCTTCTCCCCTGCCCGGGCCCCTTGCAGGGCGCAGCCGCTGCGCGGGGCATCGCGCGCATCACCGCCCGGGATCGAGGTCCTGCGCATCCTCTTCAGCTTCGATTTCCGCACCGGAACGTTCCGCTCGCTTCAGGTCGAGACCCTGAACCTCCGCGAGCTCGTAACTCGTGCTGCGCCCGCCGGCATCGAGCTTGCGCAGGATGCCGCGCTCGAGAAGATCCGTGATGTCCCGCAGAGCGGTGTCCGCCGAGCACTTCGCGACGGCCGCCCACTTCTTGTTCGTGAGGTTGCCCTGGAATCCATCGATGAGACGGTTGAGGAGCTTCCTCTGACGCTCGTTGACCGGCTCGCCGTCCAGGCGCTGCCAGAAGCGCGCCTTCGCGAGCACAGCATCCAAGGTCTTGTGGGCCTGCTCGACAGCGTGATCCAGGGTGGAGAGAAACCATCCGAGCCACTCTGTGGCATCCAGGGTCCCCCTCTGTGCGCGCTCGAGGTGATCGTAGTAGCCGTTGCGGTCGCGCTCGATCTCGCCTGAGAGGCTGTAGAAACGCTGCGCGCTGCCATCGGCCCGCGCGAGCAGCATGTCGCCAATTGCGCGGCCGACGCGGCCGTTGCCGTCATCGAAGGGGTGAATGGACACGAACCAGAGGTGCGCGAGCCCCGCCTTGATGAGCGCGGGATCCCGGGAGGGCTCGTTCACCCAGCGCAGGAACGCGCGCATCTCGGCGGCCAGGCGCTTGGCCGGCGGGGCCTCATAATGAACCCGCGGCCGATCGATGCGGCCGGAAACGACCTGCATTGGGCCTTCCGCATCGGTCCGCCAGCGGCCGACCGTGATCTTGATGAGGCCCGAGTACCCGGTTGGGAAGAGCGCCGCGTGCCAGCCATACAGGCGCTCGCGGGTAAGCGTGGCGGTATAGTTTGTGGTCGCGTCGAGGACCATTTCGACCACCCCCTCGACGTGCCGGTCCTTCGGCGCGGCGGCGCCGACATCGACGCCGAGCCGGCGGGCGATCGATGAGCGCACCGCCTCGGTATTGAGCTTCTCCCCCTCGATCTCGCTCGACTTGAGCACGTCTTCGGTGAGCGCATCGAGGTGCGCCCGGGCCCGCAGTTCAAAGCCGATGTCGGCCATGCGGCCGAACAGCAGCCCCTGGGCACGGGAGACCTCAGCGAGCGGGCCTGCGAGCTGCGCGAGGTCATAGCGCCACTGGGGCCAATCAGGGGTCTGCCAGACGTACCGATATTCGCCGCTATTCATGCGGTGATTATGGACCCTATTCACCGCAACCGCAATTGGGCAGCCGGGGCACCTGCGGCGGCGAAGGTGGCTGCCCTTTGTGAACTTTATGCCTGAGTGCCAAGCATTTCATATCAGTTTGCGCTTTGGCGCAGATCGCCTATTTGCGCACCTCCCACATCGGACCGAGCTTGCCCGGCACGCCCCGATCCGGCCACCAAGCCCCTTTGCAGCCGCCGCAGAAGTAGTAGTCGTTCCCGTTGCGCGTCTTTTTCTGCTGCGTCCCGGTCTTGCACTTCGGACACTTCGGGCCCGTGCTTGGCGCAGCCCTGGTGCCGGACGTTGCAGCGCCACCCGACCCCTTTGCGCCATCCGGCTCGAACTTCCGGCCCGGCGTGCCGTTCTCGTCGACGAATATCGACTCGCAGGCGAGGCATTTGTGGTGCGGCCAGCCCTTCTTGCTAACACGCGCCACGCACCGCTTCTCGCCGCAGCCCGGACACACGGTCACCGCGGTCGCCCCCGGGATTGCCTCGCCCTGGGCGTTCAAGATCGTCCCGATGATCGACCGCGCGGCGGTCACCGCCTCCGCATAGAACTCCTCGAACGTCCGCTGACCACTCTCGACCTCGGCGAGCCCATCCTCCTGAAGCGCCGTGTAGCCAGGGTCCACGAGCGGCACGCGCATCGCGCGCAGGCCATCCACCAATGTGCAGCCGCGCTCCGTCGCAAACAATGCTCCCTTCTTCAGCTCGATGTACGCGCGCTGCTCGAGCCCCTTGATGACCGCAGAGCGCGTCGCCTCGGTCCCGATGCCCGAGGTCTCCTTCAGGCGCGCCTTCAACTTCGCGTCCGTGACGAACTTATGGATGCCCTTCATCGCCTCGATCAGCGCGCCATCCGTATACCGCTTCGGCGGCTCAGTGCGCTTCGCCACCACCTCCGCGCTCGCACACCGCAGGACCTGGCCTTCCTTGAGCACCGGCAGTCCCTGTGCCGGACTCGGTCCGGTTCGCGCGTCGCCACCCTCCTTGTCGTCTTCGTCATCGGCGCCGAGCGCCGTCCAACCCTTCTCCTCAACGATCTTCGCGCTGGCTTTGAAGCGGTGCTGCGCACGGCACGCTGGATCGTCTGGGGTAATAGCATGATCGGCAGGGCATAAAAAGATCGCCTCGCGCTGCTCGAACGTCTCAGGACCCATGAAAAGCCGGATGTAGGATTCGCAGATGAGCTCGTACACGCGCCGGGCATCCGGATCAATGCCGGCCGGCAGGGGCTGGCCGGTCGGGATGATCGCGTGGTGCGCCGAGACCTTCTTCGAATTCCACGCGCGATGCCGGCGAGCCGGGTCGGTGCCCTTCGGCAGACTCCCGCCATTGATCGCCTTCAAGAGCCGCGCGGTATCGCGGAGTTGCTCCTCGGGCAGGTACTGACAGTCCGTACGCGGATAGGTCGTGACCTTCGCTTCATAGAGCACCTGGGCCGCCTTATCCACCGCGGCCACCCGGATTTTCAAGCGCCGGCTCGCGAGCTTCTGCAGCGCCGAGAGCGAAAACGGCAACGGCGCGGCGCGCTCACCCCGCTTCGCGTTGAACTTCTCGACGCGCGCGTCCCTGCCCGTGACGGTCGCCGCACACGCCTCAGCCGGCGCACGATCGAGGAGCAGTCCCTCGATGAGCAGGTCCTGCGGAATCTGCCAGCCGGCGGCGATGCCGTCCCCAAGCCTCGCGTTCACCGTGTAGTGATCGCGCTGCGTGAAGTTCTCGATCTCGCACTGGCGGTCCACGATGAGCGCGAGCGCGGCGGACTGGACGCGGCCGATCGGCCACAGTGCGCCAAAGCGCTGCGTCATGGCATAGCTGCCCTGGAGTGAGATCAGCCAATCCGCGCGCTGGCGGCCGAGGCCGGCGAGATAGAGCTTGAGGTAGTGCTCGTTCGACTTCACCTTCGCCCAGGCGAGTTTCACGCTCTCATCATCGAGCGCGGAGAGCCAGAGCCGCTGCGTCTTGCCGCGCCAGCCCGCCTCGACAAGCACCTCCTCCACCAGGAGCTGTCCCTCGCGGTCGGCATCGCCAGCATGAACGACCTCAGTGGCCCGTTTCAAGAGCCCCGCGAGCACCGCGAATTGACAAGCCGAGACCTCGTCCCGCGGCGCGAGCTTCCACTCCTCGGGCACCACCGGCAGGTCGGCGGCCCCGAGCTTCCCGCTCGCGACGTAGCTCTCCGGCACGCGCTGCTCGAGCAGGTGCCCCAGGCACCAGCTCACCGTGATCCCGCCGCCGCACTCGATGTATCCCACCCGGGCGGCATCGGCGGCCTTCAACTTCTTCCGAAAGAACTCACTGCCGTCCCGCCGTTTCCCGCCGCCGCCGATGACGGCCGCGATCTCCCGCGCGACGGAAGGCTTCTCCGCAATGACCAGTCGCATGCCCCGCTCCGGAAAAGTGGATCTCCCACTTCTCCGCTGCCCGGGCCCGCACTGCGTGCAGCGGTTTCCGCCGCCGTTCTTCGGCGGCGGCCCGCAGAGAACCCGGGGCTGCGGAGTGCCCTCAGGCCCGCGATGGCCGACGGTGTGTTACCGGATCCCTCAATTTCCGCTCAGTGGGACAGGTCTTGCTTCCTGCACTCCGTCAATGAACTGGACTGAGCAAAGCTGGAACGAGCCCGTGGTCGTTCGGCTGCAACGCGCTCGTGCGCGGCGAAGGCCCGCGCGCCGCGAGCGTTTGCACAGGGGTCGGCTGCCTGAGCGCACCGCGGCGCGCTCGAGGATCGTGGCCCCACCGCGCCAGGCGTCCGCCGGGAATAGCGGGAACGACGATGCGCACTCCAGCGTGCCGGTACGTCTCGGCCGCATACTGCCGGCCGGCAAGCGAGCGGGGATTGCCGCTGTGATAGATGGCGAGCGCTCTCGCCAGGCGCTTGGCGCGGCGGGGTGCCCCCCGCACCGAACCGGCTCCCGCGGCTCGCCAGGCGCGCAGCAGGATGACACTGCCGGCGCGCAGGTTCGCGCACGGATCGAGGAGCTCCGCGGCCGTGAGGCGCAATGGCGCGAGCCAGCCGCTATTGACCTGTGCGAGACCGAGATCGACCGAGTGGCCGGCGCCGATCAGTTGTGCGGCGAGGCGCGTCGCACCGGCGTACGAGACGGGGTGATAGACGATGTGCGTGCTGTCGTCATCGAGCGCATAGGGGTCACCGCCGGACTCTTGCGCGACGAGCGCCGCCATGGTCACCGGGGAGACTTCGGGTGCGCAGCGCACGAGAAGAGCGCGCTCGCCGAGGACTGCGGCACGCACGGGGATCGCGGTCGGTGCGAGTAGCGCAAGGCCGACCAAGATGCTGCGGCGGATCGCGAACGACATCATCCCCCTCCTCCATCCGTGTACTCGAACTCGATCCGCGTCACGAGGTCTCCGGGACCGCAGGCGTGGGTCCGGCAGAAGAACTCGATGAAATCCCGCGGACGGCACAACACGGGATCATCGCCGAAGCCCTCGAGCGCGCATTCCCGCCGTCCGTATGCCTCGTCGATCAGCAGGTCGACGAGCGCTTCCCGGCGCACACTGATGATGCGCAGCGGCGCACGGATCACCTCCACCTTCTCCCCGCGCTTCAGACCCTGGGACTTCACGACGGGACGCACAAGATTGCCCGGCTTCAAGAACATCCAGCCCATCCGGCGGGTCACGGTCTTCGCGCCGGCGCGCACCTGCTCCGTCGTGAGCGCAAAACTCATATTACGCATGCGGGCTCTCCTGGCGGAGTCCGCTGGATTCGATCATCACCACTCCGGTAGTTATCACACAAGCCGATTGATTCATGGCACCGGAAACTCCGCCCAAACTCTCCCATCGAGTTCCCGGCCGGCGCGGCGCGTGCCGCAGCGGAACATGACTCCCATCTTCCCCGGTTCCGGCCGCTTCGTGGTCGGATGCGCAGCCTTGGTGTCGCAAAGACAGTTCGGGGCCCACTCGCCCCACTGCTTGAAATGAAAGGGCACGCGCGCCAGGGTGCACTGATCGCGGATCGAGCGGACCCACTCCGGGTGGACCGGCCGCGCTTCCGGGCCGCTCTCCCCGCCGACGATCACCCAATTGATCGAGGGCTGCGCGATCACCTGACCGGCACAGGAATGTTCGTCGGCATTCAGCGCGCAAAGATCATCGTTGCAGTCATCGGCGTGACCGAACGTTTCGCACTCGAGCCACTCATGATCGAACTCGATCGGGCTGAGCAACGGCTCACAGGACACGAAATGCGCCGCGGCGGGCACTGCGAGGAGCTTCGGAATGTCTCGGTCCGCCTCCTCCTGATTCACGACGGTCGCCCCGAGCCAGACGTTCGGCAATGGGCGCTCGAGCCAATCTGGCGGCAGCATGCGCTGCGCATTCCCGATGCGCTTCGTGAGCAGCACCCAGGTGAGCGGGGGCGTCGCCTCGATGAGCGACCACAGCGCCGCCCGCCAAATATACGGCACCGCGTTGTCGAAGACATCGCCGAGACTCGCGCAAAACACGCGAATCGACGTCCCCGTTTGCACAGCCTTGGCGTTCCACGCCATCGGCTGGTGCCAGTTGGCAAGAGAAGTGTGCACCGGCGGGCGGTCCCACGCAATCCGACCGAATCGCCCCGCCCACCGCTCGGCGTAACAGTGATCACAGGC
>DAHVQK010000149.1 GCA_027317845.1 Gammaproteobacteria bacterium
CGGCGTTCCGCCCATGATCCGTGTCGACGGCGACATGAAGCGGATCAATATGCCGCCGCTTGCGCACAAGGAGGTGCACAGCATGGTGTATGACATCATGAACGACAAGCAGCGCAAGGCCTTCGAGGAGTTCTTCGAGACCGATTTCTCGTTCGAGATCCCGAAGCTCGCGCGCTTTCGCGTCAATGCGTTCAACCAGAACCGCGGCGCGGGGGCGGTATTTCGCAACATTCCCTCGCTCATCCAGTCCCTTGATGACCTGCACGCTCCGAAGATCTTCCGCGATCTGTGCATGCTGCCGCGCGGCCTGGTGCTGGTGACAGGGCCGACCGGCTCGGGCAAATCGACCACGCTAGCCGCGATGGTCAACCACTGCAACGACAACCGGCCGGATCACATCATCACCATCGAGGATCCGATCGAGTTCGTGCACGAGTCCAAGCGCTGCCTGGTGAACCAGCGGGAAGTCCACCGCGACACGCTCGGCTTCAGCGAGGCGCTGCGCTCTGCGCTGCGCGAGGATCCGGATGTCGTCCTGGTCGGCGAGATGCGCGATCTCGAGACCATACGCCTGGCATTGACCGCCGCGGAGATCGGCCATCTGGTGTTCGGCACCCTGCACACCAGCTCCGCCGCCAAGACCATCGATCGCGTCGTCGATGTGTTTCCCGCGGCGGAGAAAGAGATGGTGCGCTCGATGCTCTCCGAGTCGCTGCGCGCGGTGATATCGCAGACGCTGCTCAAGCGCATCGGCGGCGGCAGGGTCGCCGCCCACGAAATCATGATCGGCACACCCGCGATCCGCAATCTGATCCGTGAGGGCAAGATCGCCCAGATGTACTCCTCCATCCAGACCGGTCAGGCGAGCGGCATGCAGACACTCGACCAATGTCTGCAGGACCTGCTCTCCAAGGGTCTGGTGAGCAAGGAGGAGGCGCGCTTCAAGGCCCAGAACAAGGATGCCCTGTGATGCGCCGTGTGCAGGGTCCACAGGGGTTCGCTGCGCGGACAGATCGTCGGGAGAGATTTGCGACGCCGAGCGCGAGAGCGATCGGCGGCCCCGCGGGGACGAGGATCAGGGCGGGCGGGGTAGCCCCGATCATCAGGCGGCGCGAAGCGCGCCGCGAAGAGCCCCTCGGACGGCAGGCTTGGAGGTGAACTCATGGACCGCGACCAAGCCATCAAGCTGATTCACGACCTGCTCAAGCGGATGGTCGAGAAGAAGGCGTCCGATCTGTTTCTCACCGCCGGCTTCCCGCCCGCCCTCAAGATCGACGGTGACGTACGGCCGCAGAGCGAGCGGGCGCTCACCGGCGAGCAGGCCGGCACACTGGTGCGCTCGCTGATGAACGACCGCCAGTCGCGTGAGTTCGATGCGACCAAGGAGTGCAACTTCGCGATCGCCCCGCCGGGGATCGGGCGGTTCCGCGTCAGCGCCTTCGTACAGCAGGGAGCCACCGGCTGTGTGATGCGCATGATCAACGCCAAGATCCCGACCTTCGAGGAGCTCGATCTTCCGCCCATTCTGAGGGAGCTGGCGCTTTCCAAGCGCGGCATGGTGGTGGTCGTCGGAGGCACCGGATCGGGCAAGTCCACCACGCTCGCCGCCATGGTCGGCTACCGCAACGAGAAGACCCGTGGCCACATCGTCACCATCGAGGACCCGGTGGAGTTCGTGCATCAGCACAAGGGGTGCGTCATCACCCACCGCGACATCGGCGTCGACACCGATTCCTGGCACGTCGCGCTCAAGAACGTCCTGCGTCAGGCACCCGACGTCATCTACATCGGCGAGATCCGCGACCGCGAGACCATGGAGTATGCGGTCCAGTTCGCCGAGACCGGTCACCCGGTGTTCTCGACCCTGCATGCGAACAACGCCAACCAGGCGCTCGATCGCATCATCAATTTCTTTCCCGACGAGCGGCGCGAGCAGCTGTTGATGGATCTGTCGCTCAATATCCGCGCGTTCATCTCGCAGCGGCTGGTGCCGCGCGAGAGCGGCGGCGGCCGGATCGCCGCCACCGAAATCATGCTCAACTCGCCGCTCATCCAGGATCTCATCTTCAAGGGCGAGGTGGTCAAGATCCGCGACGTCATGGCGCGCTCGAACCGCCTCGGCATGAAGACCTTCGATCAGGCGCTGTTCGAGCTGTACGAGGCCGGCTTCATCTCCTATGAGGATGCGCTGCGCAACGCCGATTCGAAGAACGAGCTGCGACTGCGTGTGAAGCTCGAGGGCCGCCGGCAGGCCACGAAGCTCGAGGAGGAGGGCCTGAGCATCGTGGACGAGGAGGAGGGCAAGTCGCTGTGATCGACGCCACCGTCATACAGCCGTCGTCGCCCCCGGAGCCGGAGACCGGGACCGAGAGTACCGGTGATTTCGGGGCGCTCTCCCAGGGAGCCTCGGGTGCCGCGCCGCACATCAACACGCTGCCGCTGTTCAGGCTGATGGCGGAACGCAAGGCGTCGGATCTCTTTTTCGCCTGCAATGCGCCCATCAAGATCAAGATCGAAGGGCAGATCCTGCCGGTCAACAAGCACGTGCTCACGCCGCAGATGGTCCGTCAGACGGCCCTTGCGCTCATGACGCCGGAGCAGCGTGAGAGCTTCGCACGCGAGCTCGAGCTCGATTTCGCGATCTCCGAGCCCGGTCTCGGCCGCTTTCGCGTCAATGTGTTCATGCAGCGCGGCTACCCGGCGGTGGTGCTGCGATACATCTCCGCGGAGATGCCGCGGCTCGAATCCCTGGGCGTGCCCGAGGCCGTCGCGGATCTGGCCATGATGAAACGCGGACTGGTCCTGGTGGTCGGGTCGACGGGCTCCGGCAAGTCGACCACGCTTGCCTCCATGATCAATCTGCGCAACGAGACCGTATCGGACCACATCCTGACCATAGAGGACCCCATCGAGTTCCTGCATGCCAACAAGCGCTCGATCGTCAATCAGCGCGAGGTGGGACTCGATACCAAGTCCTATTCGCGCGCGCTGCGCGGCGTCTTGCGTGCGGCGCCGGATGTGATCCTCATTGGGGAGATCCGCGATCGCGAGAGCATGGAGGCGGCCATGCAGCTCGCGGGCACGGGGCATCTGGTGCTCTCGACACTGCACTCCAACAACTGCGCGCAGGCGCTCGACCGCATCATCAACCTCTTTCCCTCCGAGCAGCATGCGCAGGTCTTCCTCGACCTGTCGCAGTACCTGCGCGGCATCCTGGCGCAGCGCCTGGTCAAGAGCAAGGATGGACGGCGGGTGGCGGCGGTCGAGGTGATGCTCAATACGCCACACATCTCGGATCTCATCTCCAAGGGCGACATCGTCGGCGTCAAGGAGGCGATCGCCGCCAGTAGTGAACGCGGTATCCGCAGCTTCGATGCGGCGCTGCACGGGCTTTACAAGCAGGGGCGCGTCGAACTCGCCGACGTGCTCGCGAATGCCGACTCGCGCGCCAACCTCGAGGCGAAAATCAACTTCGGTTAGTCGGCGCGCCTTGCGGACCCGGAGCGCGACCGCGGAGTCAGAAGACGCTGAGCGCGTCGAACACCGGCCCGTCCACGCACACTCGCTTCATCGCGTCGCCCTCCGGCGTGCGCACCCGCACCGCGCACCCCGCACAACCGCCGACCGCGCACGCCATGAATTCCTCGAGCGACACCTGGCAGGGCACCCCGTAGCGGCGGGCCAGCTGGCTCGCCGCCGCCAGCATGGGCGTTGGTCCGCAGGCGAACAGTTCCACCTCTGCGAGCTCATGCGCCGTGAGCGAGCTCAGCCACTCCCCGGCGAGCTCGGTGACATAGCCCTCGAAACATCCCGGAAAACCCGACCGGCTGGCGAGTCGGCTCGCCACCCCCCACTCCTCGATGAGCGGCATGCACGCGATCGTACCCGCCGGAATGCCGGGCACCACGATGACCGAAGGACGCGCGCGAAACGGGAAGGGGATCTCCGAGCCCATGAGTACGAGGGGCTTCAGGGTGGTGTCGGCGCGCAATCGCTCGGCCAGGAAAATCATGGGCGGGATGCCGACGCCACCGCCGATCAGCACGGCGCGTGGCCGGTCCGGATGCGCCACGAAGGGCTGCCCGATCGGACCGATGAGGCTGATCGTCTCGCCGGGCTTGCGCGCCGCCAGGGCGCGCAAGCCCGGGCCCACGATCTTGTAGAGCAGTTCGATCCAGCCCGCCTGTACGTCGGCGCGCATGATCGAGAGCGGTCGCCGCATCGCAATCGAGGCGTCGCAGGTCACATGTACGAACTGCCCTGGCTGTGCGTGCGTGGCGCACGCCGGCGCCTCGAGGCGCAGCACGAACTGCCCGCCCTCATAGGCGGTGTGCCGCAGTATCGCCGCATCTTCCAAGTGCAGCGTGCCGCGCGTCTCACGGCTCATGCCGCGCCCCGCGAACCCATCACCTCCGCGAGCACCGCCATGCGCACGGCCACCCCATTGCGCACCTGGTCGCGTATGGCCGAGCTTGGACCATCGGCCACGTCGGAGGCGATTTCGATACCACGGTTCATCGGTTGCGGATGCATGACGATGACATTCGGCCGGGCGGTCGCGAGGCGCTCCACCGTGAGCCCGTAACTGGCGAAGTAGCGATCGGCATCGAGCAACTCGGCCTGCGCCATGCGCTCTTTCTGAATGCGCAGCATCATGACGACATCCGCGTCCTTCAGACCGCTTTCGAGCGTGGTGTGGCGTGAGCAGCCGGAGAATTCTCGTGGTTCGGGCATCAAGGCCGGCGGCGCCACGATGCGCAGGTCAGGCACGCCGAGCGCGCTGAACACGTCGTACGCCGAGCGCGCGACGCGCGAGTGCCGGATGTCGCCTACGATGGCGATGGAGAGATTGTCGAGACGGCCCTTCCGCTGGCGGACCGTGAGCGCATCCAGCAGGCCCTGAGTCGGGTGCGCGACGTGTGCTTCGCCCGCCGAGAGAATGCTCACATGAGGCGCAACGTTGGCAGCCACGGTGGCCGGCACGCCGGTCTCAGCATCGCGAATGACCATGACATCCACGTGCAGGGACTGAAGCGTATAGACGGTATCCAACATGCTCTCGCCCTTGACGCGCGAGGACAGCTGCACCTCCAGGTTCACGACATCGGCGCCCAGGCGCTTCGCCGCGAGCTCGAACGATACGCGAGTCCGGGTGGAGGGCTCCGTGAACAGGTTGGCGACCGTGCGGCCCGCCAGCAGCCGGCTGGCCGGCGGTTCCGCGCCGAGCGGTCGAACGTAACTCTGGGCGCGATCGAGCAGCTGCTCGATCATCGCCCGCGGCAGGCCTTCGAGGGTAATCAAGTGACGGAGCGTTCCGTCGGGGCGCAGTTGATCAATCACGACTACAATTGTTCTCCCATCTCTCCCGACAGCCAGCGCTCGAGGATGACCGCGGCCGCGGTGCTGTCGACGTCCGCGTGCCGCGTCCGCCGCCGCTCGCCGGCGGCGCGCCGTGCGGTGAGCGCCGCGCTCGCCTCCAAGGAGGAGAAGCGCTCATCCACGAGGCTGACGGGAAGAGCGAAACGGCGCTTGAGCTCGTTGGCGAACCGGCGCGCGCTCGGCTGCAACGCCCCGGGTGTGCCGTCCACATTATAAGGGGCTCCCACCACCAGCCGCGCGGGCTTGAGCGAGAGCACTTCCCGGCCGATCGCCCCCCAATCGGGTCCGGCACGGCCGACGAGCGCGGCCGGCCGAGGTGAGGCGGTCGCCGTCAGCGTGTCTCCAGCGGCGATGCCAATGCGTTTCAGTCCGAAGTCGAAGGCCAGGACGATCGTTATGGCTTCAGGCATGTCCGGCGGTGAGGCTTACCTGGCCGACATTCACGCCGAGCAGCCGCCAGGCTCCGCTCCAGCGCTCCTCGAAGGGCAGATCGAAGACCACCCGCGCGTCCACCGGCACCGACATCCAGGCGTTTTCCAGGATTTCGCGCTCGAGCTGCCCGGACTCCCAGCCCGCATAGCCCAGCGCAATGAAGGCATCCGCCGGCCCTTCACCGCGCGCCATGGCGGTGAGCACATCGCGCGAGGTCGTCACTTGGATGGTCTCGGAGACCTTGTGGGTATGATCCCAGCGTCCACCGGGCCTGTGCAGCACGAACCCCCGGTCGGTGTGCACGGGGCCGCCGCGCAATACGGGCTGCCCGGCAATGATCTCGCTCGCGGGGGTGATCTGCATTTGCGAGAACACGTCCGAGAGACGCATGGGCAGCGGCTTGTTGAGCACGATGCCGAGCGCGCCGCGATCCGTGTGCTCGCACACTAGCGCCACGGTCTGAGCGAAGTTCGGATCAGTCAGGGAGGGCATCGCAATCAGCAGATGATTGGTCAGGCTGCTGAAGGCGGATTCCTCGGGACGAGCGCCGCGGTCCGCCTTGTTCCGACGTCTGCGTGTCTCGCCGTGAGTGACCTCGGTTTCCGGCTCTGCGCCGGCGCCCGGCTTGCCGCTGCGCTCGCCCATGCGCCAAGTATGGGGATGGAGGGCGTGCGGCTCAAGGCATCGTGACCGCACCCTGAACGCGGCCGCCGACGAACTGCCACTCATATGTGAAACGCAGCACCGAGTACCGGTGCGCGAGAGCCGGGGGGAAGGGGTCGAAGGGGCTGGCCAGCCTGAGGATGGCGAGCGCCGCCTGATCGAGGGCGGGATCGCCGCTCGAACGGCGGATGACCGCCCGGGCGAGCGTGCCATCGGCGGCGATCGCCACCTCGATCACGGGGGCGGCGTGCGGACCCGCATCGCGGGCCGCGATTGGGAAATTCAGCGTGCCGATGCGCTCGACCTTGCGGCGCCAAGCCACCAGGTATGGCGCGACGATGGCCGAGCGCGTGTCCGGGCTCACCCACAGAGCGCGCTTCGGTCCGTTCAGCCGCAGCGGACCACTCCCGCCGCCTCCGGGTGCGGCCCCAGCCGCCATTGCGCCGAGCCCGGCCTCGCTCGCCTGCGTCTCGGCGGGAAGGTATGAGACTTCGGTCCTCCAGCTCCAGCCGCGCGTGGTGAGCACGGGCTCGGCCGTGTGATGCGCCGGGGCGCCACCGGGGGGCGGGGTGGCTGCCGCGCCGGTGGTGTTCCAGGGTGCTCCGGGACGCGCGGCGTGAATGCGCGGCGTCACAGCCTTGCGCGCGTTGCCCGAGCCGAGCTGGGTGCGTTGCGCGAGGTAGGCGGCCGTGTCATTGCGGGGCGCGCCCGGCAGCCGGGTGGACACCAGCAGCACCTTCAGCCCCGCAGCGCCAGGGCCCCCGGCGAGCGGGGAGTCGAACGTCACGCCGAGGATGAGCAGGCCGTGCAGCGCGGCGGCGAGAAACAGCATGACGAACAGGCGATCCCGGGGGGCGCGCTCGGCCCGCAGGGCGGCGGCACTCGGGCTCATGGCGGCTGGGAGGTGGCCCTGGGGTCCGCCTCGCGGGCCGAGGCGAGCCGGCGGCCGATGGCATCGAGCAGCCGGCCGGCGATATCGATGGGAAACCGCTTCTCGATCTCGCGGATGCCGGTCGGGCTGGTGACGTTGATTTCGGTGACGTAGCTGCCGATCACATCGAGCCCCACGAACAGCATGCCCTGCGCGGCGAGGGCGGGTCCGATTTGCCCGGCAAGCCATCGCTCGCGCTCCTCGATCGGACGCACCACGGCCCGGGCACCGGCGGCGAGATTCCCGCGGTTGTCATGCGGCAGCGGGATGCGGGAGAGCACGTAGGGCAGCGGTTCCCCATCGATGAGCAACACCCGGGTATCGCCGCCCTCGACGATCTGCGGGAGGTACTGCTGGACGATGGCGAAGCGCTGGCCGTAATCGGTGAGCGTCTCGAAACCCACGGACATGTTCTTGTCCTGCCGCTCGAGGACGAAAATCGAGCGTCCGCCCATGCCGTGCAGGGGCTTGCACACGATCTTGTCGTGCTTGTGCAGGAACGCCGCCATATCGTCCATGTCGCGGGTGATGAGCGTCGGGGCGCAGCACTGCGGGAACCAGGCCGTGTAGACCTTCTCGTTCATGTCGCGCAGCCCCCTGGGCCGGTTGACGACCCATGCGCCCTGCTGCTCGGCCTTCTCGAGGATGTACGTGGTGTAGATGTACTCGGTATCGAACGGCGGGTCCTTCCGCATCAGGATGCAATCGAGTTCCCCGAGGCGCATGGGCTGCGGCTCGCCGAGCTCGAACCAGCGCTCGGGGTCGGCTTTGACTGAGAGCGCACGGGCGCGACCCCAGGCCACCCCGTCGCGCAGCGACAGGTCGCGCTGCTCGAGGTAGACCAGGGACCAGCCGCGCGCCTGCGCGGCGAGCAGCATGGCCAGCGTCGAGTCCTTGGCGTACTGGATGGCGTCGATCGGATCCATGACCACACCGAGACGGACGGACATAAGGAGCCCCTGATTGCCCCCGGGCGCACTCGCGACGCAGGTTCCCGGGGATGATGCCAAAAGCGATGGCGGCTGTCCGGGCGGCGCCGCTTCCCCGAAACGTGAGATGGACCACATGGCGGGGGTCGTGCCGATATGTTAAAACAAAACCTGCTCGAGTTCTCGGGACCGAAGCGCCGATGGTGGCGCATCGGACATTGCGTGTACGCTGGCGATTCGGGATCGGCGCCGCCGCGGGCGGCAACCCCCCGAGCCCCCTGACGGAAGGAGTTGCATGGCCGTGACCGGCAGCAACACGAAGCTCCAGGGCCTGAAGGTCCTGGTGATCGATGACAGCAAGACGATCCGGCGCACGGCCGAGACGCTCCTCGCCAAGGAGGGGTGCGAGGTCTACACGGCCATCGACGGGTTCGATGCGCTCTCGAAAATCGCCGATCATCAGCCGGATATCGTATTCGTCGATATCATGATGCCGCGGCTCGACGGTTATCAGACCTGCTCGCTGATCAAGCACAACAAGGTATTCCGTTCCATCCCCGTGATCATGCTGTCCTCCAAGGACGGTCTGTTCGATCGCGCCCGGGGCCGGATCGTGGGGTCCGAGCACTACCTGACCAAACCGTTCACCAAGGATGAGCTCCTGAGCGCGATCGAAACGCATATCGGGAGATGACGGCCATGCCGCTGATTCTGATCGTGGACGACTCGCCGACCGAGGTGCATGTGATGCAGAAGGCCCTGGAACGGCACGGCTACCGCACAGCGGCCGCCGCGGACGGTGCCGAAGGGGTGCGTCTCGCCCGCGAGATGAGTCCTGACCTGATTTTCATGGACATTGTCATGCCGGGCATGAACGGCTACCAGGCGACCCGTGCGCTGGTCAATGATCCGCGCACACGTGAGATTCCCATCATCATGGTGACTTCCAAGGGGCAGGAGACCGACCGCATCTGGGGACTGCGCCAGGGGGCGGTGGATTACATGGTGAAGCCCGTTTCGCCGGATCAGCTGATCGCCAAGGCGCGATCGGCCCTCTCGAGTTGAGCCGCATGAAGCCCATGGACATGACCTGCGCGTGCGTTGCGCGCCCGCTGCCCGCATGAGCGGCACGTCCTCCCTGCATGCGCTGCGCGACCGGCCCTTCGAGCTGCTCTGCGAGCTCGAGCGCCGCGCCCGTGCCGTCTCGGCCCAGAGCGGCCAGGACGGTTCCGCGGGCCGGGAGTGGGTCGGGGTGGCGCTGCGCATGGCCGGTGACCTGTATCTGGTTGCGCGGGAGGAGACGCGCGAGGTGTTGGGTGTGCCGGCCGGCATGACGCGCGTGCCGGGCGCCAAGTCTTGGATCAAGGGGCTCGCCAACGTGCG
Organism: Gammaproteobacteria bacterium; assembly: GCA_027317845.1. Taxonomy (GTDB): domain Bacteria; phylum Pseudomonadota; class Gammaproteobacteria; order Steroidobacterales; family Steroidobacteraceae; genus 13-2-20CM-66-19. The sequence continues at coordinate 9,718 of DAHVQK010000149.1, forward strand.
CGGCCAGTTACTGCCCATCATCGATCTGCGCCAGTTCCTTGGCAGCGGCGCCACCCCCATGGGCCGCGCCACCCGCGTTCTGGCGGTCAATCACCGCGAGATCCCCGCCGGACTCCTGGTGGATGAGGTGCTCGGATTCCGCCGTTTCGCCGAATCGGACTTCTCCGGCGAGGCGCCACCGACCATGGCCCGGTGCGAGCCGTACCTCGCCGGGGCCTTCCGGCGCTCCGGCGAGCAATGGCCGGTGCTCAGCCTGCGCGCGCTCCTCGAGAGCGCGGCTTTCGCGGAAGCGGCGGCATGAGCGGCCAACCCTGGTTCGCACAGACTCCGCGTGCCCTGCGGCGCCTGCTGAGCGCCGCCGGCGGGCTGGCGCTGCTTTGCGTCATCGTCTCGCTCCTGGCCGCACTCGAGCCGGCGGCGCCCGCGCCGCTGCGCTTCCTGCCGCCGCTGCTCGCGGCGGCGTCGGCGACTCTGCTGCTCGCGGCGGCCCTCGCGGCTGCACGGATTCACCGCACGGTGGAGGACCAGCGGCTCGCGGCCGACACCCAGCGCAAGGAAAACGACCGCAACCAGCAGGCCATCCTGCGCCTGCTCGATGAGCTCTCGAGCCTCGCCGATGGCGACCTGACGGTGCAGGCGACGGTGACGGAGGAAATCACCGGCGCAATCGCCGATTCGATCAACTATGCGGTCGATGCGCTGCGCGGCCTGGTCACCACCATCAACCAGTCGGCCATCCATCTCGACAGCGCCGCGCGCCAGACCCAGGCGCTCTCACAGCACCTCGCCAAGGCGAGCACCGCGCAGTCCAAGCAGATCGCCTCGGCCACCGAGTCCGCCTCCGGCATGGCCGGCTCCGTCGCCGAGGTCTCCGGCAACGCCGAGCGCGCCGCCGACGTGGCCCGCCACTCGGTCGAGATCGCGCACAAGGGGGCGGACGCGGTGCGCCGCACCATCGATGGCATGAACGCCATCCGCGAGACCATCCAGGAGACGTCCAAGCGCATCAAGCGCCTCGGCGAGAGCTCGCAGGAGATCGGCAACATCGTCGAGCTGATCAACGACATTGCCGAGCAGACCAACATCCTGGCGTTGAACGCCTCGATCCAGGCGTCCATGGCCGGGGAGGCCGGCCGCGGCTTCGCGGTGGTGGCCGATGAGGTGCAGCGCCTCGCCGAGCGCGCGGCGAACGCGACCAAACAGATCGAGGTGCTGGTGCGCACCATCCAGACCGACACCAACGAAGCGGTCGTTTCGATGGAACGCAGCACCACCGATGTGGTGGGCGGAGCGCTGCTTGCGGAGAACGCCGGGGCGGCGCTCGATGAGATCGAGCAGGTATCCAACCAGATCGCGAGTCTCGTGCAGAATATCTCGGGCAGCGCCCGGGCGCAGGCAAGCGGTGCGCAGAACATCGCGCGCAACATGCAGGTGCTCAAGGAGATCAGCGTGCAGACCGCCGAGTCGACCAACGCCACGTCGGCGGCCATCGCCCAGCTCGCCGAGCTTTCCGCGGGACTGCGCCGCGCGGCCGCCGGGTTCCGCCTGCCCGGCGCTCCGGCGAGCTCCATGAGCGGCGTGTTCAGGCGTCCGGAGGGGACCGCGCCGGCCTCCGTCCCGGGTGGCGGACCGCCCGGCCCGGGGCGGCCGCTCGCGGCTTCATCGCCGCTTGCCCTGGGCGGCAACTGAGTTTTCGCCCGGGGGCACGATGTCGGAAATCGCGTCGCAAACGCTCGAACTGATCGGGCGTGAAATCAACCACACATTGGCCGAGGCCCGCGCGGCTATCGAGAACTACGTCGAGCAGCCCGACAATGTCTCGCTTCTCGAGCGCTGCAAGCAGGAGCTGCATCAGGCCCAGGGCGTACTGCGGGTCCTCGAGATATACGGCGCGGCGCTGCTCGCCGAGGAAATGGAGCAGGTGGCGGACTATCTGATCGCCACCGTCACCGAACGCAAGGGTCAGGCCGAGAGTCTCGATGCGCTGCTGCGCTCCCTGGTGCAGCTGCCGGGATACCTCGAGCGCGTGCTCTGCGGCGGGCGTGATCTCGCGCTGGTGCTGCTGCCGCTGCTCAATGACCTGAGGGCGGTGCGCGGCAGTGCGCTGCTGTCCGAGGGAACGCTGCTGCTGCTCAACCTGAAATCCGACAAGCAGGCGCAGCCGCTCGAGCCCAACACGGACGAGCCGCAAGTTTCCATCGAACAGTGGTGCCGGCGGCTGCGTTCGCGATTCCAGTCGGGCCTGATCGGCTGGATCCGCGGCGAGCGCACCAGCCAGAATCTGCAGTCACTTGCCTACGTGGCCGAGAAGCTCGAGCACTCGGCCACACGCCAGCCGGTGTTTCAGCTCTGGTGGGTGGCGGGAGCGGTCATCGAGGCGTTGCGGGAAGGCGGACTCGAGGGCGGGGTGTCGGTCAAGCGATTGCTGGGACTCGCGGATCGCGAGATCCGCCGGCTCTATGAGCTCGGCGAGAGCCGCTACTGTCAGAGTCCGTCCGTTGACCTGCTGAACAACCTGCTCTACTACGTGGGCCGCTCCGAGAGTGCCGGCCCGCGCGTGTCGGCGGTGCGCGCCTCCTTCCGGCTGGCCGAACTCCTGCCGGTCGATGAGACCATCGAGCAGGAGCGTGAGAGCCTCTCGGCACCGAGCGTGAAGCTCATGCAGACGGTGGCGGTTGCCATCCGCGAGGATCTCGGCAAGGTCAAGGAAGTTCTCGAGCAGTTCGCGCGCCGCGGCGCTGCGAGCGGCGAGGAATTGCGCCCGCAGGTGGACATGCTGCGCAAGATCGGCGATACGCTCGGGGTGCTGGGGCTCGGCGAGCAGCGCGCGAGCGTGCAGACTCAGACCGAACGGCTCGAACGGATGTTGAGCGGCGCGGAAGCCGTTGAAGAGGCGATGCTGGTCGAGGTTGCCGCGGCGCTGATTGCGATCGAGGACCGTCTCGATGACAGCCTGGTCGGCATGATCCGCCCCAGGGTCGATGCCGAGGCCTCGGGTGAGCGCGAAGATCGCGAGTTCCGCGAGGTGCAGGCCGCGGTGTTGCGCGAGTGCATTCAGAACATCGCCTGGATCAAGGAGGCCGTCACGCAGAGCCTGGGAGGCTCGCTCGAGGCGGCCGCGTTCGACAGCTGGCAGGGCCTTGTGATGGGACTGAAGGCGGCGCTGCTGATGCTCGGCAAGACCCGGGCAGTGGAGATCGTCGAGGGCATCGCCACGCAGTTGCGGCGCATCATGCGACCCGGCGCTCCGGAGCTGCCGCCGGGCTGGCTCGATCGCCTGGCGGATGCGATCGTGAGCATCGAGTACTACATGGAGACGCTGCAGGCCGGCCGCAGCGATCCATGGTACATGCTGGATAACGCACAGTCCTGCCTGCAGGCGCTCGAGCGGACGCCACCGTCGGCACCGCTCGTCTCGACCCCCATCGAGCCCTCGGCATTCGCCAAGACGGTGCTCATGACTCCGGCCGAGACGCTGAGCGCGGCCACCGTCCCCGACCTGTCCGCTCAGGAGGCCGCCCAGGCCGCTCCCGTGGCGCTCTCGGGCACCGCCAAGCTGACCGCGCTTGCCGAGAGCGCCAGTCCCGAGCTGGTGAAACTCTTCATCGAGGAGGCCCAGGAGGAGCTCGCGAGGATCCAGCGCTACTTCCCGTTGTGGGATCAGAATCCCCTCGATCGTGACGCACTCGAAATCGTGCGCCGTTCCTTCCACACCCTGAAGGGCAGCGGGCGCATGGTGGGCGCACGCGAGCTCGGCGAGCTCGCGTGGGGCGGTGAGAGCCTGCTCAACCGCCTGCTCGACAACACCCTGACGCGCAGCCAGGCGATCGTCGAGACGCTTCGTCAGGCAATCGACGCCCTGCCGCCGCTCATCGAGCGGCTGCGCGCGGGGCGTCTCACCGGCACCGAATTTTCCGGGATCGCCGCCGCGGCGCATGCCCTGGCCGCCGGGCGTGACGGCGAGGCGCGCGGGAGCGATCAGACCCAGGCGCAGCTGGTCCCGCCTGCACCGAAGAGCGAACCGCCGGGCAGCGAACCGACCCGGGCGCAGCCCGCGCCGGCTGCGCCGTCCGCAGCGGCCCTCGAATCTCCGCAGAACGGTCCGGACGAGGGCCTGCGCGAAATTTACGCCCGCGAAACCGAGACCCACGTAGCCGCAGTGCGGGCTTTCCTCGACCGGGAGTCGCAGGCGGCCGGGCCGCATCTGTTGCCCGAGGAAGTCTACCGTGCCTGCCACACCCTCGCCGGCAGCTCGAAGACGGCGCAGGCACGTCAGGGAGTGCGTCTCGCCGAGCCGATCGACCATTGGATCCGGCGTGCCTTCGTCAGTGGAGCCGGGCTGCGCTCGGTGGACCTGCAGCTGCTTGCCGACTGCATGGCGGCCATGGAATCGGTGGCCGAGCATCTCGAAGAGCCGACCGGCTTTTTCGCGGGGCACCGGTTGCTCATCGAGCGGCTGGTCGATGCCGAAAAGGCGCTCGATGAGCACATCGCCGCCGCGGCGCGAGAGGCGGCCGAGCGCGAATCGCACACCGAGGCGCCGCCCGTTGAAGTCGTCGCGGGCGCTGCACAGGCTCCGCCTCCCGTCGAATCGCCCGGGATGGCCGCTGCCGCGGCCCCGGTCGATTTTGATCCGGAAGTGGCCGCCGTCTTTACCGAGGAAGCGCTCGAGCTCATCGACGCGTCCGAGCGCGCGCTCGCGGAGTGGCGTGGACAGCCCGCGAGCGGCGAGAGGGCATTCGCACTCAAACGGGCCTTGCACACCCTGAAAGGGGGCGCTCGGATGGCCGGCATTCTGAGCATGGGAGATCTCGCCCATGAGCTCGAGACGCTGGTCGCCCAAGCCGAGAGCGGCGCGCTCCAGGCAAGCGATGTGGTGTTCGACGTCATTCAGGCAAGCCTGGATGAGTTGGCCCGCATGCGCGAGACCGTCGCGAACGGCCGGGGCGTGTTCCCGGCCCAGGCGATGATTGCGCGGATCCGCGCTTTCACCCATTCGGGATCGCCGCCCGAGGCGGCGCCCGCTGCGCCCAATCCGTCCCGCGAGGTGGTGCCTGAGGCGCTGGCCTCCCCGGTCGAGGCATTTGCCGAATCTGCATCGGGGCTGGCGATATCCCAGGGCGCTGTGCCCGAGGTAATGGTGCCTGAGGCGACCGAGATGGAATTAGCGGAGCCCGAGCTGTCCGCGATTCCCGAGCCTCCGGTGCTTGCGCCGGCCGAGCCGATGGCCCAGATCCTGGAATTCGTACCGGCCGCCGCCGCGCAGGCCCCGGCCGCTGCGCTCTCCGCGGTCAAGACCGAAGCCGCGATGGAGCAAGAGGACTACCCGGTCCTGCAACCTGCCCAAACGCAAGCCGCCGAGTCCCCGGCCGCTGCGCCACTGGCCGAAACACCGCCGCAGACGCCTGCGGCGCCATTCGCCGCGGAACCGGGCGTGCTGGCGGTTCCACCGCCGGTGCCACCGGGACGCGAGCCGGTCGGCGCCGCCGAGCGCTCGGAGATGGCGCGCGTCGATGCGGAGCTGCTCGACAAGCTGCTCAACGTGGCTGGAGAGGCGAGCATCGCGCGCTCGCGTCTCGAGCAGCAGGTGAGCTCGATCGATTTCAACCTCGGAGAGTTGTCGCGCACCGTGACGCGGCTGAAGGAGCAGTTGCGCAGTCTCGAGATCGAGACCGAAGCGCAGATCCTGCATCGCCACGACCAGGACAGCGGCCATCGCAGTGATTTCGATCCGCTCGAACTCGATCGCTACTCCTCCATTCAACAGTTCTCGCGCGCACTCGCCGAGTCCGCCAATGACGTGGCGAGCCTGCAGCAATTGCTCGAGAACCTGAGCAAGGATGCCCAGACACTCCTGCAGCAGCAGGCGCGCACCATGACGGAGCTCCAGAATGGCCTGATGCGCACGCGCATGGTGCCGTTCCAACAGCACGTGCAGCGCCTGGCACGCATCGTGCGCCAGGCCGCGGCCGACACCGGCAAGCGGGCCGAGCTCATCGTCGACGGCGCATCGGGTGAGCTCGACCGGCAGGTGCTCGAACGAATGCTGCCGCCGTTCGAGCACATGCTGCGCAACGCGGTAGTCCATGGCATCGAGCTCCCCGAGGAGCGTCAGCGGCTCGGCAAGGCGCCCGCTGGAAGAATCGAGCTCACCCTCAAGCGCGAGGGAGCCCAGGTCGTGGTGCACCTGAACGACGATGGGGCTGGCATGAACCTCGATGCGATCCGTGCCAAGGGGCGAGCGTTGGGACTGATTCCGCCCGGACCGGTGGGCGACGAGGAGGCCATGCAGCTCATCCTGGAGCCGGGATTCTCCACCGCGGGCAGCATCACGCAGCAGGCCGGTCGTGGCGTCGGAATGGACGTGGTTGCGACCGAGATCAAACGCCTGGGTGGGGCGCTTCACATGCAGACCCGGCCAGGCGAGGGCACGGAATTCACCATCCGCCTGCCTTTTACGCTCGCCATCAGCCATGCCCTCATCGTGCGCACCGCCGACGAGCTGTATGCGCTGCCCCTGCCGACCGTGGAGGGCGTGTTGCGGCTGCCGGCGGCGCAGGTGGCGCAGCACCTGGGCGCCGATGGCGGAACCTTCGACCACGGGGGCCAGAAGTACCGTTTCCAGCACCTGGCGGTGTTCGTGGGGCTGACCCCCTCACCCCCGCCGGAGCAGGATGCGACCACTCCCGTGGTGCTGGTGCGCGCAGGCGAGCATTCCACGGCGCTGGTGGCCGACGAGCTGCTCGGCAACCGCGAGATCGTGGTCAAGTCCGTCGGTCCTCAGATCTCGAGCATCCGTGGCATCTCCGGAGCAACCATCCTGGGAGACGGGCGCATCGTCGTCATCCTCGACATCGGTGCGCTGGTGCGCGCCGAGTGGCGAGGTCGCGGCCTGCTGCCGATCTCAGGAGAGAAGGATGACCAGCGCACGTTCGTCCTCGTGGTCGACGATTCGATCACCGTGCGTCGCGTGACACAACGTCTGTTGGAACGTAACGGTATGCGTGTGCTCACCGCGCGGGATGGCATGGATGCGGTCGCGCTGCTGCAGGATAACGTGCCCGACATCATCCTGCTTGACATCGAGATGCCACGCATGGATGGCTATGAGGTGGCCGCGCATGTGCGCAACGACCCCCGCCTGAAGGATGTGCCGATCATCATGATCACTTCACGCGTCGGCGAGAAGCATCGCGCCCGCGCAATCGAGTTTGGTGTCGATGACTATCTCGGCAAGCCTTACCAGGAAACGGAGCTCCTCGATGCCATCCGGCCGCTGGTGGAGCGCGCACGCGCCGAGCGCGCGCGTCAATCCGAGGCCACCCCTGCCGTGGCTCGAGGCGATTGAATGAAACCGACTCTTTCCGGTGCGCGAAGCGCGTGAGATAGACAAATGGCCGAGCGCGTCCAGGAACTCTACAGCCTGCTGATCCCACTGTCGGACGGGCGGCTCATCGTGCCGCGGGCCTGTGTCGCGGAGGTGGCGGGCATGCCGGTCGCCTCGCAGATGACCGGGGCACCGCCCTGGTACATCGGTACGGTGCCCTGGAGCGGCAAGCCGGTCCCCCTGGTGTCCTTCGAAGGCGCCTGCGGGCGGCCCATGCCACCGTCCTCGGGCCGGGCGCGCATGGTGGTGTTCGTCGGCCTCGGCACCCGCCTGCCCCACTTTGCCATCGTCTCGCAGGGCTTCCCGCAGCTCGTACGGCTCAGCTCCGATGTGATTCGCCCCGGGGGAAGCACGTTCCCCGAGCGCTCGCTGGTCATCTGCCAGCTGCGCATGGCCAACGAGTCGCCGTGGGTGCCGGACCTCGAGCAGCTCGAGGAGATGATCGCGGACGAGACGCGCGCAGCGGCGTAGGGCGGTCCGGTGTGACCTCGAGCCCGGCACGGGTGCGGGCTCAAGGTTTTGGGCTCGCGACCGATCCAGGGGAAAAGGGAGCCGTTTCTCAGGCCAGGGCGCCACTCGATACCGCCCGACGCCGGGAGGCGCGGCATTTTCCGGCCATGGCCAGGGACCCGGTATAGCCTTGAATGCACCTCACGGTGAGGCGGGTTTCCGGCGCTGCAGTGAATTTCTCCGTCCTACCAGATTTCGCCGCCATCGGCGGCCTGATCGCCGTCTTCTGGACGCTCCTGCGGCGCACGGGGGAAAGCCGTCTCAATTTCTGGCTGGTCGGCTGGGTGCTGCTGCTGATTCACATCGTCGCGGAGTTCGTGGCCGACAATACCCACGGCGGCGCGAATGGCGCGTGGTCGGTGGCGGTTGCGATGCTCGTCATGACCGCGAACGCCTTCATCTGGGCGAGCAGCGATCAGCTCGACATCCGCTGGCGCAACCTGTCGATGGTCGTGTTCTGCGCCTTGCCGGACGTCGCGCTCCTGACGTGCGACCAGTACGGCGTCGAGGGGACCTGGGTTTACGCAACGCTCACCGTCCTGGGAGCAGGCTCAATGTTGTGGATGCTGCGCAGCTGGCGCAGCGCGACCGATCAGACGACTCTGCGCTGGCGCACGTCACTCGCGTTGGCCGCCTACGCGGTGCAGGGCGCGTTGGTGGCTTATCATCAGCGGGACTATGCGGTGGACTGGATACTGACCTGGCACTACCTGGCCGTGGCGGCGTTCTACCGGGTCACCGCGCGCCGCCCCTCGGCGAGCGTGCGCTTCACGATGATCAACTTCATCGCGTGGGCATTCGTCTGGCCGGTCGGTGACCTGATGGCGGTGCTGTGGCCGCACGTGCAGGTGGATGCCGAGGTGTGGAACCTGCCGAAATTCCTGGTCGCCACGGGCATGACGTTCACGCTGCTCGAGGAACAGTTGTCCAAGGCGGAGTACGCCTCGCTGCACGATGAGCTCACCGGCCTGCCCAATCGGCGCATGCTCAGAAGCCGGCTGCGCGAGACGATGGAGCGCGCGAAAACCTCGGGCGCGCGGATGGCGCTGGTGGTCATCGACCTCGATGACTTCAAGGAAATCAACGATACCCTGGGCCACGCCGCGGGAGATGAGGTGCTGCAGTGGGCCGCCCGGCAGTTTCGCGCGCAGCTCGGGCCGCAAGACGTCCTCGCCCGCCTGGGCGGCGATGAGTTCGCCGCCGTGCTCACCGATGTTCCCGATCGGGGCAGCGCCGAGCGTGCCGTGCAAAGCCTGAGACAGGCGCTGCACGCCGGACTGCTGGTCCGCGCGCGGCAGCTGACGATCCAGGCCAGCATAGGTTTTTCGCTGTATCCCGACGAGGAGTCCGATGCGGATCGCCTCTATGCCCTCGCCGACCGCGAGATGTATGAGCGCAAGCTGCGCCGACGGGAGCGGGATTTGCCGCCCGACGCGGAAGACGCGCTGTTGGGCTCCTAGGGCGCGCTCCAGGGCAACGCCGCCCGAAGCGCCGCGTGAAGCCGGCCATTGGTGGCCAGGACCGATGTCGTGCCAAGCTCCACCTCGCCGCCGCTCAGATCGGTGAACGTGCCACCGGCTTCGCGCACGATCACGGTCAGGGCTGCGATATCCAGGATGTTGACGTCGGACTCGACGACCGCGTCGAGGGAGCCGCGCGCCAGCAGGTGGTAGTGCACGAAATCCCCATAGCCGCGGATGCGGTTCACCTGTCCGATCAGCTCGCCGAGATTGCTCCACTGCGCCGAGCGCGCGAGGCTCTTGAGGTTGCCGGTGGACAGCATGCTCGCCGAGAGCTCGGCCGTGGCACTCACGCGGATGCGCTTGTCGTTGAGATATGCGCCAAGGCCGTCCTCCGCCCAGGCAAGCTCGCCGTATGCCGGCGCGCTGGAGACACCGAGTACGAAGCGTCCGCCGCGCATCAGCGCGATCTGGGTGGAGAAGAACGGGCACTTGCGCACGAAGGACTTGGTGCCGTCGATTGGATCGACCAGCCAGACGCTCTCGGCCTCGCAATGGTGCCTGCCGGTCTCCTCGCCGTAGAAACCGTATCCCGGAAACCGTCCGCTCAGGATCTCGCGTATGACTTCCTCGGCCCGCACGTCGGCCTCGGTGACCGGAGTCTGGTCCTCCTTGGTGCGGATGCGAAGGTTTCGCTGATAGAAGCCGCGGATGACATCGGCCGCGGCCTGCGCCGCCTCGAGAGCGGCCCGGAGTTCTGCTGAGGGCATGGGCGTCGTCTGACTGGGACGGCCCAAGGTGCCGCTCGTGAGGGCCGCTGTCAATCGTACTCTGGCAGAATGCCTGCCGGTTCGCAGAGGACGGTCACATGGGCAATCGGCTGAGCAAGATCTACACGCGCACCGGCGATGAGGGCACCACGGGTCTCGGCGATGGCACCCGTGTGCCCAAGGACAGCGCCCGGGTAGAGGCTTTCGGCACCGTGGATGAGCTCAATAGCGCGCTCGGCGTGCTGCTCGCCCTTGCCGGCCTGCCCGAGGCCGTCATCTCATGCCTGGTGGGGGTGCAGCACGAGCTTTTCGATCTCGGCGGAGAGCTCTGCATTCCAGGCTACGTGGTCATCACGGCCGCGCAGGTCACCCGTCTGGAGAGCGCGCTCGACCGGTTCAATGACTCGCTGCCGCCGCTCAAGGAGTTCATCCTGCCGGGCGGAGGGCCCGCAGCGGCCGCCTGCCATCTGGCCCGGACCATCGCTCGCCGGGCGGAGCGCCGCCTCTGGACGCTCGCAGCACTCGAATCGGTGAATCCGCCGTCCCTGTGCTATCTCAACCGCCTCTCGGACCTGCTGTTCGTCCTGGCCCGGGTCCTGGCTCGCCACGAGCGGGGCGCCGAGGTGCTCTGGCGGCATGATCGCGGCGCTGGCGAGGGGGGCGAGGGCGCCTGAGAATGCCTCACGACGGCGGCTGCAACTTTGGCGGCCCCGAGGGGTTCTTTGGCCATACAGGATTGGAGGCCCTCATGAACCGCATCCTCAAGCTCGCTCTCATCGGCGCCGTGCTGCTGCTCGCCGGCCTCGCCTTCGCCTCCCCGCCCGTGGCGCTCGCGGCCTCCGGCCAGGTCGTCTCGCGCGAGTATGCGTGGAGCTCCGACCGGCTGACGCTCGATATCCCGGCCGACGTGCATTTTCATCCGGGCACGAGCTGGCACCTCGTCATCAGAGCGCCCGAGCGCGTGCTCGATCAGTTGGTGGTGGAAAACGGCCGGATCAAGTCAAAATCGCACGGGTGTTTCTCCCTCGTCCCGTTCTGCATCGAGTTCGGGACCCATATCGGACACCGGGTGGACATAGATCTGACGGGGCCCGCCCTGCGCGCGATCGACGTCGATGGCACGGCCACCGTCGATCTCGACGGCGTGCACCAGGGCGCCCTGATGTTGAAAATCGAGGGCGACGCCACGGTGCGCGGCAGCGGCTCGGTGGACAATGCCGACATAGCGATCGATGGCGCCGGAGCCATACACCTGGCGGAGTTGACCGAGAGCCGCGCGCGGGTGGTCATTCACGGCAGCGGCACGGTCGACATCGCCCCGACCGCCAGCGTCTCGGTCCGGATCGATGGGGCGGGCACCGTGCGCCTGCACTCGAATCCTCCGCAGGTGAGCTCGCGCATCTACGGCGCCGGGGAAGTCATCAAGGTCCCGGCAAGCGCGCCGGGGGCGGCCCCGGCACGTTAGCCTCGGCCCGGATTCAGCACCCGAGCTGCGCCTTGAGCTCCCGCAGGGCGCGGCTGAGCGCCTGTACCTCGGACTCGAGACGAAGGAGGCGGGTCTCGAGCGCAGAGGACGAGAGCGCCGGCAGCGTTGCGGTGATGTCGCAGATCCCCTCGAGGTCCTCGGCGGCGCCAGCATGGCCGGCCGAGGCGGTGGGGGGCGCGGGGAGCGGCTCGCCGCTCCACAGATGCCCATAGCGCGCTTCACGCCTGCCGGGCTCCCGCGGCAGGCATATCACCAACGGTCCGCCCTCGCGCTCACTCAGCTGTGCGAGGCTCGCCTCCACCTCGGACATCTCGGCGAAGGAGGCCATGCGGCTCGCATGGCTGCGCAGCTCGCCCGGCGTCTGCGGTCCGCGCAGCAGCAGCTCGCAGACGATGGCAAGCTCCTGGGCCGTGAATTTCAGCGTGCCGAACTCGGTGTTGCAGAACAGATGTTGGTACTTCGAGACCCGGCTGCCGAAGCCCGATCGCTCGAGGATCAGGTGTTTCCTCACCAGGCCATCCACCGTCCGTTGCACGGTGGCCTCATCGAGGTCGAGCACCGGGTCCCGGTTGCTTTTCTGGTTACAGGCGTTGATCAGCGCATTCAGTGACAGGGGATACTGGTCGGGCGTGGTGATCTGCTTCTCGATGAGACAGCCGATCACCCGCGCCTCGAGCCCGGTCAGCTCGATCTTCATCGTGTGAGATTCCCTGGGTTCAGGTGAGACCGCAACCGCCGATGTGAACGGCAGGCCCGGCCGGCTCATGCGTCACGCAGGGCCGGCACGTAGAGTAAGCCGGCGGGCGGGTCCGTCCCAAGCGATTTGGACGCTCGGGACCCCTGAAAACAAGGCCGCGTGATCGCTCACGCGGCCCTGGCTCCCCCCCCACCGTACTGTCCCATCGGCAAGCGAAGCTGCGCCGCCCCCGAAGCATCAATGCTGTCGTTTATTGGACACCGCCGAGTGTCCGCAAAAGTAATTTATTATTATCTGGTACCTTCAATCATAGCCGTCCCGCGCAGTCCGTCAAGCATTCCCCGTCTGTTGCGCGTGGGCAACAGAGCTCGCGCCTGCGACCGGAACCTCAGGCGGACAAGCGTTCGCGGAGCATCTGCCGCCATCGCGTCCAATCGAACGACGGGCCCGGATCCGTCTTGCGGCCCGGCGCGATGTCGCTGTGGCCTGCGATGCGCTGCGCCGACAGACCCGGGTAGGCTGAGAGCAGCGCCGCAACCAACACGGTCAGGCTCTCGTATTGCGCGTCCGTGTAAGGTGCCGTGTCGGCCCCTTCCAACTCGATGCCGATGGAGAAGTCATTGCAGGCATCGCGTCCTTGAAATTGCGATCGGCCTGCGTGCCAGGCGCGATGGCCGAAGGCGACGTATTGCGTGATGCCGCCATCTCTGCGGATGAGCGCATGCGCCGACACCCGCAGGCCGGCGATGTCCCGGAAGGATGGGTGGGCGTGCGGGTCCAGGTCGCCGGTGAACAGCCGGTCGATCCAGGGGCCGCCAAACTGCCCCGGCGGCAGGCTGATCCCGTGGATGACGAGCAGGTCGGGCCCGATGCCCACGGGCCTCCCGTCGAAGTGCGGCGAGAGCACCTGCCGCGCGCCCGCCAGCAGGCCGGTTGCAGCGTCGATGTGAATGCGCGGCACGGGAGCGGCGGCCATGGGGTTCAGTCGGGCAGGAATCGCGAGAACCCGGCGTACAGCAGGGCGAGCAGTCCCGTCACGAAAATGCCATCGAAAGTGCCGGCGCCGCCGATGGAGGCGACCGGCGCCCCGAGCGCGCGCACGGTGCCGAGGTTGAGCAGGTCCGCCCCGATCAGCGTGCCGAAGCTGCCGCTGATGTAGGCGAGCGGCGCCGCGCGGCGCCGGGTGAGCGCGATGGCGATGATCGCCGTGGCGATCGCGGGCACGAAGATCGGCAGGGCAATCCCGAATCCGGGCACCGGCCGCGCCAGAAAGTGGCACACCGCCGCGACGAACGCCGTACCGATCGCCGCGAGCAGGTAGAGACGGTGCTTCAGGAGCAGGTACATCGAGAGGCAGATCGGGATCACCGCCCCCCCCACGTTGACCGCGAGCACGGTTCCACGGGTCTCGCGGATCACGGGCACCACGTAGGTCATGCCAAAGAAGCTGATCTCTCCGGCCGTGACGGTGCGGTGCGCGGCCAGGTGCGCGACCGGGATGTTGATGTAACTCCCGAGCAGCGTCAGCGCGAAGATGAGGATCAGCGAGGACTCCCGGATGCCCATGGTCTCGGACGCGTAGTGCAGGAGGCGCAGCGCCACGAGCGCGATCATGAGTCCGAGCAGCCCCCAGAAGATCAGCAGGAAGGGCAGGGTGACGGGGAAGTACTGGAGCCGGTCGATGGGCATGGGCGTGTGCGGCGCGAAAGAAGGCCCATCATGCCACAATGGCGGGCATGAGCTCCTCGAACACCTCCTACGTCGCCCGCGACCTCGCCCACGTGTGGCACCCCTGCACTCAGATGAAGGATCACGAGCAGCAGCTGCCGATGATTCCGATCCGCCGCGGCGAGGGGGTGTGGCTCGAGGACTTCGAGGGCGTCCGCTATCTCGATGCCGTGAGTTCCTGGTGGGTGAATCTGTTCGGCCATGCCAATCCGCGCATCAATGCGGCGGTGCGCGAGCAGCTCGATCGCCTGGAGCAGGTGATCCTGGCGGGGTTCACCCATGAGCCGGTGATCCGGCTCTCCGAGTCGCTCACCGCCATCGCGCCGCAGGGCCTCACCCGCTGCTTCTACGCCGATAACGGCTCCTCGGCGGTGGAAGTGGCCGTGAAGATGAGTTTTCACTACTGGCGCAATGTCGGACGGGGCGCCAAGACGCGCTTCATCGCTCTCTCCAACAGCTATCACGGCGAGACTCTCGGCGCCCTGGCGGTGGGGAACGTGGAGCTCTACAAGGCCATTTACAAGCCACTGCTCATGGACGTGATCACCGTACCCTCGCCCGACTGCTTCGAGCGCGAGCCGGGCGAGAGCTGGGCCGAGCACTCCCGTCGCAAGTTCACGCACATGGAAGCCGCACTGCAGAAGCACGCGCATGAGACGGCCGCCGTGATCCTCGAGCCGCTGGTGCAGTGTGCCGGCTCCATGCGCATGTACGATCCGGTCTATCTCGAGCTGCTGCGCGAGGCGTGCGACCGTCACGAGGTCCATCTCATCGCCGATGAGGTCGCCGTCGGGTTCGGGCGCACCGGCACCCTGTTCGCGTGCGAGCAAGCTGGCATCCGGCCCGACTTCATGTGCCTCTCGAAGGGGCTGACCAGCGGTTATCTGCCTCTCTCGGCAGTGCTGACCACAGAGCCGGTATACGCGGCCTTCTACGACGAGTACGTCAAACTCAACGCCTTCCTGCACTCGCACAGCTTCACAGGCAATCCGCTCGCCTGCGCGGCGGCGCTCGCCAGTCTGGACATCTTCCGCACAGACAATGTACTCGAGCGCAATCGCGCGTTGAGCGCACATCTGGGTCTGCGGGCGCGTGAGCTCGAATCGCATCCCCACGTCGCCGAGGTCCGCCAGCGCGGCATGATCGTCGCGGTGGAGCTGGTGCGCGAGAAGGCCACGAGGCAGCCCTATCCGTGGCAGGAGCGGCGCGGCCTTCGGATCTATCGGCACGCGCTCAGCCGCGGCGTGCTGCTGCGTCCGATCGGCAATGTGGTGTACTTCATGCCCCCATACGTGATCACGCCGGAGCAGATCGACCTCGTGGTCGAAGTCGCGCGCGAGGGCATCGAGCTGGCCACGTGCGATTGACCCGGGTTCACGTGCCGGGCCCTCTGGCGACCGGGCGGTCGTGCACCGTGGCGGGTGATGCCGCCCACCACATCGCCCGCGTCTTGCGCCTTGCAGTGGGCGATGTGCTCGCCGTTTTCGACGGTGGCGGGGGCGAGTACGCCGGCCGCATCGAGGCGTTGGGCAAGGGCACGGTCGTCGTCGAGGTCGGCGAGCGGTGTGCGGTCAAGCGCGAATCACCGCTCTCGCTCACCCTCGCACAGGGTGTCTCGCGCGGCGAGCGGATGGACTGGGTGGTTCAGAAGGCGGTCGAGCTGGGCGTATCGCGGCTGGTTCCCGTGCTGACGGAGCGCAGCGTCGTGCGCCTGGACCCGCGCCAGGCGCTGAGCAGGCAGCGCCGCTGGCAGGACATCGCCATCGCCGCATGCGAGCAGTGCGGTCGCGACCGGGTTCCCGAGGTGGCCGTGCCGGTCCCGCTGGCGGAACTCCTGCACGGGCTCGGCCCCGGCGGCTCGCGGCTGCTGCTCTCGCCGGAGGGGAGCACGACGATCGAGGACCTCGGTCCCCCGCAGGCGACTCTCACCGTGCTCATCGGGCCCGAGGGCGGATTGAGCGAGAGCGAGCGGCGGGCGGCGGGCAGTCAGGGTTTTCAGGCGCTGCGCCTGGGTCCCCGGGTGCTGCGCACCGAGACCGCGGCGGTGGTGGCGCTGGCGGTGCTGCAGCACCGGTTCGGAGATCTTTCCTGACGCCCTGGGCGCGCGGCGCTCGTACGAGCCCCCTCTACGGTTGCAGGCGCGTCGTTTTCCAGGGCCCCGGGTCGAAACCGTCCGGGCGGGCGGTGAGCGAGCGAGTCCACAGGGCGCGGTCGTGGACACGGGCGTCCCCCTCCACCCATAACTCCACGGTCTCGGCCC
Organism: Gammaproteobacteria bacterium; assembly: GCA_027317845.1. Lineage (GTDB taxonomy): Bacteria > Pseudomonadota > Gammaproteobacteria > Steroidobacterales > Steroidobacteraceae > 13-2-20CM-66-19. The sequence goes on from DAHVQK010000149.1 coordinate 26,016, forward strand.
ACAGGTGATAGCCCCCCCAGTGCGGCGGACGCGGTATCGGGACGTCGAGATCGCGCTCGGCGCCGGGATGTCCAGGCGTCGGCGCACCGAACCGCCTGGCCGCCGCCGCGAGCGATGCCTGCATCGCCTCGCGCGAGGCGGTCGGCTCGCTTTGGGCGCTGGCCCAGGCGCCGAGGCGGCTTTGCCAGGATCGCGATGCGAAGTAGGCGTCGCTGTCGGCCACAGGCGCTTTCACCACGGGACCCTCTATACGCACCTGCCGGTGCAGGTGGTCCCAGTGCAGGAGCGCCGCGGCGCGAGGGTTCTGCGCCAGCTGCCGACCCTTGCTCGACTGGTAGTTGGTGAAGAACACCAGGTAGCCCGGGCGCGGCACGACCTCCTTGCAGAGCAGTACCCGCGCGGATGGCCGGCCGTGCGAATCGCTGGTCGCCAGCACCATGGAATTGGGATTGGGCTGCAGGGCGCGCCGCCAGGCCTCGGCCAGCCACTGCTCGAGAACGGTGAGCGGCTCTGCGGGCAGGGGATCGGAGAGGTTTTCGGGGATGTGCGTCATGGGCACATGGTACGGGAAGTGACGGCGCCGCGGGCGCCACCCGGGGGCGCCGGGGGCTTGCGGGGGCGGCGCGGTATTCGATACAAGGATGAGGACCAATGCACTTTGGATCGGGAAGCGACTCCATGACCCTCGACGTCACGCTGGATGACCTGCGCCAACGGCTGAACGACCTCGATCGCCAGCTCATCCGGCTGGTGGCCGAGCGCACCCAGCTCGGCACTGAAGTCGCGCGCGTGAAGCGCACCACCGGACATCCGACTCGCGACTATGCGCGCGAGCGAGATGTGATCATGGGCGCCCGCAATACGGCGCAGGAGGCGGGCCTGTCGCCCGATCTCGCCGAAGAGTTGCTGCGCCTGCTCATCCGCTCGTCCCTCACCACCCAGGAGCAGGCGAGCGTCGCGGCGCGCGGAGCCGGCTCCGGTCGGCGCGCGCTGGTGATCGGCGGCGGCGGCAAGATGGGCCGCTGGTTCGTGCAGTTCCTCGCCTCACAGGGCTTCAGCGTCGAGGTTGCCGATCCCAAGGGGTCGCCTTCCGGGGTGCCCTGCGTGGCGGACTGGCGCGTGAGTGACCTCAAGCACGACTACATCGTGGTTGCCACCTCCCTCGGGGCGACGGACTCGATCCTGCGCGACCTCGCGCTGCGCCGACCCACGGGAGTGATCTTCGATGTCGGGTCGCTCAAATCTCCGCTGCGCGCGGGTCTCATGGCGCTCAAGTCGCACGGCTGCCGCGTGACCTCGATCCATCCGATGTTCGGGCCCGACACGGAGCTGCTCTCCGGCCGGCACGTCATATTCGTCGATCTCGGCAGCGCCGAGGCGCTCGAGGCGGCCCGGGAGCTGTTCACCCCGACCATGGCCGAGCAGGTGGTCATGACTCTCGAAGATCACGACCGTCTGATCGCCTATGTGCTCGGCTTGTCGCACGCGCTCAATATCGCGTTCTTCACGGCGTTGGCCGAAAGTGGCGAGGCGGCTCCGAAGCTCGCCAAAATGTCGAGCACCACATTCGATGCCCAGCTCGATGTGGCGAGCGCGGTGGCGCAGGAGAGCCCGGATCTCTATTACGAGATCCAGAACCTCAACGACTATGGCGCCGAATCACTCGAGGCGCTGTCGAAGGCCGTGGAACGCGTGCGCACCGCGGTGCTTTCACGGAATCACGACGTATTCGTTGCGCTGATGCGCCAGGGGCGCGAGTATCTGCAGGATCGGCGGACCGTCGCGGAGCGGCGCGCCTGAGGCGCCGGTGGCAGGGCATGGCGGGCGGGGCGTTCCCCAGCCCGCGGCAAACGTGTAGGGTGTTGTGGAAATCGCCGCGGTGATTTCCGCCAATGAACCAATGGGCACAGACATCATCGATTCGGACGGATTTCGCGCCAACGTCGGCATCGTGCTGATGCGCAGCGGCGGGGACGTGTTTCTCGGCCGCCGGACCGGCGGAAAGGGCTGGCAGTTTCCCCAGGGCGGCATCCGCGAAGGCGAGGGCCTGGAGCAGGCCGTCTACCGGGAACTGCACGAGGAGACCGGCCTCACCGCGGATGATGTCGAAGTCATCGGCCAGACGGCCCGCTGGTTGCGCTACCGCCTGCCGTCGCGATACGTCCGGCGCAATCGCCAGCCCCTGTGCATCGGGCAGAAGCAGCGCTGGTTCCTGCTGCGCCTCAGGCACGAGCCGGTGCGGTTCGATTTCGGCAGCACGGATGAGCCGGAGTTCGATGAGTGGCGCTGGACGGATTTCTGGGAGCCGGTTCGCGAGGTGATCTACTTCAAGCGCAAGGTGTATCAGCGCGCGCTCACGGAGCTCGCGCCACTCGCGTTCCCGAGTGGTCAGCCGGCTCTGCCGGCGTGGTGGGACGAAGTGCTGCGCGGGCCGGCGCGGCCCGTCTCGCAGGCGGACTGAATGCCCTCGAGCTCAGTGGATCGGATACCGGGAGAGCCGCCGGCCGGCACGAAGTGGGCCCGGCTGCCGCCAACGGCGGCGAGGACGATTCTCGGCATCGCGGTGCTCATCGTCCTTTACCTGGTTTTCGAGGCGGGCCGCTACGCGGCCGGCTACGACGTCATCTCAGCCATGCACGAGCGGACGCGGCTCACGGCCGACAACGGCCGCCTCAAGGCGGCCAATCGCTCGTTGCAGGCCCGGGTCGTGGAGCTCCAGACCCTCGACGCGGGGCATCGACGCGAGGATGAGGTGGTGACCCGCACCCTCAGCGAGTTACAGGGGCAGATCGCCCGCCAAGCCGAGAAACTGGCCTTCTACCGGGGAGTGGTCGCCCAAGGGACGCCCCCGATCGGCCTGCGCGTCGGGGAGGTGCGACTGAGCCCGGGGAAGTTGCCGCTGCATTTCATTGTCAATATCTCGCTGCTGCGCGCCGATCGGCCCGATGGCACTGTAAGCGGCACCTTGAGCCTGTCGGTGCTCGGCCAGGGGCCGGACGGTGCCACGCTGCCCGACCCGGTGCTGACCGGGGCCCGCTCGGGTCTTGCCTACCATTTTCGCTACTACCAGGAGCTCACCGAGAGCCTGGTGCTGCCCCCGGGCTTCAAGCCCTCGCAGCTGACCGTCTCGGTCCGCTCGAGCCGCAAGGACATCGCGCCGCTCACTCAAACCTACCCCTGGAGCGCCATCTCCGGACCGTAGCCGGGACAGGGGGCCCGGGGGGCGCAGGAGAGCGCCGGGCGGAGTGGACTTTGACCTGCGCAGCCGCAGAACCTAGACTCGTCCCATGAGCACGACCGAAGCGACACTGGACACCCCCACCCTGATGTTCACCGATGCCGCCGCGCGCAAGGTCGGCGATCTCATCCGGGGTGAAGGCAATCCCAATCTCATGCTGCGTGTGTTCGTGCAGGGTGGGGGCTGCTCGGGACTGCAATACGGCTTCGAGTTCGACGAGCAGGTCCAGGACGGCGACACCTGCGTCGAGAACCAGGGCGTGAAGCTCCTGGTCGACCCCATGAGCGTGCAGTATCTGATGGGGGCGGAAATTGATTACCGCGAAGGCCTGGACGGGGCGCAGTTCGTCATCCGCAACCCCAACGCCACGACCACCTGCGGTTGCGGGTCTTCCTTCTCGGCCTGAAGTCCCTGACCGAGCGTGCGTCCGCGCCTGGTCGGCTCCCGCGACACCCGGCCAACCCGCCGCAAGAGCGCTTTCCTCCCGGAGGTCCTGGCGGCGGTCGATCTGGGTTCCAACAGCTTTCACATGGTGGTGGCGAGGTACTCCCACGGCCAACTGGTCATCATCGATCGCCTGCGCGAGATGGTGCGCCTCGCCTCCGGGGTGGAGGAGAACGGCCGCATCGACGAGGCGGTGGCGGCCCGTGCGATCGCCTGTCTGCAACGATTCGGGCAACGGCTACGCGCCATGCGCGCCGGCAGCGTGCGTGCCGTCGGCACCAGTGCCCTGCGGGTTGCCCACCGCAAGCAGTCCTTCCTCGAGCGCGCGCGCGCCGCGCTCGGCCATCCCATTGAAATCATCTCCGGCCGGGAGGAGGCGCGGCTCATCTACGGCGGAGTCGCTCACCACCTGCCGAGCGAGCCCGGGCGCCGTCTGGTCATCGACATCGGCGGGGGCAGCACGGAGCTCATCATTGGAGAGGGCCTGACACCGCTCGAGCTCGAGAGCCTGCGTCTCGGGTGCGTGGTGCTGAGCGAACGGTTCTTCGAACAGGGCAAGATATCGGCCAAACGCATGGCGGCAGCCCGCGTGGCCGTGCGCTCGCAGCTCGCGCCCGTGCAGGCCGCCTTCCTGCGGCGCGGCTGGAAGCATTGCGCCGGCAGCTCAGGAACGGTCCGGGCGATCGGTGAGGCCATCCGTGAGCTCACCCCGCGGGCCACCCTCATCACACCCGCCGGACTCAAGCGCCTGCTCGAGGTCGTGGTGAGCGCGGGGCACGTGCGAAACCTGCGCTTTGGCGCGGTCACCGAGGACCGCCGGCCGGTGTTTCCCGGCGGACTCGCCATTCTCGCCGAACTCTTCGCGGTGCTCGGACTGAAGGAAATGCGCATCACCGAAGGAGCGCTGCGCGAGGGGCTGCTCTACGACATGGTAGGCAGGATCACGGACGAGGATGCGCGTGAGCGCACCGTGCGCAGCATGCAGCTGAGATATCACGTCGATGGCGAGCAGGCCGCTCGTGTCGAGGCGAGCGCGCTCAGGTTCCTGAGAGACACCCGGTCGGCGTGGAAACTGCGGGGCGACCCGGCTCCGTATCTGGTGTTGAAATGGGCGGCGCGGCTGCACGAGATCGGCCTGGACGTGGCCCACAGCGGCTATCACCGCCATGGAGCCTATCTGCTCGAGAACGCGGACATGCCGGGCTTCTCGCGCGAGGAGCAGCGCCTGCTCGCCCGGCTGGTCGGCGGCCAGCGCCGCAAGCTCGTGCGGGAGACCCTGGCGGAGCTCGTCCCACCGTGGGACCGTCAGGCGATCCACCTGGTCGTGTTGTTGCGCCTGGCGGTGTTGCTGCACCGCGGGCGGGGCCACAATCCGCTGCCGCGGATCCGGCTCACCGCGAAAGGCGGGTCCGTGAAGCTCGCCTTCCCGGCACGCTGGCTGAAGGATCATCCGCTGACACTTGCCGACCTGCAGCAGGAGGTCGCTTACCTGCGCACGGCGGGCGTGGCTCTCCTTGTCACCGGACCCGGGCGCTGAGCCGTCCCGGGCCCGTGCTCAGGGCGGAGCGGGGAGCTCAGGCGCCGATCGGGCTCACCGCGGCTCCCGCAGCGTGGCGCGCCAGCAGCTCCGCCTGCAGGGATACCTTCGGCGCAGCTCCCGGCGACAGCCGCTCGTAGCGACCGTCGGCGCGCAGCCGCCAGGTCTGGCAGTTGTCCTGCAGCGCGAGTTCGAGATTCTCGAGGATCCGCTGGCGGTGCGATTGCCGCTCGATGGGAAAGGCGACCTCGATGCGGTGAAAGAAATTGCGTTCCATCCAGTCGGCGCTCGAGCCGAAGATCTCCGGCTCCCCGCCGTTCTCGAAGTAGAACGTGCGCGAGTGCTCGAGGAAGCGCCCGACGATGGAGCGCACCTCGATGTTTTCAGACACGCCGGGCACACCGGGCCGAAGGGCGCACACGCCGCGCACGACCAGGTCGATCTTCACTCCGGCGCGTGAAGCGCGGTAGAGCCTCTCGATCGCCTGCTGCTCGACCAGCGCGTTCATCTTGGCGATGATGCGGGCGGGCCTGCCGGCGCGGGCATGCTCGATCTCGCGGTCGATCCTGGCGAGCATCGCATCGTGCATGCCGAACGGGGATTGCAGCAGGCGGGTGAGTTTCGGCGTGCGGGTGAGGCTCGTGAGCTCGAGGAACAGCTCGTGCACGTCGCCGCCGACTTCGTCACGGCAGGTGAACAGGCTGTAGTCGGTGTATTGACGTGCGGTGCGGGGGTGATAGTTGCCGGTGCCCAGGTGGCAGTAGCGGCGGATACCGCCGGGCTCGCGCCGCACGACCAGTATGAGCTTGGCGTGTGTCTTGTAGCCCACCACGCCGTACATGACGTGCGCGCCGGCTTCCTGCAGGCGGTTGGACAACTCGATGTTGGCTTCTTCGTCGAAGCGAGCGCGCAGCTCGATGATCACCGTGACGTCCTTGCCCGCATTGGCCGCGCTGACGAGCGCATCGACGATGGGCGAGTCATTGCCCGTACGGTAGAGCGTCTGCTTGATGGCGAGCACGTTGGGGTCGGCGGCCGCCTGGCGCAGGAAATCCATGACCGGCGTGAAGCTCTGGTACGGATGGTGCAGCAGCAGGTCCTTCTGGCGCACGCAGTCGAAGATATCCGCGCCGCCGACCAGGCGCCGGGGCACACCCGGGGTGAAAGGCGGGTACTTCAGGTCCGACCGCTGCACCAGGTCGTAGGCCGCCGACAGGCGGTTGAGGTTGACCGGGCCGGGCACGGGGTAGGTGTCGATCTCCGCGAGCGCGAACTGCTGCTGCAGGAAATGCACGATGTCCTGCGGACAGTCGCTCGAGGTCTCCAGGCGCACGGAGGCGCCGTAGCGGCGGTGGGCGAGCTCGCCCTCGAGCGCGCGCCGCAGGTCATCTATCTCTTCCTCGTCGACGAACAGATCGCTGTTGCGGGTCAGGCGGAACTGCCAGCACCCGACTACCCGGATGCCGGCGAACAGCTTCTGCGCGAAGGCCTGCACGATGCCGGTGAGCAGCACCAGCGTGCGTCCCGTGCCCTCGGTCGGCACGGGCACGACGCGGGGGAGCGAGCGTGGCGCCTGCACGATCGCGAGCTCGCTGTCGCGGCCGAAGGCATCGCGCCCTTCCAGGCGGACGATGAAATTCAGGCTTTTGTTCTGGATGCGCGGAAATGGCCGTGCCGGATCGAGTCCGAGCGGACTCAGCACCGGCTCAACCTCGTGCTCGAAGTAGCGCTCGAGCCACTCGCGCGCCTGCGGGGTCCAATCGGTATGGGCGAGCAGCTGGATGTCGCGGGCCGCGAGGCGCGGCAGCAGCAACGCATTGAGGCACCGGTACTGCTCGGCCACCAGCTGCGCGGCCCGATCGTGGATGGCCGAGAGCTGCTCCTCGAGCGACAGGCCGTCCGCGGCGAACGGGGCCGAGCCGAGCTCCTGGAGCTGCTTCAGACCCGCCACCCGGATCTCGAAGAACTCATCGAGATTGCTGGAAGAGATGCACAGGAATCGCAGCCGCTCGAGCAGCGGCACCGATTCGTCGAATGCCTGGGCCAGGACCCGCTGGTTGAACTCCAGGAACGAGAGCTCCCGATTGATGTAAAGCTGAGGCGATTTCAGGTCGGGGGCGTCCATCGGCGGCAAGTAAAGCAGAGTATGGTGACGAATGCATGTACGGCCGTCGGGGCCGGGGAGCGGCATCCCCGCCGCAACGCGCCCGCAGCGCGATTCCGGACGGGGCGCCGCTTCGCATACACTGCGCGAGCGGCCTTCGCCGCGTGAACCGGAACCGCCTCTCCCCAAGCCATGTCCATCATCGACTCATCGGCCGATCAGCTGCCCGAACTCGAGCGCGGCGCCCACGAAGTGCTGCTCACCGCGGATCTCGCGCGCAAGCTCGCGCGTGGGGCGCCGCTGCGCATCAAGGCCGGGTTCGACCCGACGGCGCCGGACCTGCACCTCGGGCACACCGTGCTGCTCAACAAGATGCGCCAGTTCCAGCGGTTCGGCCACGAGGTCATCTTCCTGATCGGGGACTTCACCGGACTCATCGGCGATCCCACCGGGCGCAACCAGACCCGCCCGGCACTCACTCCCGAGGAGGTGCAGGCGAACGCGCGCACCTACGAGGCCCAGGTGTTCAAGATCCTGGACCCCGAACGCACGCGGGTCGATTTCAACTCCCGATGGCTCTCGAGCATGGGAGCGGCCGACTTCGTGCGCCTGGCCGCGCACTACACCGTGGCGCGCATGCTCGAGCGGGACGACTTCTCCAAGCGCTACAAGAGCGGCCAGCCGATCGCCATCCACGAGTTTCTCTACCCGCTCGCGCAGGGCTACGACTCGGTGGCGCTCAAGGCCGATGTGGAGCTCGGCGGCACCGACCAGAAATTCAATCTCCTGGTCGGGCGCCAGCTCCAGGCGGCCTACGGCCAGGAACCGCAGGTCGTGCTGACCATGCCGTTGCTCGAAGGCACCGATGGCGTCAACAAGATGTCGAAGTCGCTTGGCAATTACATCGGCATCGCCGAGCCCGCGGGCGACATGTTCGGCAAGATCATGTCGATTTCAGACGAGTTGATGTGGCGCTATTACGAGCTCCTGTCCTTCCGGCCGCTGAGGGAGATTGCCGCGCTCCGCCAGTCGATCGGCGAAGGCCGCAACCCGCGTGACGTCAAGTTCGAGCTCGCGCGTGAGCTCGTCGCCCGCTTCCACTCCGCCGCCGCCGCGGAGCAGGCGCAGGCCGAGTTCATCGCGCGCCATCGGGAAAAAGCGCTGCCCACCGACCTGGAGGTCAAAATCTCACAGGCCCCGGGGCTGGTGGCCAATCTGGTCAGCGCCGGGCTGGTCAAATCCGGCTCGGAGGCGCGGCGGAAGATTGCGGAGGGCGCGGTGCGCATCGCGGGCGAGAAGGTCGTCGATGTCGGGCTGCAGCTGGCCGAAGGCGAGCACATCCTGCAGGTGGGGCCGCACCGTTTTGCCCGAATCAGGATCGAGCGCGCGCCCTGACGGCGCCGAACGAGGACCCCAGGGGTTCGCCCCCCCCCGAAATGGGTCGATTTCAGCCTGCGGGCGGGGGTGCCGACCCCTTGCGAAGACGACGTCCCAGCTCGACTCCGGAGTATCTCCACCGTCCCAGCCGGCTCGGCGTGCACGCCGTCCGCCAACGGCGCCGGGTTCCGGCCCGGACCCTGCCTCTGGGGCCGCCCGGCTCCCGCCGCCCGCATGCGCGCAACCCCCTGGCCGCATTAGGATAGACCCCGTGCGGATACCCCGGCGGGATGCTCGTGCGAAGCGCCGGAAGGGGCTGCAAAGGCCTTGCGCACGAAAAGATTTCAATTCGTTGACAAGGCCTCAATCAAAGCTATACTGCGCGCCCCTCGACGCCACGGGCGCAGCGCGCAAGCGGCAGCGAGGGACGCCGAGGAAACGGCGAAAAAGAAGGTTGACGGGCGCGAAACGATGGATATACTGCCCGCCCCTTCGAGAGCGAGGGCGCCACCTGAAGCGTGGCGGCCGCACTCGAAACCCCGGGCGCAATGCCGCACGGGAGCTCTTTAAAAGTTTGGCAGGTAATTTGTGTGGGGACTCGTGTCAAAGAGCCTTTGGCGCTAAGACCGAGTGACCAAAATGTCCAGCAGTAGTTGGGCCATTTTGGATCCACTCTTTTTGATGATTCTCAAAATCT
>DAHVQK010000156.1 GCA_027317845.1 Gammaproteobacteria bacterium
AGCAGCTGCTCGGCGAGCCGCTGCAGCTTCAGGTCGAGCGAAAGCACGATGTCATCGCCGGGGACCGGCGCCTTGAAGTGCAGTTCGTGGCCGAGTGCCCCGGGACGGCGTACCGGGCGGCCGAGCGCATCGACGAGCGTCTGCCGGTAGCCGTTGGTCCCGTGGAGGTCTTTCTCGTAGGTCGCTTCAACGCCGGTCTGGCCGATCACCGCGGTGCCGGCGTAGGCGGCCTGATTGAGGTGCGCGAGCTCCCCGGCGCTGATGGTGCCGACGTAGCCGATCGCATCGACCGCGAGCTTGCCGAACGGGTACCAGCGGGCCTGTCGCGAGCTGACGTCGATGCCCGGGAATTCGTAGCGGCGCACCGCAAAGCGCGCCACTTCCTGCGCGGATAAATCCAGGCGGATCGGCACGGTATCGAACGGCTCGTGCGAGCGTATGGTGCGGATCAGTTCCGGCAGGTCGCTCTGCTGCAGCAGTCCGAGCCGGACCAGATGCTCGAGTTCATCGTGCAGATCGGTCGTTGCGTCGCGCGTGAGGTCGAGGTCGAAGGTCGGGCGGTTCGAGGCAATCACCTCGCCGTTGCGATCGAGGATCAGTCCGCGGGCAGCGGGGATCGGCACCGTGCGCACGCCGTTGTCGAGGGACAGCACTTCATAGTAGTGCTGGCGGATGACCTGCAGGTAGTACAACCGGCCGAGTACCGCGCACGCGGCCAGCACCATCAGCGCGCCGGCGAACCACGCGCGTCGGTTGAACATGCGCTGTTCGCGCCAATGGTCCTTAATGCGGACGGGGGGCATGTCTGCGGGCGCTAGCGATCAGGCGCGTGGCCGGTAGCTTTGGGCAAGCACGCCGGCGACCAAGGGCCACAGCAGTGCCCCGGTGAGGGCCGGCACCCAGCGCAGCGGCGTCGTGAGCGGATGGCCGCTCCAACCGTCGATGGCCCACAACACGAATTCGTAGAGCACCAGCACCGCCAGCAACACCAGTCCCTGCTGTAGCAGCGGTTTGGTGCGAATGCGCTGATGCTCGCGCACGCCCAGATAAGCCACCAGCGCGACGGCGAGTGCGTGCTCGCCGAGCACCGGACCCTGAAACGCATCGAGCAGCATGCCGCAGATCCAGCCAAATCCGATGCCGACGCTGCGCGGGGTCTGCACTGACCAGTAAAACACCACGAGCACGAGGAAATCGGGACGCAGGATAGCCAGCCAGGTCGGCAGCGGGACGAGCGTCAGCACCAGCGCGACGATCGCTGAGGTCCAGATGGCTCCGCGGGGCGAGGTGCTCATGGGTGGTGTGGTGGCGCGCCACGGGGCGGCGCAACAGACGTAGGCTTCACCGTGGCCGCCGGAGTCCGGGCGGCGTGACCGGCGGGAGACGGCGCCGGTGTGCCCGGGACCGCCGGCTGCGCGGCTCCGGCCGCCGCGCCGCTCGCCGGGGTGCACGCCGCCGGAGCCGGCGTCGGCGCAGGCGGTGGAGCAAGCGGCTGGGCGGCAGGGTTGCCCGAGAGCAGCTGCCCCGCCTGTGTTTGCACCGGTGCTGCGGGACTGTCGGGGCGGAACCACAGCAGCATGACTGCCCGATCGGTCTGCAGGTGCGCGAACGGCTTGGCCAGCACCTGGTTCATCGGTTGGATTGCGCCCCGGTGAATCTGCGTGATGCGCGCCACCGGATAACCGGAGGGGAAGACTCCGCCGAGTCCGGAGGTGACCAGCACATCGCCCACGCGCACATCTGCGTTGGCCGGCAGGTACGGCAGGGCGAGCGCGTTCGGATCACCGGTGCCGACGGCGAGGGTACGAAACCCCGTGCGCGCGATCTGCACCGGCAGGTCATGCTCTGGATCGGTGATGAGCAGAACCACGGCGCTCCACGGTCCGACGTGCATGGTCTGTCCGACCACTCCGTAGTCATCGAGGACCGCCTGGTTGCGGTAGACCCCGTTGCGAGTGCCGCGGTCGATGAGCACCCGCTGGCGCAGCCGGCTCAGTTCGATGTCGACGATGTCCGCCGGCAGCCAGCGCTTGGCCACCGGTGGCACGGCGCGCTTCAGGCCGAGCAGTGCGGCATTCTCGCGGGCGAGTGCATCGAAGCGCAGCGTGCGCACCTCCAGATCCCGCATGCGGGTGCGCAGTTGCCGGTTCTGCGCCTCGAGCGTCGTGCGCGAGGTGAAGGTGTGCTCGAGCCAGTGCCAGGCGGCAAGCGGGGCGTTGACCGTCACCTCGACTGGATAGGTGAGCGCCTGCAGCAGGTAGCGTGCCCGCTCCAACAGATCTGTCCGCTGGTCGAGCACCATGATGACGATGGAGACCAGCGCGTAGAGTGTGAACCGGAACCCCGGGGCTCCCCCGCGGCCGTGCGCCGATCCGCTCCGGGTGCCGAAACCGGCCACGGCGCGCGCGGCTACTCGAGCCCGAAGTGACCGGGGCCCATCTCGTCCATCAGCTCGAGAATGCGACCACCGCCGCGAGCGACGCACGTGAGCGGGTCGTCGGCCACAAGCACGGGCAAGCCGGTCTCTTCAGTGAGCAGTTTGTCGATGTCCCGCAGCAGTGCGCCGCCGCCGGTGAGCACAATGCCGCGCTCGGCCACGTCGGCGCCGAGCTCCGGTGGGGTCTGCTCGAGCGCCTGCTTGACCGCGCTGACGATGTTCTGCAGCGGCTCCTGCAGCGCCTCGAGGATCTCGTTGCTGTTCAGCGTGAACGCCCGCGGCACGCCTTCGGAGAGGTTGCGGCCCTTGACCGAGATCTCGCGGACCTGCTGGCCGGGGTATGCCGAGCCGATTTCGATCTTGATGCGCTCGGCGGTCGCCTCGCCGATCAGGATCCCGTAGTTGCGCCGCACGTAGCTCACGATGGCCTCATCGTAGCGGTCGCCGCCGATGCGCGCGGAGTTCGCGTAGACGACTCCGTTCAGCGACAGCACGGCCACTTCCGAGGTTCCCCCGCCGATGTCGAGCACCATCGAGCCGCGCGCCTCGTGCACGGGCAGACCGGCGCCGACGGCCGCGGCCATCGGCTCGCTGACGATCCCGACGTTGCGCGCACCGGCGCCCTCGGCTGACTCGCGGATCGCGCGGCGCTCGACCTGCGTCGAGCCGAACGGCACGCACACCAGCACTCGCGGTGAGGGCTTGAGCATGCGATTGCCGTGCACTTTGTTGATGAAGTACTGAAGCATCTTCTCCGTATAGGTGAAGTCGGCGATCACCCCGTCCTTCATTGGACGCACCGCGGTGATGTGCCCGGGCGTGCGGCCCAGCATGCCCTTGGCCTCAGAGCCGACCGCGACGATGACCTTGCCGCCCCGGGACGGCTCGTCCTGAACCGCGACCACGGAAGGCTCATTGAGCACAATGCCCTTGTCGCGAACGTAGATGAGGGTGTTGGCCGTTCCCAGGTCGATCGACAGATCGCTGGAGAAGTAGCCGCGCAAGCGTTTGAACATGAAGCGTCCGGATGCGAAGTGGGGCGTGGAACCGAGCGCCAGCCCGAGGCGGGCGCTGCTCGCAAAGTGGCGCGTAATCTAGCAACCGACAGGACATTCAGCAAGACAACATGTATGATTTCTAGCCGCATTTCTCGCTTTGCCGACACCCGCATGGCCCTTACCCGCGCCCAAGTCGAAAACATCGCCCACCTGGCCCGCCTCGAGCTCGACCCGGCCGAGATCCCCGCCTTCCAGGACAAGCTCTCGCGCATCGTCGATTTCATCGGTGAGCTCGACCGGGCCGACACCGCCGGGGTCGCCCCGATGGCCCATCCGCTGCCCGGCCTCGCACAGCGGCTGCGGCCCGATGCGGTCACCGAGACCGATGCGCACCCGCTCTACCAGCAGAATGCACCCCAGGTGGCCGCAGGGCTTTACCTGGTTCCCAAGGTGATTGAGTGACATGATTCACAGGCACACCCTAGCCCAGCTCGCAGCCGAGCTGCGCGCCCGGAAGCTCTCGAGCGTCGAGCTGGCGCGCGCCTACCTCGAGCGTATCCAGGCGAGCCAGCCGCTTCTCAATGCCTTCATCTCGATCACCGCCGAGCAGGCGCTTGCCGCTGCGGGCGCGGCCGACGCGGCGCTCGCGCGCGGGGAGGGCGGGCCGCTCACGGGCGTGCCCATCGGTCACAAGGACCTCTTCTGCACCGCGGGCGTGCGTACCACCTGCGGCTCGCGGATGCTCGAGAATTTCGTCTCGCCCTACGATGCCACGGTGGTCTCGCGACTCCGGGCCTCGGGCGCCGTCATGCTCGGCAAGCTCAATATGGACGAGTTCGCCATGGGCTCCTCGAACGAGACCAGCCATTTCGGCCCGGTGCGCAATCCCTGGAATACCGACCTGGTGCCGGGCGGCTCCTCGGGCGGCTCAGCCGCGGCGGTCAGTGCGCGACTGCTGCCCGGGGCGACCGCCACCGATACGGGAGGCTCGATCCGCCAGCCCGCCGCGCTCTGCGGCATCACGGGGATCAAGCCAACGTACGGCCGCGTGTCCCGATACGGCATGATCGCTTTCGCCTCCAGCCTGGATCAGGGCGGCGTTGTGACCGCAAGCGCCGAGGATGCGGCTCTGATGCTGCGCGAGATGGCCGGTTTCGACCCGCGCGATTCGACCAGCGTCGATACGCCGGTGCCGGATTACGTGGCGGGGCTCGATGCGCCTCTCGAGGGACTCAAGATCGGCCTGCTCAAGGAGTTCTTCGACGCCGGGCTCGATCCGGACAACGAGCGCTGCATCCGCGAAGCGCTCGCGGTCTTCCCGCGCCTCGGCGCCAAGGTCCGGCAAGTGAGCCTGCCGAATATCTCCCTGTCGGTACCGGCCTACTACGTCGTGGCCCCGGCGGAGTGCTCCTCGAACCTGGCGCGCTATGACGGCGTGCGATTCGGTCATCGCTGCAAAGAGCCGCGCGATCTCACCGACCTCTACAAGCGCTCTCGCTCCGAAGGCTTCGGCGCCGAGGTGAAGCGGCGCATCATGACCGGCACCTACGTGCTGTCGGCAGGCTACTATGACGCCTACTACCTCAAGGCGCAGCGGGTCCGGCAATTGATCGCGGCGGACTTCCAGCGCGCCTTCGCCGAGGTGGACGTGCTCATGGGGCCGGCGACGCCGACGACCGCGTTCGCGATCGGAGCCAAGACCGCCGATCCGATCACCATGTACTTGAACGACATCTACACCATCAGTGCCAACCTGGCGGGTGTGCCCGCCCTGTCCGTTCCCTGCGGGTTCGCACAGGGCCTGCCCGTCGGCCTGCAGGTCATCGGACCTCATTTCGCCGAGCAGCGGCTGCTCCATGCGGCGCACCGCTATCAGCTGGAGACCGACTGGCACCTGAAGATCCCGGAGCGCTTCGCATGACAAAAGCGTCGGGAACGATTTTGGACGCTGCGCAGCAGCAGCCCCGCGGGGGCGAGTCCCAGGAGGGGACGGGCACCGGCTGGGAAACGGTCATCGGGCTCGAGATCCACGCCCAGCTCGCCACGCGCTCGAAGATCTTCTCCGGAGCCTCGACCGCCTACGGCGCTGCCCCCAACACCCAGGCCTGTCTGGTCGACCTGGGATATCCGGGCGTACTGCCGGTGCTCAACACCGAGGCCGTTCGCATGGCCGTGCGCTTCGGACTCGCGATCGGGGCGCGCATCGCCCGCCAATCGGTCTTCGCCCGCAAGAACTACTTCTATCCCGACCTCCCCAAGGGCTATCAGATCAGCCAGTACGAACTGCCTATCGTGGCGCAGGGGGCGATCGACATCGTGCTCGAGGATGGATCGATCAAACGCATCGGTGTCACCCGGGCGCACCTCGAGGAGGATGCCGGCAAGTCACTGCACGAGGGTCTGCCCGGGCTCACCGGCATCGACCTCAATCGCGCCGGGACGCCGCTCATCGAGATCGTGTCGGAGCCGGAGCTGAGGTCCGCCCGCGATGCGGTCGCGTACATGAAGAAGGTGCACACCCTGGTGCGCTACCTCGAGATCTGCGACGGCAACATGCAGGAGGGTTCGTTCCGCTGCGATGCGAATGTGTCGGTGCGCCGCGAGGGCGCGGAGAAGCTCGGCACGCGCACGGAGATCAAGAACGTCAATTCCTTCCGTTACGTCGAGAAAGCCATCCAGTACGAGGTGGCCCGGCAGATCGACATCCTCGAGTCCGGCGGCAAAGTCGTGCAGGAGACCCGTCTCTACGATCCGGACAGGGGCGAGACGCGCTCCATGCGCTCGAAGGAGGAGGCGAACGACTACCGGTACTTCCCCGATCCTGACCTGTTGCCGGTCGAGCTCGGCGAGCAGTACATCGAGGCGGTACGCGCGGCGCTGCCCGAGTTGCCCGACGCCAAAGCCGCGAGATTCGTCTCGCAATACGGACTGCCGGCCTACGATGCGGGCGTGCTCACCGCAAGCCGGGAACTCGCCGATTACTACGAGGCGGTGGCGCGCGCCGTGCCCGGTGAGCCCAAGCTCGCCGCGAACTGGGTGATGGGCGATCTCGCCGCGGCGCTCAACAAGGAGGGTCTCGACATCGATGCGGGCCGGATGACGGCCGAGCGTCTGGCGGGGCTGCTGGCGCGCATCGCCGATCAGACCATCTCGGGCAAGATCGCGAAGGAGGTGTTCGAGGCGATGTGGTCGAGCGGCGAGAGCGCGGACAGCATCATCGACACCAAGGGGCTCAGGCAGATCACCGACACCTCGGCCATCGAGCAGGCCATCGAAGCGGTCATGGCGAAGAACCCGGCGCAGCTTGCCGAGTATCGCGCGGGCAAGGACAAGCTGTTCGGCTTCTTCGTCGGACAGGTGATGAAGGCGACGCAGGGCAAGGCCAATCCCGCGCAGCTCAACGAGCTGCTCAAGAAGAAGCTGCCGGGATGAGGCCGTCCGCTACGTGCGCGAGCCCGGGCGCAGCGGATGAGCGGTTGAGTATTCGCCGTCCATGCCCCATGTTGCGCCCATGAGCTCAGATCCACTGTTGTCCGACCATGTGCGGCGTTTCATCGTCGAGCACCAGCCCGTGCGCGGGCACTGGGTGCATTTGAAGGGTGCCTGGCGCGACTTGCGCGCTCACAGCGATTACCCCGCGCCCGTGCGCTCGCTCCTCGGGCAGGCCGTTGCCGCCTCGGTGCTGCTCGCGGCCACGTTGAAGTTCCGCGGCCGCCTGACTTTGCAGCTTCAGGGCAATGGCGCCGTCAGCCTGATGGTCGCCCAGTGCACCCACGACTTTCGCGTGCGCGCCATCGCACACTTCGATGAGGGGCAGATCGAGGCGATCACCGCCGAGGAGGTGCCCGGCGGGGCGACCTTCCGCTCCCTGGCCGGCAGCGACGGACGATTCACGGTCACCATCGAGGCCGATGAGCGCAGCCTTCGCTACCAGGGCATCGTGCCGCTCACCGGGCAGTCGCTCGCCGAGTCGCTGGAGGCGTATTTCGATGCATCCGAACAGCTCCCGACGCGCGTCCGGCTCGCGGCCGACGACGAGCACAGCGCCGGGCTGTTGGTCCAGAGGCTGCCGGAGGCGGGCGAGCAGGCGGGTGAGGCGTGGGATTCGGCGCAGCGGGGCTTCGAGCGCCTGACCGCGAAAGACCTGCTGCGGCGGCCCGTGGAGGACGTCCTCGGGCGCGGCCTGCCCGCGTATGACCTGCGCCTGTTCCGGGGCGCGCCCGTGCAGTTCGAGTGCCGCTGCGGCGAGGGGCGGGTGACGGCGCTGCTCCGGGCCCTGGGGCCCGAGGAAGTGCGCGACGTACTCCAGGACCAGGGGGCCGTGACCGTGACGTGCGAGTTTTGTCATCGACCCTATCGGTTCGATGCCGAGGCCATCGATGCCCTCTTCGCCGATGCTGGAAATGCTCCGCCGCTGATCCACTGAGACTGCGCCGGGCCGCCCGGCCCCTCGTCTCGAAATTATTCCTTTTGAATTAATAACATACAGGCGAATGACTTTATGCTTTCGCGGCTGGGCCGTTTCCGGTAAAGTATATTTAAAGAATTGTGCAAATATTGATATTCAGGATATGGCCGATTCCCGAGCACTCCTCACCTGGCTCCGCGCGACCGCCGAAGCAACGCGACTGCGCCTGCTGGCGTTGTGCATGCAGAGGGAATTGAGTGTCTCGGATCTGGCGGAGGTGCTGGGCCAGAGCGAGCCACGCGTGTCACGGCACCTGAGGATCCTGACCGAAGCCGGTCTCGTGGAGCGCGTACGGCAGGGCCAGTGGGTGCACTACCGGTGTGTACAGGGAACGCCGGCTGGCACGTTTCTCCAGGGCCTGCTGAGTCAGCTCGATCGCGCGGACCCTACCCTGGCCCGGGACCGGGAGCGGGCCCAGGCGCCGGGCGCCGGGGCCGCATCGCCCACTGCATCGCGTCTGGGCAGAGAGCTGCGGGCCGTCGTCGAAGCCGAGCCCATGGCGCAGGCCGCCTCGGCGCTGCTCGTTGGCGCCGAGCACCCGGAACTGCTGACCGCCGTTGCCGCGCTCGGCGGGGAATGCGCGGTCATCGCGCACACACGGCGCGCGGCGCAGGCCATCAGGGCGGGCGCGGAGCGGCAGGGGTTCGCCTGCCGCGTATTGCTCGCCAGCCGCCCCGGAGAGTTGGTGCAGCGAGACCTGGACCGACTGGGCCGCACTTTTGATGTGGTCCTGCTGGATCACCTGGGCACGCCACAGAGTGACCTGCCGGCGCTGCTCGCCGCGGCGCGGCGAGCCCTCTCCGGAAATGGTCGGCTGTGGCTGTTCGAGCCCTACGAGGCCCAGGAGCGCGCGCAGCAGCGAGTGGTGGAGCACCCGATCGCGCGCCTGCGCAGATGGCTCGCCGAGGCGGGCTTCGGCTGCGAGCGCATCCGGCCCATCGAGGCGGGCCGGCACGTGCTCGCGGTGCGCGCGGCGCCGGCGGCAGCCGGCGCGTTGAACCGCGCGAGTTGAAACGGAGGCAATTGCCCATGATGAATGTTTCTTTCGAGTTTTTTCCGCCCGCTGACATCGCCATGGAGTCCACGCTATGGCATTCCATCGAGCGCCTGGCGCCGCTCGCCCCGCGATTCGTGTCCGTCACCTATGGCGCCGACGGCTCTACCCGCGCGCGTACGCACCACGTGGTCAGCCGCATCCAGCGCGAGACGGCGTTGATCGGCGCCCCGCATCTGACCTGCATCGGCGCGAGCCGCGGGGAGATTCTCGATATCGCGCGGCAATACTGGGATCAGGGCATCCGGCACATCGTCGCCCTGCGCGGCGATCCTCCCCAGGGCGTCGAGCGCTACGAGCCGCACCGGGAAGGCTTCGCCTACGCCGCTGACCTGGTGGAGGGCCTGAAGCGCGTGGCGGATTTCGACATCTCGGTCGCCGCCTACCCCGAGACCCACCCGGAAGCGCCTTCACCGGATTTCGACCTCGAGAATCTGCGCCGCAAGCTCGATGCGGGCGCATCCCGCGCCATCACGCAGTTCTTCTTCGACATCGAGGCGTTCCTGCGTTTTCGCGACCGCTGCGCCGCCGCGGGCATCGATGCGCCCATCGTGCCGGGGATACTGCCCATCACCCGCTTCCCGCAGGTGCTGCGCTTCGCCGCCCGCTGCGGGGCCGCCATCCCCCGCTGGCTCGAGGAGCGCTTCCGCGGACTCGACGATGACGCGGAGACCCGCCGCCTGATCTCCGCCAGCGTGGCGATCGAGCAGGTGCAGCAGCTCAAGCGCCACGGCGTGCGTGATTTCCATTTCTATACGCTCAATCGAGCGGAACTGACCTATGCGATCTGCCATGCGCTCGGGGTGCGTTCCGGCAGGCAGAGCCCGCCGAGCGGCGAGCCTGAGCGGGCCGCCGGAGGAATCCGATGACGATCTGCGATCACCTCGAGCATCGCGTGGGATTGCAGGAGGCCGCTCCCGCGGCGGATGCGCCGCGCGCAAGCGCGGCCCCGTTCGCCGTGGAGCCCCCGGACGAGGCGGCGCGCCGGGAGCGGCTCGAGCGCCTGAAGCGGCTGCTCGATGAGCGCATCGTGCTGCTCGATGGCGCCATGGGCACCATGGTGCAACGTCACAAGCTCGACGAGCGCGCGTTTCGCGGCGAGCGTTTCCGCGAACATGGCCGGGATCTGAAAGGCAACAACGACATCCTGACGCTCAGCCAGCCGCAGATCATCGCCGGGATCCATCGGGCGTACCTCGATGCGGGCTCGGACGTGATTGAGACCAACACATTCAACTCCACATCGGTGTCGCAGGCCGATTACGGCACCCAGGCGCTGGTGCCGGAGCTGAACTACCGGGCGGCGCATCTGGCGCGCACCACCGCCGACGAATTTTCCCGCCTCAACGGGCGTCCGGTATTCGTGGCCGGATCTCTCGGGCCGACCAGCCGCATGACCTCGCTCTCTCCCGATGTCAACGATCCCGGCTACCGCAGCGTGTCGTTCGATGAACTCGTCGCGACCTATCGGGACGCCGCCCGCGCCCTGCTCACCGGAGGCGCGGATCTGCTGCTCATCGAGACCGTGATCGACACCCTCAATGCCAAAGCCGCGATCTATGCGGCGCTGCAACTGTTCGACGAGACGGGCATCGAGGTGCCGATCATCATCTCCGGCACCATCACCGACGCCTCGGGACGGATCCTCTCGGGACAGACGCCGGAGGCGTTCTGGAACTCCATCCGACATGCGCGGCCGCTTGCGGTCGGGTTCAACTGCGCGCTCGGCGGGCGCCAGCTCCGTCCCTACATCGATGAGCTCGCCCGGCTCGCCGACACTCGTATCTGCGCCTATCCGAACGCCGGGCTGCCGAACGCCTTCGGCGAATACGACGAGGGGGCGGCGGAGACCGCGGAGATCCTGCGCGAATACGCCGAAAGCGGTCTGATCAACATCGTCGGTGGCTGTTGCGGCACCACCCCGGAGCATATCCGCATGCTGCGCGAGGCGGTCGGGCGGCACGCGCCGAGGGTGGTCCCGGTCGCGCCGGCGAAGTGCCGCCTGTCGGGCCTCGAGCCGGTCAACATAGACGAGGAATCTCTCTTCGTGAACGTCGGTGAGCGGACCAACGTCACCGGCTCGGCGAAATTTCGCAAGCTCATCGAGGCGGGCGATTACGCCGCGGCGCTCGAGATCGCGCGCCAACAGGTGCTGAGCGGCGCGCAGGTGATCGACATCAACATGGACGAGGGCATGCTCGACTCCGAGGCCGCCATGGTGCGCTTCCTCAACCTCGTGGCGGCCGAGCCGGACATCGCGCGCGTGCCGGTGATGCTCGACTCCTCGAAATGGACGGTGATCGAGGCGGGGCTGAAGTGCCTGCAGGGCAAGGGCGTCGTCAACTCGATCAGCCTCAAGGAGGGCGAGGAGGTCTTCCTCGAGCATGCCCGCAAGGTGCGCCGCTATGGGGCGGCCGCGGTGGTGATGGCCTTCGATGAGCAGGGTCAGGCCGACAGCGTCGAGCGCCGGGTGGCGATCTGCGAGCGCGCCTACCGGCTGCTCACCGAGCGGGCGGGGTTCCCGCCCGAGGACATCGTCTTCGACCCGAACATCTTCGCCATCGCCACGGGTATCGAGGAGCACAACGGTTACGCGCTCGCCTTCATCGAGGCCACCCGGCTCATCAAGGAGCGCCTGCCGCACGCGCTCGTGAGCGGCGGGGTGAGCAATGTGAGCTTCTCGTTCCGCGGCAACGATCCGGTGCGCGAGGCCATGCATTCGGTGTTCCTCTACCATGCGATCAAGGCCGGGATGGACATGGGGATCGTGAATGCGGGGCAGCTAGCGATCTACGAGGAAATCGCCCCGGAGCTGCGCGACGCCGTCGAAGACGTCGTTCTCAACAGGGCCCAGGACGCCACCGAGCGGCTGCTCGCCCTCGCCGGGCGGTTCAAGGGCGACGGCGGCGCGAGGCGCAAGGATGACCTCGAGTGGCGCTCGCTCCCGGTGGCCAAGCGCCTCGAGCACGCACTGGTGAAGGGCATCGATGATTTCATCATCGGGGACACCGAGGAGGCGCGCCTCACGTTCGCGCACCCGCTGCAGGTGATCGAAGGGCCGCTGATGGACGGCATGAACATCGTCGGCGACCTGTTCGGCGCCGGCAAGATGTTCCTCCCCCAGGTCGTCAAGAGCGCCCGCGTCATGAAGCGCGCGGTGGCGCACCTCGTGCCGTTCATCGAGCAGGGCAAGGAAGGCGGCGCGCACCGCTCCAACGGCCGCATCGTGATGGCGACCGTCAAGGGGGACGTGCACGACATCGGCAAGAACATCGTGGGCGTCGTGCTGCAGTGCAACAACTTCGAGGTGATCGACCTCGGGGTCATGGTGTCGTGCGAGAAAATCCTGGAGACCGCGCGGCGCGAGGAAGCAGATTTCATCGGGCTCTCGGGCCTGATCACCCCATCGCTCGATGAGATGGTGCATGTCGCGAGCGAGATGAAGCGACAGGGCTTCACGTTGCCGCTGCTCATCGGCGGCGCCACCACCTCCCCGGCCCATACCTCGGTCAAGATCGCCCCGCAGTACGACTCCGGGGTGCTCTACGTGAAGGACGCCTCGCGCTCGGTCGGCGTTTGTCAGACGCTCGCCAATCCCGAGACGCGCGCCGCCTTCATCGACAAGGTCAACCAGGAGCATGAACGCAAGCGCGAGCAACATGCGGGCCGCAAGGTCAAGGCGCCGGCGCTGAGCCTCGCGCAGGCTCGCAACAACCGCCGGCGCATCGAATGGGCCGCGTACGCCGGGCCCGTGCCGCGCTCTCCCGGCGTGCAGTGCTTCACCGACTATCCGCTGACGGAGCTGCTGAGCTACATCGACTGGATGCCGTTCTTCAACGCCTGGCAGTTCGCCGGCAAGTTTCCCGATATCCTCACCGACGCGGTGGTCGGAGAGGCGGCGAGCAACCTGTACGCCGATGCGCGGCGCATGCTCGAGCGGCTCGTGGCCGAGCGCTGGCTGAGCGCCCAGGCGGTGATCGGGCTCTTTCCCGCCAATTCCTCGGGCGACGATGTCGAGATCTACTGCGACGAGAAGCGCGCCACGCCGGCGCTCACCCTCGCGTTTCTGCGCCAGCAGAAGGACAAGCCTGCCGGGCAGGCGCACGAATGCCTGGCCGACTACGTCGCGCCCAAATCGAGCGGGGTGCGCGACTACATCGGCGCATTCGCCGTGACGGCGGGCCTTGGCATCGAGGAGCACATCGCGCGCTTCGAGCGCGCTCACGACGATTACTCCGCCATCATTCTCAAGGCGCTCGCGGACCGGCTCGCCGAGGCCGCTGCGGAGCATTTCCACGAACGGGTGCGGCGCGAGCTATGGGGTTACGCGGCCGGGGAAGAGCTCACCCACGAGCAGCTCGTCAGGGAATCGTATCGCGGCATCCGCCCGGCGCCGGGCTATCCAGCCTGCCCGGATCACACCGAGAAGGCGAAGCTCTGGCAGTTGCTCGGCGTGGACCGCCGCACGGATATCCGCCTGACCGACAGCTACGCGATGTATCCGGCCGCTGCGGTGAGCGGCTGGTACCTCGCGCATCCCGAGGCGCACTATTTCGCAGTGGGCAGGATCTCACGCGACCAGGTGGAGGATTACGCGCGGCGCAAGGGCATGACGGTCGCGGACGCGGAGAAATGGCTTGGGCCGAATCTCGGGTAGCCGCGTTCGCGTGTCAGTGTGGTTGGATTGCCTTGCGCGCCTCGAGGTCCCCGAATACGGTCAGCGTGATGGCGGTATAGAACGTCAGGCCGATCGCCCCGACCGCCAGGATGGCGGTGGTCGTTACGGCCCGCTCGAGCGCCATGATGTGTCCGCTCTGGGGCATCACCATTGCGGCCATGACAGCGGCGAGCAGGTAGAAGACCGTGATGATCGACAGCCCGATGACGTACATGGCCGCCGCCCGCCACCAGTTGCCGCGGATGAGGGTCATGCTGTACGCGAGACTCTGCAGGATGCCCTTGTGGGCGAGCATCCTCGCGGGCAGGGAAAACGACAGCGCCACGAACAGGTAGATGGCGGGAACCAGCATCACGGCCAGGCCGACGGAGCGGTAGGGTTCCACCAGCGTGAGCGGTGGCAGGATGAGCGCCGCCACCGCCGCTCCGCTCAGGAGGGAGATGACGGTGATGGCCGGGGCGTTTTTGAGCACATCGAGCAGATCGGTGCGGCTCGCCGCACGTCCCGAGGCCACCAGGGATTGACGCAGGAGCGTCGCCATCCACAGGATGACGGCCAGCACGGCGCCGACCAGGTAGAGTGTGACCCAGATCGGATCGTTCATACTGAGCGCATCGGGCAAATGCCCGCGCGCGACATCGTAGAAGGTCGTGAGCTGGCCGGCGAGGATGGCGAGCGTTGCGAAGGGCAGGCATTTCAGTAGCGAGACCCGGAAGATCTTGAGGCTGGCATCGAGGAGTTCCGCCAGGGAGCGGGGCCGTGTGGGGGGGTAGAGGCTCGTGGACATCCGCCAATCTTAGCCGTGCGATGATGCGTACCGCCATCGAACCTACCGTCACCGATGTGGCAGCGCTGCTGGCCGCGGCGGGGCACCGCCTGCGTGTCCGCCTGTCACACGAGCCCGATTGCACGCCGGAACTCGATGCGCAGTTGCTCCTCGCGCACGTGCTCGCAGTCTCCCGCACGCGGTTGCGCTCGCATTCCGAGGTCGTGCCCGATGCGCCAGCCGCGCAGCGCTTCGCACAGCTCATCGAGCGCCGGGCCTCGGGCGAGCCCGTCGCCTACCTGCTCGGACACAAGGCATTCTGGACGCTCGAGCTCGCCGTGGGTCCCGCGGTTCTGGTGCCCCGACCGGAGACAGAGCTGCTGGTGGAGCGGGCGCTCGCCCTGAACCCCGGGTCTGCCTGCCAGGCGGTGGACCTTGGCACCGGCTCGGGCGCCATCGCCCTTGCCCTGGCGCGCGAGCGGCCGCTCTGGCAGATCACGGCGACGGATGTCTCGCTCGAGGCGTTGGCGATGGCCCGCGCCAATGCGGCGGCGCTCGGACTCGCTCAGGTGCGATTCGTGCACGGCAGCTGGTTCGACGGACTGCGCGGGCGCACCTTCGATCTGATCGTGAGCAACCCCCCTTACGTGGCGCAGGATGATCCGGCGCTCGGGGCCCTGTCGTACGAGCCTCGCCAGGCGCTCACGCCGGGGGCTGACGCAATGGCCTGCCTCCGTGAGATCATCCGCACCGCCCCGGATCACCTGGTGCGGGGTGGGTGGCTGCTGCTCGAGCACGGCGCAACCCAGGCATCCGCGGTGGCCGGCGAGCTGGCCGCGCGCGGCTTTGTTACAGTCTGCTCGCGCCGCGACCTGGCGGGGCATGAACGCATGACGGAGGGGCAATGGCCCAAGGTTCCCTGATTCGCTTCGAGACATCCCACGGTGGCTTCTCGGTGGAGCTCTTCCCCCAGGAGGCGCCCGTGACGGTGGAGAATTTCCTCGCCTACGTCGAGGAGGGATTCTTCGAGGGCACGATCTTTCATCGCATCGTGCCGGGCTTCGTGATCCAGGGCGGTGGACTCGACAAGGAGTTCCAGAACAAGCAGACCCGCGCCCCGATCCGCAACGAGGCGAAGAACGGATTGAAAAATACCCGTGGGACGCTCTCCATGGCGCGCACCAGTGTGGTGGACAGCGCCACGTCTCAGTTCTTCGTCAATCTCGCCGACAACGCATTTCTCGACCACAGCTCGCGCGACTTCGGCTACGCCGTGTTCGGCCGTGTGACCGAGGGGATGGATGTCATCGACAAGATCGCCGGCGTCGCGACCGGGCGGCGCAAGGGCTACCAGGATGCGCCCATGGAGGACGTGGTGATCATGTCCGCGCGGCGGGTGGATGCCTCCGCTTGAGGCTGTTGAACGCCTGAGCGGCTCCGGCCATGGCAAGAAAGGGGGGCGGGGGGTGGCTGCGCCGGGCGCTGCTCAAGGCGGTGCTCGCGTGGCTCGCCATCACCGTCGTGCCCGTGCTGCTGTTGCGATGGATTGCGCCCGTCACCAGCGCCTTCATGCTGGAGGCGAAGTGGCGCGCGCTGCACGCGGGTGAGCGCGACTACCGCACCGATTATCACTGGGTCGGGTCCCGTCAGATCTCGCCCCAGGCGGGGATCGCCGTGGTGGCCTCCGAGGACCAGACCTTCCCCTACAACCACGGCTTCGACTTGCGCTCCATCGACGAGGCGATCCTGACCGCCGAGCGCGGCGGCAGGCTCCGGGGCGCGAGCACGATCACCCAGCAGGTGGCGAAGAACCTCTTTCTCTGGGGTGGACGCAGCTTCGTGAGGAAGGGGATCGAGGCCTACCTCACGGTGCTGATCGATGTGTTGTGGCCGAAGCAGCGCATCCTCACGGTGTATCTGAACATCGCGCAGTTCGGCCACGGAATCTTCGGGGTGCAGGCGGCCTCCGCGAGGTTCTTTCACCAACCGGCATCGCGGCTCACCGCCGCACAGGCGGCGCTGCTCGCGGCGGTACTGCCCGACCCGGTGCATTGGCATGTGGCGCAGCCGTCGCGCTTCGTGCTCTGGCGCCAGCAGTGGCTGCTGCACCAGATGGCAAACCTCGGGGGGCCGGCGTACCTGCGCAGCCACGGCCCGCCGCGGATGGCGCGACCGCGGGCGAGGAGGGTCGTTCGCCGGGACTGAGCCCCTCCTCAGCTCTCGATTTCCGCGAGCAACTCCGCCTGGTGCTCGTGCGCGAGCGCATCGAGCAGTTCATCGAGGTCGCCGGCCATGATCTGCTGCAGCTTGTAGAGCGTGAGATTGATGCGGTGGTCGGTCACCCGGCCCTGCGGGAAATTGTAGGTGCGGATGCGCTCGGAGCGGTCACCGCTGCCGACCTGCAGGCGGCGCGAGCGGGCCTGCGCGCTCTGCTGCTTTTCCTGCTCGGCGGCGAGCAGCCGGGCACGCAGCAGCGACATGGCGCGCGAGCGGTTCTTGTGCTGGGAGCGCTCGTCCTGACACTCCACCACGATGCCGCTCGGCAGGTGGGTGATGCGCACCGCGGAGTCGGTCTTGTTCACGTGCTGGCCGCCCGCGCCCGAGGATCGGTAGGTGTCGATGCGCAGCTCCGCCGGATTGATCTCGATGTCGCCGATCTCCTCGAGCTCCGGGAGGATGGCGACGGTGCAGGCCGAGGTGTGGATGCGCCCCTGCGCCTCGGTGGCCGGTACGCGCTGCACCCGATGCGTGCCGGACTCGAATTTCAGCCGCGAGAACGCCCCACGCCCCGCGATCCGGCTGATGATCTCCTTGTAGCCGCCGTGCTCGCCCGGGCTCTCGCTCAAGACCTCGACCGCAAAGCCCTTCGATTCGGCATAGCGGGCATACATGCGAAAGAGGTCGCCGGCGAAGAGTGCCGCCTCGTCTCCCCCGGTGCCGGCGCGGACTTCGAGGTAGATGTTCTTCTCATCGCGCGCGTCCTGGGGCAGCAGCAGGGCGTGCAGCCCCTTCTCGGCAGCCTCCAGCGCCGCCTCGGCGCGGGTCTGCTCCTCGGCCCCGAGCGTGCGCATCCCCGGATCGGGGTCCGCCTGCATGTCGCGCGCGGCGGCGAGATCGCGCTCGAGGGCGTGGTAGGCGTGCAGCTGCTCGGCAAGCGGCTGCAACCGCGAATACTCGACGGAGAGGTCGCGGAATTGCGCCGAGCCGCCATCGATCTCGGGCGAGGCGAGCAGGTGCCCCACTTCCTCGAATCGATCGGAGAGCTTCTCGAGCCGTTGTCGGATGGAGTCCTTCATATTCCCGCTGCTGGTCGGAGGCGCGGCATTCTCCGGGATCGTGGCCCCTCGGGACAAGGCGCCGTGCGGGATACCCGGCGAGCCACTATAGTGCGCGCCCATGTCGTTGCGATTCTCCGCTTCCGCCACGCTGCTCGGGCTCGCCGTCTTGGCGCTCACGGCCTGCCAGACCGTGCAGGTGCCTGCGGCGCCCACGATGGCCTGGAGCGTGCGGCGCTCCCAGCTGCAATCCCTCGATCGCTTCCACCTGACGGGCCGAGTGGCGGTCGCGGTGGCGAGCCAGGGATTCAATGCGAATATCCGCTGGGCGCAGCGGGGGACGCGGACACGGATGGTCTTGAGCGGGCCGCTCGGGGCGGACGCGGCGCAGGTGACCGCCGATGGGACGAGCCTGAGCCTCATCACGCCCCACGGAAGGCACCTGGGCGATGCCGCCGCGCAGGAGATCCTCGAGCGCCAGCTCGGGTTCGAGCCGCCGCTCACGAGCCTGCGCTACTGGGTGCTCGGGGTGCCCGACCCGGGTACGCCGGCCACCATGACGCTCGATGCCGAGCACCGCCTCCTCAGGCTGGGCCAGGATGGCTGGTCGGTGCAGTACCAGTCGTACATGACCGTGGGCGCGGCGTGGCTGCCGAGACTGCTCACCGTACGGCGCGCCGGAGTGAGGCTGCGGATGGTGGTGGACGAGTGGCACCTGCAGTGAGCGGTGAGACGCTGTGGCCGGCGCCGGCGAAGCTGAATCTCTTCCTGCACGTGACCGGACGGCGAGCCGACGGCTATCACGAGCTGCAGACCCTGTTCCAGCTCATCGACCTGTGCGATACCGTGGGGCTGGAGGTGCGTGAGGACGGGGTGATCGAGCGGCGGGAGGGCCCCGGGGAGGTCGAACCGCAGGCGGATCTGACGCTGCGGGCCGCCCGGGCGCTCAAGGCCGCCACCGGGACCGCTCTCGGAGCCTCGATCCGGGTGCACAAGCGCATCCCGATCGGCGGCGGGCTCGGCGGGGGCAGCACCGATGCGGCGACCGCGCTTCTGGCGCTGAATCACCTTTGGGGCTGCGGGCTCCCGGTGGATGCACTGTCCGAGCTCGGGTTGCCCCTGGGCGCGGATGTGCCTGTATTCGTTAGAGGATTTTCCGCCTGGGCGGAGGGCGTGGGCGAGAGGCTGACCCCGGTAGAGCTGCCTGAGCGCTGGTACGTGGTCATCCGACCAGGGGTGAGCATCCCTACCCGTGAGGTATTCCAGAGCCCTGAATTGACACGAAATTCCCCCCTCATCACAATACGCGCCTTTTTCGAGACCGGCGGGCGCAACGACTGCGAGCCGGTGGTGCGTGCGCGATGGCCCGAGGTGGCCGAGGCGCTTGACTGGCTCGGCGGGCAGCTGCGCATCGGTTCGCAGCAGGCTCCCGCGCGACTCACGGGAACCGGCTCCTGTATCTTCGCAGCCGTGGCGAGCGGCGCCGAGGCGCAGCGCATCGCAGCGCGAGTGCCGCAGCGATGGCGGAGTTTCGTGGCGCGTGGACTGAATGTGTCGCCGGTGCACGCGCTCGTGCAGAAATCAGTGCGATGAGTGGGCTCCTCGGAGCGATGGTCGTTGTTTTGCTGGGGTGTCGCCAAGTGGTAAGGCAGCGGGTTTTGATCCCGCCATACGGAGGTTCGAATCCTCCCACCCCAGCCGGGTCGATTGAGGTTGGACGCGGTTGACGTAAGGCATCCATGAGCACGAGCGACACACTGGCGCTGTTTGCCGGCAATGCCAATCCGGCGCTGGCGACCGACATCGCGCGGCATCTGCAGACG
>DAHVQK010000007.1 GCA_027317845.1 Gammaproteobacteria bacterium
TCGGGCACGGTGTTCACGCACTCGTGGATGCTGCGCGATCCGAGCGATGCCGAGGTCGAACTGTTCATGCTCGCGCTCGATGCCTGGGCGGCCTGGCCGTACTACGGCGGACGGTGGTTCCACGGCTGCGGTCACGTGGCGGCGGTCTACGATGTGACCGAGCGTGAGGTGGGCTCGCGCGTGTGGACGCCCGCCGGGCGGGTCGCGTTCGATGGCGATTGCGGACCGCTCGAAGTGACGGGGCGCGCCGCCGAGTGGCTCGAGGCTAAGGCGCTTCGCGCCATGGTGGCCTCGGGTGCGCTCGAACTCTCCCATGCCGCAATCCATGCGGCCGGTAAAGACATCGAGGCAGAGGAGGAAGAGGCCGCCTGAGTCCCGAGTCCCCCGCGCCAGGCACGTGCTGGCGCGGGGCTGCACCCTGCGAGGGGCTGCAACCCGCAAGGGGCTGCGTTTCCTTCTCATCATGGAGAACTGGTCGATGAAACCTTCAACGATTTTGAAAACGCACGGGGCCGAGTTGGGTCTCGTGGATAATGCCGTTCAGCAGGAGTTTGCCGATTACGTCTATGACGGCATCACCAAGGCGAACGCACCTGGGGTCGGGTGCGGGCAGCTCTTTGCGCAAGGCTCGACCGGCACGGGGAAGACCGTTGCCTACTTGCTGGCCGGCGGTCTCTATTGCATTGAGGCCGGAAAGGGCCTGCGCGCAGGTGCGCGAGTCATTGTCTCCACCTACTATCGCTCGCTTCAGCGCCAGGCGTACGCGACCGTGCCGGGGGACCCCGACACACTGGATGCCTCGTGCGATGTCGCCCGGGCGCTTGCGCTGCTCGAACGGGCAACGAACGTGCGGCTCAAGGTGGCGATTCTCATGGGGCGTTCGAATTATCTCGATGCGGCGAAGGCGTTGCGCCACTGCCGCAAGCTCCTCGAGAAGCAAAACGCGGTGCTCTCCGATGAGGACAAGTATGCGCTCACCGCACTCATCGCATGGGCGGAGACCGAAGCGAATGCCGGGGCACCGATCGGGGAGTTTCTCGAGAGTTATGGCACAGCGGCGCTGCCGGCCGGGCTCGATGCCTCGGATATTGGCATCGATTCGGACACGCCCGAGGACAGCCCCTCCCGGCAGGTGTATCTCGCCGCGTGCGCGCGGGCACGGGCGGCCGACATCCTGATCGTCAATCACGCGCTGCTGCTCGTCGATCGCGTCTACAGGGGTGGGGATTTCCTCCACGATGAGGTGGATGAGCGCCCCGTGGCGGCCCTCATCGTCGATGAGGCGGAGAAACTCGAGGACGCCGCCCGGGGGTTGCTCTCGGACCAGGTGGCGCTCGTTCCGCTCGCGGCCACCATTCGCGAGGCCGCGGAGCGCCAGGAGGCGGACCTCGCCGGCAAGTCGTTGGAGGCGCTCGCCGCGGAGGTCGATGCGGTGACCGAGATGCTGATCGCCGCGGGGCTCTCGGCCGAGGAGGAGATGCGTGCGCGGCGGGAGTTCGTGCTCTTCTACGACGATCTGCCCCCGGCCGGCCGCGCGGCATTGGGCGATGGCATGCACGCTCTCGCCGAAGCGTTCGCGAAGGCCGTGCGGGAGATGAATACGTGGGATCCGGACCCGGAGCTTGCGCGGCTTCGGGACCGGCTCATCGCACAGGCGGGCAGCGTGAAGAACGTTCGTGAGGCGCTGCGCGCGCTCGATGCGCGGGGGCCGGGCGAGGCACCGCAGGATGACATTCTCGCGATCAGCTATTCGCCGGTGTTGCGCCAGCCGTCGATCCGTCTGCTCGCGCTCAATCCCGCCCGGGCGCTGACGCGCGCGTGGCGGCTGTGGTTGTATGACGGGAAGGCGGACGATGGGGAGGCGCGTTTCAAGCAGAACGACAGCGCCTCGCGTGCCCATGCGCTCGTGCTCACCTCCGCGACGCTCTCCGCACCGAACAAGTCCGACGTACCGGACTGGACCGACATCGGCATCATGTTCGGCATCTATGATCGCTCGAGCGATCCTCGAGGCGGAAATCCGTGCGCGGCGCTCAACGATGAGCGGCGGGTGTTCTCACCGACACGCTTCGGTTCGGCACGGATCGTCTTTCCGCACCCGGCGCTGCCGCCAGT
>DAHVQK010000037.1 GCA_027317845.1 Gammaproteobacteria bacterium
TGGCGTAGGCGCCGGGCTCTCTGCTCTTCGCTTCCGATCTTCATCTCACGATCTTCATTTCAACCGTTTTCTCTCCCGCGCGACGCCGAAGGCGCAGCGCGGCCTGACCGGCCGAAGGCCGGGCAGGGAGGTGTGGAGGTCTGCTTGCTGGCTCATGAGCTCACCGCACCGGAGCGCTGCTCCTTGGCGCTCACCGCCGCGCGTCGCTCGGCCTGCTCGGCCCTGTAGCTGGGGCCGGGGAACTCGAGCACCACGGCGTGGTGAACGACCCTGTCAATGGCGGCCGCGGTCGTCATCGGGTCTTTGAAGATCTGATCCCATTGCGAGAACACCAGGTTGGAAGTGATCATGACGCTCTTCCTCTCGTACCGCTCGGCAAGCAGCGTGAAGAGCACCTCCATCTCGGCGCGGTCCTGCTGGACGTACCCGATGTCATCGAGGGCAAGGCATTCGAAGCGATCGAGGCGCTTCAGCTCGCGTGCGAGGCGCAGATCGCGTTTGGCCGTGACGAGCTTCTCGACGAGTGCGGCGACGGTCGTGTAGAACACCGCCGAGCCTCGCTCGACCAGCGAGCGTGCGACTGCGGCCATGACGTGCGACTTGCCTGTGCCGGGTTTGCCGACCAGGCAGACGTTCGTGGCGTCGCTCACGAACTGCCCGCGACAGAGTTCCTGGATCTGCGTGCGCATCGGCGCCGGATAGCGCGGCAGCTCGAGGTTCTTCAGCGTTTTGCCGGGAGGAAGCTCCGCTTCGTCCAACAGACGCTTGAGGCGCCGGTCGCTGCGCTCGGCCGCCTCTACATCCACCAGCTCCGAGAGATACTCGATCGGCCCCCAGCCCTCGGCGATCGCCCGTTCGGCCAGCGGCGCGTAGTGGGCGAGGAAGCCCGGCAGCCGCAGCCCCTTCAGGCGCATCTGCAGCGCCTCCTCGCGGACCTCCACGGCACTCATGGCGCCACCTCGCTGTGCTGCGCGTACGAGCCCAACAGCCGGTCATAACAGGTCAGGTCCGGCGGCGGGATGCGCACGTCCGGCACGCCGGCGGCGGTACGTGGCCCACGCACGCGCTCGCGGACGAGCTCGTACTGCGGGAGCGTCGCTTCCTCGCGCAGCGCCCCGAGAACCGCCTCTATGGCCCGCTCCCCATCACTGGCCGCCAGGTGCAGGATGCGCACGTACTCGAAGTCGGCTCGCGCATCATCGTCGGCGAGCAACGCGTCGTACGCGCGGCGGAACTCGAGCGTCGGGAAGAGCGCCTCGCGGAAGGCGTACCGGCGGAACGCTCCGGGCTTGCGCACGAGGGAGTGGATGATGTGCCGGTAGTCGATACGCCCGCGATCCGCCCCGATCAACCGCTCGAGCACTGCCATCTGCGCTCCCCGATACTCCAGCTCCACGATGTCGGCGTGCAGCCGCACGGTCAACACCCGGCCGATGAGACGCGAGGGCACCATGTAGCGGTACTTGCCGATGCGGATGATGCTGTTGCGCGTGACGCGGGCGCGAAGTTCCCGGTACGAGGGCAGCGCCCGATCAGGTAACGGCTGCAGGTGCAGCTGCTCCTCGGCGAGCCGCTCGCCTCGGGTGGCATTGCGCGCGGTGACGCACTCCTCGATGAACGCCGCATACGCCTCCCGTGAGGGGAAGTCGCGTACGCCGCGCAGCCGCAGCCGCTGATCGAGCGCGTTCTTCAGGTGCCCGTTGGCCGACTCGACATCCCCGTTCTCGTGAGCGTTGCCGGGAAAATTGCGCGAGCCCTTCATCCGGTAATGATCGAGGAGGCGCTGGTAGCGCTTGGTGAAGTCTCGCCCACGGGTCTCGGCGAGCTCGTGCGTCGCCGCCGAGAGGTTGTCCGTCCGATGCACCTGCGGTACCGCACCGAGCTTCCAGAGCGCCCCCTGCACTCCGGCGCTCAGGGACTCGAAGCTCTCGCTCGGGCAGATCATCACTGCCTCCCAGTTCGAGTACGTCAGCACGAAGTGATACAGCAGATGCGCGAAGGGGTCGCCTGCGATCGTGACCGCAAGCTCGCGCATGTCGGTGAAGTCCGATTGTCCCATCTCCCCGGGCCGATGCACCTGCGGGAAGAACACCTCCTTCGCCGGCCCGCACTGCGCCCGCCACTCGTGCACTCGGCGCTGCAGGGTACGCAGCTGCCCCGGGGTAAACCGCCCCGGGTGCCGCTCCGTGAGCGCCCCCCAGATGGTCTTCGCCTCGAGCCCGCCATCGAGCTTCAGCCACCCCTCGATCTCCGGCCAGACTTCCGCATACGGATCCGGCCGCGTCCGCCATGTGCGCGTCGCCCCCTTCATCTCCGATGGCATCTGCCCCGAGCGGGCGTATTTGCGCGCCGTCGGCTCGCTCATCCCGGCGCGCACCGCGCCTCGGATCAGGGGGTTGCCTTCTTGCAATAGTTTCATCAGTCGCCTCACTTGCTGGTCTGTAATCACGCTCGCCCCCGGGTATCCCGGGGCGCAGCCTAAACAAGACCGCCGTGAGGGGGGTCGGACCCAAAAAATATAGTTGTCGCCGCCCCCGCAGCCGGCTCCGCCGGCGTCAATTACCCGACGTCTATTACGACAGCCGTCGGAGGCAAGCACCCGAAAGTTCTAATTGTCGCCGGCCACCTCCGGTCGGAAAGCACCCAGCAGCTCACCATGAGTTCTCCGATTCTTCGCACAACCCATGCCTACAATCGAAACTACTTCGTCTTTGTGGCAATGATAATAGATTCGAAACCATAATACGGCCACGTTCCTCGCATGACCTGATTTCGGAGCTTTGAAATAGGCTCTTGTATAAATCCGATGAACCAATAAAGCCTTGGTGAATAATTCTTTATCACGCAATTGAGCTCGAATCCGAATTCTTGGAGCTTATCTAACGTGCTTCTAAAATCCGGCGGAAATTTTTTGTGCGTCTCGTCGTCATAATAATTCAGCGTGCCGCGCCTGCGAGGAAACTTTACACTCTGTTC
>DAHVQK010000067.1 GCA_027317845.1 Gammaproteobacteria bacterium
GGGCCTTCGAACGGGAGCTCGCGGAAGGGCAGATCCAGAGCGTCGAGATCGACCCGGAGCTCGCGATCCTCGCGATCGTGGGCGACGGCATGGCCGGCAAGCCCGGTGTGGCGGCAAAGGTGTTCAACGCGCTGGGCACCGCCGCCGTCAATGTGCGCGCCATCGCCCAGGGTGCCTCGGAGCGCAACATCTCGGTGGTGGTCGAGGGACGCTCTGCCACCCGTGCGCTGCGCGCCGCGCATGCGGGACTGTATCTCTCGCCAAACACCATTTCCGTCGGCGTGATCGGGCCGGGCACGGTCGGCCGGGTACTGCTCGATCAGATCGCCTCGCAGAGCGAGCGGCTGCGCGCGCAGTGCCAGCTCGATCTGCGGGTGCGCGGCATCCTCGGCTCCCAGCGCATGCTGCTCGCGGACACCGGGATCGCGCTGCCTTCGTGGCAGGATGAGTATGGGCGCAGCGAGACGGGGGCGGACCTCGAGCGCTTCATCGCGCACGTGCGCGTCGACTATCTGCCGCACACGGTGATCATCGACTGCACGGCGAGCAGCGCGGTCGCGGCGCGCTACGCGGACTGGCTGCGCGCCGGCATGCACGTGGTCACGCCGAACAAGAAAGCCAACAGCGCGGATCTCGCCTATTACCGGGCGGTGCAGGAGGCGCGCCGCGCCGGCTCGGCGCACTATCTTTACGAGGCGACCGTCGGAGCGGGACTGCCAGTGGTGCACACGTTGCGCGACCTGCGCGAGACGGGCGATGAGATCACCAGTATCGAAGGCATCTTCTCCGGCACCCTCGCGTACCTGTTCAATGTCTATGAAGGGCGTGCGAAGTTCTCGGACATCGTGCGCGATGCGCGCCAGCGCGGCTACACCGAACCGGATCCTCGCGATGATCTCTCGGGCATGGACGTGGCGCGCAAGCTCATCATTCTCGGACGGGAGATGGGGCTCGAGCTCGAGCTTGCCGACGTCAAGGTCGAGAGCCTCGTGCCCGCGGGTCTCGAGAACGGCTCGATCGATGAGTTCATGGCGAGGCTGCCGCGCTACGATGCGGCCATGCAAGAACGGTTCGAGGCCGCGCGCTCTCGCGGCAACGTCCTGCGCTACGTCGCGCGCCTCACGGCAGACGGGCAGGCGACCGTCGGTCTCATCGAGCTCGAGGCCAAACACGCTTTCGCCAACATTGCGCTGACCGACAACGTGGTGCGCTTCGCCACGCGTCGCTACTGCGATAATCCGCTCATCGTGCAGGGCCCCGGGGCCGGACCGGAGGTGACCGCGGGCGGAGTGTTCGCCGACCTGCTGCGTCTTTCGGCATACCTGGGGGCACGACTATGAGCGGTGCGCTTGCCTGGGCGACGGCGTTCGCGCCGGCATCCAGCGGCAACGTCGCCATTGGTTTCGACATTCTCGGCTTCGCGGTGGATGCGCTTGGGGATCGGGTCACGGTGAGCCGCACCGCCAGGCGCGGCGTCACGATCTCGAGTGTCACCGGCGTGGCCGGGGAGTTGCCGAGCGATCCGGCACAGAACACCGCCGGACGGGCGCTCCTTGCCATGCAGGAGGCGCTCAGTCCCGGGTTCGGGTTCGACATGCGGATCGAGAAGGGGATTCCCCTCGGCTCGGGGCTCGGCGGTTCGGCGGCATCGGCGGTGGGCGCGGTGGTGGCGGCCAATGCGCTGCTCAGCTCACCGTGCGGGAAGCTCGAGCTCCTGAAGTTCGCCATGCAGGGTGAGAAGGTGGCCAGCGGCTCGCTGCACGTGGATAACATCGCGCCCTCGCTCTTTGGCGGGCTCGTGCTCACGGTGGGAATCGACCATCCGAGGGTGAAGCGCATCCCCGTGCCTGATCGGATCAGGGCCGTCATCGTGCATCCGCACATGTTTCTCGCGACACGCCAGGCGCGCGCGATCCTCAAACGCAGCGTCGATCTGTCGGATTTCGTCTGGCAGACGGCGAACCTGGCGGGCTTCATCTCGGGCTGCTACACCAACGACCTCGACATGATCCGCGAGTCCTTCCAGGACGTGGTCATCGAGCCACAGCGCCAGGCGCTGATCCCCGGGTTCCCGCAGGTACGTGCGGCGGCGATGACCGCGGGTGCCCTGGGCTGCTCGATTTCGGGCGCGGGACCGACGCTGTTTGCCTGGGCCCTCGAGGAGGATGCGCCGCGGGTGCTCGAGGCGATGCGCGCGCAGTTCGCGCAGCAATCCATCCCGTTCGATGAGTGGCTGATCGGGCTCGAATCCGAGGGCGCGCGCGTGGTGGCGAGTGGTTGAGCGGGCGGACGCAGGGGCTATGCGTTTCAAGAGCACTCGGGAACCGAAGCTGACGGCGAGCTTCGCCGATGCGCTCGCCCAGGGCCTCGCGCCGGATGGTGGCCTGTACGTGCCCGAGGTGTGGCCGCACCTGACTCCGAAGGCGTTTGGGTCGGACCGGGATCTGGTGGCGGTCGGCAAGAGGCTGCTCGAGCCCTTCGCCGCGGGCGATGTGCTCGGCGCTTCGCTTGGGGACATCCTCACCGAGGCATTCGACTTCCCGGCGCCGGTGGTGGAGCTGCCCATCGAGCGCCTCGCGGTGCTCGAGCTCTTTCACGGACCGACCGCCGCGTTCAAGGACTTCGGAGCGCGTTTTCTCGCGGCGTCCCTGGGTCGCCTGCGCGAGGGACGGCCGCGTCCGCTCACCATTCTGGTCGCCACATCGGGTGATACCGGCGGGGCGGTGGCCGCGGCATTCCATGGCCGCCCCGGCATCGAAGTGGTGGTGCTCTTCCCGAAGGGGCTGGTTTCGCCGACCCAGGAAAGGCAACTGACCTGCTGGGGCGGGAATGTGCGCTCCTTCGCCGTGCACGGCACCTTCGATGACTGTCAGCGCCTGGTCAAGGAGGCGTTCATGGACCCGGGCCTGCGTGAGGAGCGCGAGCTCTCCTCGGCCAACAGCATCAACCTCGGGCGCCTGCTCCCGCAGGCGGTGTATTACGCGGCCTCGAGCCTCGCGATCTGGCGGCGTCACGGCGAGCCGGCTTCCTTCATCATCCCGAGCGGCAACCTTGGCAACTCGGTGGCCTGTATCTGGGCGCGCAAGCTCGGGCTGCCGATCGCGGATGTGGTGCTGGCGCACAACGCCAACCGCACCGTGCCGGATTATCTGGCCACGGGTGAATGGCATCCCCGGCCGAGCGTTGCGACGCTCGCCTCGGCCATGGACGTGGGCAATCCCAGCAACATGGAGCGGCTGCGCGCGCTTTACCCGCAGCTCGAGGAGATCCGCGGGGCGGTGAGCGCCGTTGCGATCGAGGACGAGGCGATCCGCGCCCGCATTAGGGCCGGATTCGAGCAATACGGGCAGATCTGGTGTCCGCACACCGCCACGGCGGCCGAAGCCTACGAGCGGCTGCCGGTGGAGCGCCGGCGTGGCGGCCGCTGGGTGTTGGTCTCCACGGCGCACCCGGCGAAGTTCCGCGAGATCATCGAGCCTTTGATCGGGCGCGAGGTGCCGGTGCCGGAGTCGCTTGCGCGGCTGTTTGCCCGACCCACCGCGTACCGGGAGATCGACGCTCGGCTCGCCTCGCTCCGGGACGCCTTGAGAGACGGCGGCGCATAAGAGTTAAAGTTAAGGAGTCGAGGTGCAGGACATCATGAACCTGCCTCTGACCGCCTGGGTGCTGGTGGCGGTGGCGGCGGCAGCGGGGTTCGGTGTGTCGTGGCTGTGGCGTTGGTACCGCACGCGGCGCGCGCGCAGGATGCTGCGCACGGCGGTGACCGCAGTCGGCGCCGACCACCTGGTGGACGTGCTGGTGCCCGACGGCATGGGCGATGGCTATCACGTCGATTTTCTGCTGGTCACCGTGCATGGGATCCTCGTGGTCGATGTGCGCGAAGTGCAGGGCAACATCTTCGGCGGCGACCAGATGGCGGAGTGGACCGTGATGGACGGTCCCCGGCGCTTCACCTTCGTCAATCCCCAGAACGGCCTCTATGACCGGGTGGCGGCGGTCAAGGCGATTACCGGAGACATCCCCGTCGAGGGGCGGGTGGTGTTCACGCGGCAGGGCAAGTTCCCGAAGGGGCTGCCCAAGTGGACGTTGATGCTCGATTCGCTGCGCACCGAATTCCCGGGCCTCGAGGCGGAGCAG
This sequence comes from Gammaproteobacteria bacterium, assembly GCA_027317845.1. Classification (GTDB taxonomy): domain Bacteria; phylum Pseudomonadota; class Gammaproteobacteria; order Steroidobacterales; family Steroidobacteraceae; genus 13-2-20CM-66-19. The sequence goes on from DAHVQK010000067.1 coordinate 4,138, forward strand.
GAGGCCAGCACGATTTCGCATTACCGTGAGGCCTGGGAACGCCTGAAGGCGGCGGTCAAGCCCTCTCCCATGGCGCACATGCGTTAGCGGACGGGCCGTGCTCAGCGGCGGCGGGGCTTCAGATCAGAGTGCGCGCGTGATCGGCGAGCACGAGCGACACGCAAGCGGTGAGCTTCTCGGCGTACTCCAGGTGCAGGAACTCGTTCGGTCCGTGTGCGTTGGCGTGCGGGCCGAGCACTCCGGTGATGAAGAACTGGGTCTTGGGAAAGCGCTCCCCGAGCATGCCCATGAAAGGGATGCTGCCGCCGCAGCCGAGGTGTACGGCATCCCGGCCGTAAATGCTTTGTGAGGCGCTCTGGATGGATGCCTCCAGCCAGGACGCGAAGGAGGGCGCGTTCCAACCCGCCGCCGCCGGCTCGGCACGAAAACTCACCCGCGCGCCATAGGGCGGATCGCGCTCGAGGCAGTCCTTGACGGCCTGCGCCGCACGGGCGGGGTCGCAGGTGGGCGGCAGGCGCAGCGAGAGCTTGAAAGCAAGCCGGGGCAGGAGCACGTTGCCCGCGGACACCACAGGCGGCAGGCCGTCGGCGCCGGTGACCGCAAGGGTTGCCTTCCAGGTACTGTTGATGAGCAGCTCGACCGGATCGTCGGAGACGGCCCGCACGCCCTGGGCCCAGGGAAGCTTGCCGGCGATGGAATCCCCGAGCACACGTGCGGCCGATCGCATCTGCGCCCGCCGGTCCTGCGGGATCGGGACCGAGAGCTCATCGAGCAGCAACGCGCCGTTGACCGGGCTTTCGAGCCTCGAGATCAGCTGTTCCGCGATGCGAAAGGGGGTTGCGGCAATGCCCGTCGCCATGCCGGAATGCACCCCTTCCTCGAGCACCTGCACGAGCAGTTCACCCACCAGGTTGCCGCGCAGCGAGGTGGTGCACCAGAGCTGATCGTAGTTGCCGCATTCGGCGTCGAGGC
>DAHVQK010000082.1 GCA_027317845.1 Gammaproteobacteria bacterium
CGACAACCACCAGGGCGGCTACATCGACAACATACCGGCGACCTTCGCGCGCTCGCCCACCGATCTGGTATCGGTCAACTATTTCGGCGGCGCGACGCCGCCGAACTCCGGACCGATCAACAACTACGCGTTCGCGGGCCGGGCGATCAATCCCCTGGGTTACCAGGGCGCGCGCCTCGAGGCGCTCTACAAGATCAACGACGACTGGCGGGTGCTGCTCACCCAGATGTATCAGAACATGGACGCCGAAGGGGTGTTCTGGCAGGAGGCGTACGACGGCCTCGGCAAGCCCCTGCCGCCGCTCTCGGTGGAGCTGTTCAATCCCGCCTACAACAAGGACCGGTTCGAGAACACCTCCTGGACGGTCCACGGGGCGGTCGGGCCCGTCCGGCTCCTCTACACGGGCTCTTATCTCGACCGCAACGTTCACCAGGAGCAGGACTACACGAATTACTCGCGCGGCGAATATGCCGGATACTATCAGTGCAACTACCCCGGCTACCCGTTCAATTCGAGTGGTCAGCCGACCGCGGGCTCATCGGGGTACTGCTACTCGCCGCGCACCTTCTGGACCGACATCGAGAACATGACGCATGAGCAGCAGGAGGTGCGCTTCAGCACCCCGCGCTCCTGGCGGCTGCGCGGGGTGCTCGGCCTCTTCTACGAGAAGTATCACCTGAAGGAGAACACCGACTGGTTCTACGGCACCAGCCCGAACTTCAATCCCATCGGACCGCCGACCATCGATCCGCAGACCGGGGGATACCTGCCGGCCACCTCGACCATTCCGGGGGTGCGGCCGGCGGGTGACGCGTTCTTCGTGGACGCCCAGCGCGGCTACAGCCAGAAGGCGCTGTATACGTCCTGGGATTTCGACCTGATCCCTCATGCGCTCACCATTACGGCGGGCACGCGCTATTACTATCTCGACACCTACGAGACGGGCTCGAGCGTCGGCAGCTTCGGATGCGAGGTGGGAGGGCCGTACGACGGCGGCTCTCCGCCCAACCCCTGCGTGAGCACGCCGCAGACCGGCGTGCTGAGCAATCTCGCCAATCTCACGGCCCGGAATCTGCGCGCGATCTATCAGGGCTGGCGCTCGAGCGCGACGCTGACCTGGCATGTCACGCCGGACAAGATGCTCTACGCGACCTGGTCGCAGGGCTATCGGCCGGGCGGCTTCAATCGCGGCCAGGGGGTTATCACCCCCAACTCACCGCTCTACGGCATCTATACGGTGCCGCTCTCGTACTCGCCGGATTCGCTCACCAACAGCGAGATCGGCTGGAAGACCGACTGGCTGCATCATCGGCTGCGCGTGAACGGCGCGCTCTACCAGGACTATTGGGACAACGTGCAGCTGTCGATCTTCGATCCGGGGGTGACGGGCAGCCAGGACTTCGTCGCCAACGGGCCGAACTACCGGATCCGGGGCGTGGAGCTGCAGGTCGATGCCATACCGGTCCGGGGCCTGACGCTGCGCGTGGCGGGCGCGTGGAACAGCAGCACCCTCATCAAGACGCAAAGCCTGATCGATCCGGCCACCGGCCAGCCGATCTCCATCGTCAATCCATTCGGTACGCTCGGCACGCCGCTCGCAAACTCCCCGCCGTTCAAGTTCAGCGCCGTGGCGCGCTATGCGTTCCCGGTCGCCGTGCACTATCAGGGCTTCGTGCAGGCGGCGGTGACGCACATCGCGCACTCGCTCGCCTCGACCGATCTGATCAAGCAGACACTGCAGGGTCAGAGCGAGGCGTTCAACGACCCCGGTTACACGACCCTCGACGCCTCGGTGGGGGTCTCCCGCGACCGCTGGACGGTGACCCTCTACGGGGTCAATCTCACCAACAGGCTTGGCATCCAGTTCTCGAGCTACTCCCAGTGGGTCAAGGAGGAGGACGTCATCCGGCCGCGCACCATCGGTCTGAAGATCGGTTACAGCTTCCGCAACGCCGACTGAACATCGCCGGCGGACTGCGGCTCGGCGAGCGGCCCGAGCGCCTCGCGCAGCGCGGCGAGCCACGGCTCGTAATGCCGCCATTGATCGAGGCCCTCGCGATAGAGGGGTCTGCGCACCTGCTCGGAGCTCGCGGTGCGCACGCTGCGGGCCGTCGTATGGAATTCGAGACAGGCCGGCTCGAAGGGCAGCCCGAGGTGGGCGAGGATCCGGCGCACCTGACCGTCCAAGTCATCGACCAGCTGCTCGTACTGCACGCGCAGCACCTTCCCGGGCAGCACGAGGTCCCAGTGGCGCATCAGCCGCTCGTACGCGCGGTAATAGCGGGCGATGTCCTCGAGGCTGTAGGTGAACTCCTGCCCTGAGGCGAACAGCTGCTTGAAGTTGCTGAAGCAGCAGGCCATCGGGTGGCGCCGCGCATCGATGATCTTCGCGTTCGGCAGGATGAGCTGCAGCAGTCCGATGTGGCGCCAGTTGTTCGGCATCTTGTCGATGAAGAATGGCCGCTCGCCGCGGTACACCCGCGTGTCGCGCAGGTACCGCTCGCCGAGGTCACGGCACTCTTCGGGCGTCAGGTCCGCGAGCGCGTGCGGGTAGCGGCCCGGGGCGCCGCGCAGCTCGCGCCCGTTCAACCGGTGCACGAGGCGCGGGATCTCCGCCAGCTCCATGGTGCCTTCCACGCACGAGTGCGAGGCGAGGATCTGCTCGATCAGCGTCGAGCCGGCCCGCGGCAGCCCCACGATGAAGATCGGGTCCGGCCGCGGGCAACCCCTGCCTTCGCGGCTGGGGAAGAACCCGCCGCCCGTGAGCTCGATCTGGCTCTCCGCCCCGCGCTCGAGCGGCTCGATGTCGAAGCGAAGCTCGCTGCGCTTGAGGGCATTGCCCGCGGCATAGTAATGGAAAGACTCGCCGTACTCGGCGTTCTCCTCGAGCGCCTTGCCGAGGGCGAAGCACAGATGGTAGCGGTCCGCCGGCGCGAGCCTCGGGGAGGACTCCTCGGCGCGCATGCGGGCGATTTCGTCGTCCGGGAAGCGATAGGTCTTGAGATTGGCGAGACTCCAGTACGCATCGCCGAAGCTCGGTCGGGCCTGCGCGGCGCGTCGGTACGCCTCGATGGCCTGCTTCTGCTCGCCGAGCGTCTTCAGCGCGTGACCCACCGAGAGGTGCAGCTCGGCATTGTCCGGGCTCGCGGCGAGCAGCTCGCGGTAGATTCGCAGCGCCTCCTCGTGCCGGCCGAGACCGACGCAGCAGGTCGCGTAGAGTGTGCGGTACGCCGCATGCCCCGGTTCGGCCTCGAGCAGCTCGCGCGCCTCTTCGAGCGCCTGCGCATGCCGCTGACGGCGGCTCAGGACCACGGCATGGTCGTAGTGCGCCAGCCGATGCCCGGGTCTTGCCGCCAACACGTGCTCGAGCAGCGTCTCGGCGTCATCGAGCACCCCGAGTTGTATGCCGATCTGCGCCAACAGCCGCATCGCCTCGGGATGGTCGCCTTCGCGCAGCAGGAACTCGCGCAGCAGCCGCTCCGCGCCCGGCAACTCGCCTTCGGCCAGCATCCCCGAAGCGGTGCGCACCGCGGGCGGCAGGCGCTCGAGCTCGGCGAGCTGCGCGGCGGCTGCCGCCGCCTCCTGCGGCTGTCGGGCCGAACGATGCAGCACGCTCAGCGCTTTCCAACTCGCCACCAGCGCCGCATTGTGCGCAACGGCGCGCTGGTAGGCGCGCAGGGCGTCATGCGGCTCGCCGAGAGCCAGGTGGCAGTGACCCCGCTCCTGATGTCCCCGGCCGAACTGCGGGTGGAGGGTCTCGAGCCGTGTCAGCACCTCGAGGGCCCGACGTGCACGGCCGAGATAACGCAGCGAAACCGCGTTCAGATACAGCGCGTCGCGATTCTCGGGGAGCTGCAGCACGAGGGCCTGTGCCGCATCGAGCGCCGCATCGAAACGGCGCGCCTCAATGAGCTGGCGGATACGCCACAGCTCGGTCTCGGCCGCTGACCCGGCGGGCGCTGGCGCATCCATGGTCTTGTCCGTCAGGCGGCTGCGCCGACCTGCGTCGAGTTCGTGCTCATCGCGGTCATCTTACGCTGGCCGCGCGGATGATGCGCTCATGGACGATCGTGAGTGTCCCGTCCCCTACGCGCGCATGCGCGAGCCCTCGGGATCGAACGGTGGCGCACTCAGCACCGTCGCCACACGTCGCTCGCCCAGGATCTCGATCTCGAACGTGCGCTCGTGGGCTGCGCTCGCGAGCTCGAGCGGGACATACCCCTGCGCCAGGGAGCGGTCGATGCGGTGGCCGTAGCCACCGGAGGTGACCCACCCGATGACCTTGCCGTCGTGCCAGATGGGCTCATCGCCGAGCACATCGGCATCGGTGGCCTCGACCATAAAGCTCAGGCGGCGCAGCCTGCCGCCCGTTTCGCGCTCCTGCGCGGCGGCCGGGCGGCCGATGAACTCGGGCTTGCCGAGATCGACGAAACGCTCGAGCCCGGCCTCGAAGGGTCCATAGATCGGCCGCAGCTCCCTGAACCAGGTCGGATAGTTCTTCTCGAGCCGCATGCACAGCAGCGCCCGCATGCCAAAGAGCACGAGCCCGAGATCCCGGCCTGCGGAGCGGATTTCCTGGTAGATCCGCCGCTGGTGCTCGGGTGTCACCCAGATCTCGTATCCGAGTTCGCCGGTGTAGCTGACTCGGTTGATCATCGCCGGCACATTGGCCACCTCGAAGGCGCGGTGATCCATGAACCTGAACGCCTCGTTCGAGACGTCCTCATCGGTCAGCCGGCCGAGCAGCTCGCGCGAGCGCGGACCGGCGATCGCAAGCCCGATCAACCCCTGGTCGAAGCGGCGGATGCGCACCGAGCCATCGGCGGGCAGGTGGCGCTCGAACCAGCGCATGTGATGGATCTGCGCCTGGGAGGAGCCCCACATCAGGAAGCGCTCGGCTGCGGCGCGCGCGATCGTGAAGTCGCCGATGAGCCTGCCCGCCTCGTTCAGCATCGGCGTGAGGATCATGCGGCCCTGGCGCGGGAGCTTGTTCGTCATGAGGAGGGTGAGGAAGCGCTCCGCGCCCGCGCCGGTGAACTCGTACTTGGCGAAATTCGCGATCTCGGTCACGCCGACCGCCGCGTGCACCCCGAGACATTCGGCCTTGACGTGCGGGAAGTCGTTCGAGCGGTGGAAGGAGATGATGTCGCGGGGCTGCACGCCCTTCGGGGCGAACCACAGCGGCGTCTCCAGGCCCCAGCTGTCCCCCATCACCGCCCCCTCCGCCAGCATCGCGTCATAGAGCGGAGTGGTCTGTTGGGGCCGGGCCGCGGGAAGCTCCTCGTTCGGGAACCGGATCGAGAAGCGCCGTGAGTAGTTCTCGCGCACCTTCTCGTTGGTGTAGCGGCGCGTCGCCCACTCGCCGTAGCGGGCGACGTCCATTGCCCAGACATCGAAGCCCGGGTCGCCGTTGACCATCCACTGCGAGAGCGCGAGACCGACTCCGCCGCCCTGACTGAACCCGGCCATGACGGCGCATGCGCACCAGAACCCGGGTTTGCCCTGAACCGGACCCACGAGCGGGTTGCCGTCGGGCGAAAAGGTGAACGGGCCGTTGATGATGCGCTTGATGCCGGCCTGGCGCATCGCCGGGAAATGCTCGAAGCCGAGCTCGAGGGAGGGCATGATGCGCTCGAGATCCGGCGGCAGCAGCTCGGCGCCGAAATCCCACGGCGTCGCGCGGGGCTGCCACGGCACGCAGGCCTTCTCGTAGGTACCGAGGACGATGCCGTTGCGCTCCTGGCGCATGTAGATTTCGGCCTTGAAGTCGATCGCGTGCGGCATCTCGCGGCCGCGCGCGCGGTTGTATTCGATGACCTCGGGCATGTCGTCGGTCACGAGATACATGTGCTCCATGGCGAGTACGGGCAGTTCGAGGCCGACCATGCGGCCCACCTCGCGCGCCCAGAGTCCGCCGGCGTTGACCACGTGCTCGGTGTTGATCGTGCCGGCGGTCGTCACGACGTCCCATGTGCCATTCGGTCGCGGCGTGAGGGCGGTGACTCGCGTGTGCTCGTAGATCTCGGCGCCACCGATCCGGGCCGATTTCGCGTAGGCGTGCGTGGTGCCGTAGGGGTCCAGATTGCCGTCGGCGGCATCGAGCATGGCGCCGACGAAGTACTTGTCCTCGATCAGGGGCAGGAGGTCGCGGGCCTCGCGGGGACCGAGGAGCGCGGTCTCGAGGCCGAGATAGCGTGCGCGGCCGTGCGCCATCTTTAGCCACTCCATGCGCTCGGGCGTATCGGCGAGCAACAGGCCCCCGGAGCGATGCAGCCCGCAGGCCTGGCCGGAGATCCTCTCGAGCTCGTCGTACAGTCCGATGGTGTAGCCCTGGAGCTTGGCGACATTGGGGTCGCCGTTCAGCGTGTGAAAGCCGCCCGCCGCGTGCCACGTCGATCCCGATGTCAGTTGATCACGCTCGACCAGCACGACATCCTTCCATCCCGCCTTCGTCAGGTGATAGAGAACGCTGCAGCCAACCACTCCGCCGCCCACCACGACCGCTTGTGCGTGAGATCTCATGCCAACTCCTGCCAATGTGCAGCCGGATCATAAGCGCGCGGGACCGGATAGGGCGGGCCGGACGGGAGTGTGCCGACCCATTTGTTAGGAATTCCGGCGATTTCGCGCGTCTGCCCGGTGCTCGGCGGGAAGCTTCCGGCGGCTCGCGCGGCGGGCGCGGCACGGACTCCGCGCCCTCCCCGGCCGCCGGGGCGGGCGCGGAGACCATTGCAAGTGGCCGCCCGAAATCCTAAATTCCAAGGCGCATGCCATCGCCACACACCGCGACCTCCGGGCCCATGGGGCCGGACTTCAGCGACGACCGACCGGAGACGCCCGTGGCGCCCGAGCAGGGCGGCCTCTTCCGCGCCTTTCTGGCCGGCCCGAGCGGCACTCTGGGGGATGCGTTCGCCAATCTCGAACGCTCGCCCGGCGTCCGCGTGATCGCCCGTCACCCGCGGCGCAGCCTCCTCGGCGCCCGCATCGACTTCCCACCGTGCGAGGGCGATGGGTACTGGGAGCTCACGCGGATCGGTGAGGACGTCTATGTGGTGGTCGCGAACGTGTCCTACAAGAGCTCGCGTCGCGAGCTCGTGCCCGGCGACGGGATGATCCAGTTCTATTTCAAGCTCTCCGGCGATCTCACCCTGGGGGTGAGCCAGACCGAGCCGTTGCGGCTCAACCGGCCGAGTCTGCTCGTGTACTTCCAACCGGTCGGATTCGACATGCACGAGTGGTCCGCGCCGCGGGTCCGCGAGCGCAGCGTCACCGTCAACGTGCGCACCGACTACCTGGTCGAGAACTTCATGTCCTCCGTGGCGGAGCTGCCCCCGCAACTGAGCGCGCTCCTGAGGGACTCGCCGCGCGAGTTCAACTACTGTCAGCTGGCGCTCAACTCGCGCATGTTCGAGCTCGCGGCGAAACTGGTCGACAGCGTGTATACGGGAGTGCTCGCGCTCGTGCACACCGAGGCGCTCATTCTCGAGCTGCTGTGCGCCGCCGTCGCGGAATTCGGCGCCGTGGCCGCCGCGCCCATCGAGCAATTCAGCGAGCACGACCTGCGCTGCCTGCACGCCGCGCGCGGGCTGCTGCTCAAGCAGTTCGCCCCTGCGCCGACGATACGACAGGTGGCGAGGGCGGCGGGCATGAGCGAAACCACGCTCAAGCGCGGCTTCAAGAGCCTCTTCGGTGAGACCGTTTTCGATTTCTCCGTGCGCTGCCGCATGCAGCACGCGCTCACTCTGCTGCGCGAGCGGCACATGCCGGTCGCGCGGGTCGCGGAGGCGGTTGGGTACAGTCACCAGACCTCGTTTGCAACGGCTTTTCACCGGCACTTCGGTCTGCGTCCCAAGGATGCGCGGGGCCACCGGACGCGTTGAAGTCGCGTGCCGCCCGCTTTCGCCGTTCCCGCGTGGGCGCGGGCCTCGGGCGCGGCGGCCGAAACCCAAGTTCCTAGCAAGCGCGCCTGAGCGCCAAGCATCGCGAATGGGCAACTGCGGTATGGTCGGCGGCACTTCTCGAGGCGGATCATGAAACCCAGTCGTCGCCACCCGGGGCAGGGCAATCGGCAGAGCGCGCAGGCTCGCCCGACCGCCTATCGACAGCTGCGCAATCCATTCGCGCCGCAGAGCGTGTTTTCCGAGGACGCGGTCGCGGCGATGCACGAGAGGGCTCTGCGGGTCAACGAGACACTCGGCATCAAGGTGCTGCTGCCTGAGGCCCGCGCGCTCTACCGGCAGGCGGGCGCGCTGGTGGACGAAGAGACGCAGATGGTACGCATCGGGCGCGAGATCATCGCCGAGGCCCTGAAGAGCTGCCCCCGCTCCTTCAATGGCTTCGGGGGCGACCCGCGGCGCGCCGTCGACTTCACGCCGGGGTCGCTCATCTTCCTCGCGGGCTCGAGCTGCCCGAACGTCAGCGACCTCGAGCGCGGCCGCCGGCCCGGCACGCTCGGGGACTATATCGAGCTCATCAAGATCTGCCAGCACTTCGATGTGCTGCATCTCTCGGGCAACTACACCGAGGCGCAGGATGTGCCGGTGCACCTGCGCCACTACGCGGCGATGCGCGCACAGCTGACGCTGTCCGACAAAATGCCGTTCGTGCACTCGCGGGGCCGGGAGCAGGTGGAAGACGCCTTCGCCATGATCCGCCTGGCGCGCGGGCTCGATGAGCGGCAGTTCCGCCAGGCGGTGTACGCTCACACCGTGATCAACAGCAACTCCCCGCGCGTGCTCGATAACTCGATGGCCCAGGGGCTGATCGATTTCGCGCGCAACGGGCAGGTGACGATCGTGACCCCGTTCTGCCTCGCCGGCGCCATGGCCCCCATCACCATCGCCGGGGCCCTGACGCTACAGCACGCCGAGGCGCTCGCGGGCATCACGCTCGCTCAGCTGGCTCATCCGGGCGCGCCCGTGCTCTACGGCAGCTTCCTGTCCAACGTGGACATGAAGTCCGGCTCGCCCGCCTTCGGTACGCCCACCCCATCTGCAGGCGACCCTCGGAGCCGGGCAGCTCGCCCGCCTGGTGGGCCTGCCGTGGCGCGCCGGCGCCGGCACCGCGGCCAACGGGGTCGATGCCCAGGCGGCCTGGGAGACCCAGTTCTCGCTGTGGGCGAGCGTGCTCGCCGGCGCGACCCTGTGCATCCACGCGGCGGGTTGGATGGAAGGCGGACTGACGCATTCCTACGAGAAGCTGATCGCGGACATCGAGGTGCTGCAGATGCTCGCGGAACTGTGCGCGGCGCCGCCGGCCGATGAGGATGCGCTCGGATTCGAGGCGATCGCCGAGGTGCAGCCCGGAGGACATTTCTTCGCCGCGGCGCACACCATGGCGCGCTATCGCACGGCGTTCTACGAGCCGCTGGTGGCGGATACGGCCAATTTCGGCACCTGGACGGAGCAGGGCGAGCGCACCGCGACGGTCCGCGCCCACGAGAAGTGGAAGCAGGTGCTGTCGGAATACACGCCACCGCCGGCCGCCGAAGCCTGCGCCGCGGCGCTCGATGCGTTCATCGAACGCCGCACGAAAGAGGGCGGCGCGCCGCCGCTGTCCTGAGGCCGGGTCCGCAATGGCAAGCGCAATCCAGGCAGAACATCACAGCATCGATTTCATTCCGTTCACCGAGCGCTATGGCACGCCCTCGAGGCTGTTCACGCTCTGGTTCAGCGTCAATCTGCACATTCTCGGCGTCGCGCTCGGGGCGCTCGGCATCGCGGCGGGCCTGTCGCTGGGGCAGGCGATCATCGCCTATGCGCTTGGCAACGCGATCGGCACGTTCATCATGGCCGCGCACGCGGCGCAGGGCCCCCAGCTCGGGATTCCGCAGATGATCCAGAGCCGGGCGCAATTCGGAGTGCTCGGCGCCGCGCTGCCTCTGGCGGCGGTGGTCGTAATGTACGTGCTGTACACGGCCGCGGACCTGTTGATCATGCAGGGCACGATGCACTCCCTGTTCTCACTAGGGCGCAACGGGTCGCTCGTGGCGGTCGCGCTCGCGACGCTGGTCATCGCCTACATCGGCTATGAGCTGATTCATCGCATCGGCAAGGTGATGACTTACCTGATGAGCGCGCTGTTTGCGGCAGCCACGGTGCTGCTCGTGGTGCGCCATCCGGGTGCGGCCGCGGCGGCGGCGCCACCCGCGCATATCGGCGCGGCATTCTCACTCGCGCTTGCGCAGGCGGCGTCCTGGTCATTCAGCTATGGGCCGTACGTCGCCGATTACTCGCGCTATCTGCCGCCGGACGTCTCGCCCGCGAAGACCTTCTGGAGCACGGCGCTCGGGTGCTTTCTCGGGTCGACGCTGATCATGGCCTTCGGCGCGTATCTCGCCTCGATCACTCCGGATCTCGGCGCCAACCCCGCCGCGGCCGTCACCGGGCTGTTCGGGCCGCTGAGGCCCATCGCGCAGCTGCTGCTGATCGTGGCCATCGTGTATGGCAATGTCATGAACCTGTACAGCGCCTACATGTCGAGCGCGACGATCTTCTCGGGATTTCACCGCATGCGCAGCATGGGCGGCGGAGGGAGGCTGCTCGTGATGTCTGCGACCATGGTGGCGGCGATCATGGTGTCGATCCTCTCGCAAGGCAATTTCCAGGGCTACTTCGCCAACGTGCTGAGCGCGCTCATCTACATGCTCGTTCCCTGGAGCGCGATCAATCTTGCCGACTTTTATATGGTGCGCAAGGGCCACTATGACATCGGTGCGATGTTCGATGTCGATGGGTGCTACGGCGCGTACCGCTGGCGCACGATCGCAGTGTTTCTGATCGGCATCGTGGCGCAGGAGCCGTTCATGAGCTTCACGTTCTATCACGGCTGGGTCGCCTCGCGCCTGGGCGCCGACATCGCCTGGGTGCCGGGCTTTTTGATCCCGGGCGCGATGTATGTCCTGATCGAGCGTCGACGGGCGCTCGAGCCGGCTCTCGCGCAGACCGAATGAGTACCTGAGGCTGCGCCGGCCCCGCCCATGATGCGATATTCGCTCCCTCGGCTCGTTGGCCATGCGTTGCGCGACCGACCCTGGCCGCGTGCATGGCGGAAGGCGACACCGCGCAGCCATTACGACGTGGTGATCGTGGGCGGCGGCGGGCACGGCCTCGCGACCGCCTATTATCTGGCCGCCAATCACGGCATCCGGCGCGTCGCGGTGCTCGAGCGGTCGTACATCGGATCGGGCAATGTCGGGCGCAACACAACGTTGGTGCGCTCGAACTACATGATGAACGGCAGCACGCAGTTCTTCGAGTTCTCGCTGAAGCTCTGGGAGGGATTGTCGCAGGCGCTCAACTTCAACGTCATGCTCTCGCAGCGCGGGCAGATCGTGCTCGGGCACTCGCCCGCGCAGATGGATGGGCTCGCCCGCCGGGGCAATACCATGCTGCTCAATGGCATCGAGGCGGAGCTCCTCGATCGGGGGCAGGTGCAGCGCCTGCTGCCGTATCTCGATTATTCCGGGGCCGCGCGTTTTCCCATCGCGGGCGGCCTCTTGCAGCGGCGTGCCGGGACCGTGCGCCACGATGCCGTTGCATGGGGGTATGCACGCGCCGCCGATTCCCTGGGGGTCGACATCCTCGAGGGGTGTGAGGTCAGCGGCTTCCTGCTCGATGCGGGCGGCGTGCACGGGGTGCAGACGAGCCGCGGCAGGATCCTCGCGGACCGGGTGGCCCTCGCGGTCGCCGGGCACTCCTCCCAGCTCGCAGCGCTTGCGGGACTGCGGCTCCCGATCGAAAGTCACCTGCTGCAGGCCTTCGTGACCGAGCCGATCAAGCCCTTCGTCGACCATGTGATCTCCTTCGGCGCGGAGCTGTTCTATCTCTCGCAGTCTGACAAGGGCGGCCTCGTGTTTGGTGGCCATATCGACGGCTTCAACAGCTTTACCCAGCGAGGCCAGTTTCCGAAGGCACAGGGCGTGGCCCAGTGCGCCCTTGCCTTGATCCCCGGCATGTCACGGCTGAAGCTGCTGCGGCATTGGGCGGGCATCCAGGACATGACGCCCGACGGCGGCCCGTTCATCTGCCGCACGCCGGTGCGGAACCTGTATTTCAACGGCGGCTGGTGCTACCAGGGCTTCAAGGCGACGCCGGCGGTCGGCTGGTGCCTCGCCGACACGATCGCTCGCGATGAGGAGCATCCTCTCGTGCGCTGCTACGGGCTCGAGCGCTTCGCGCAGGGGGGCGCGAGCCTCGATGAGTATGGGCACGGCCACTGGACCTACAGGCACTGAAGCATGCTGCGCATTCACTGCCCTCTATGCGGCGAGCGTCCCTACACCGAGTTTCGCTATGGCGGCGATGCGGGCAAGCACCGCCCGGTGCACGGCGCAGGCGGCATCGAGGCCTGGCACGACCATCTGTTTCTCTTCGAGAACGCCAAGGGTCCGCACCGGGAATTCTGGCAGCATGTCCAGGGGTGCCGACAGTGGCTCATCGCCGTGCGTGACACGGCGACCAACATCGTGGCCGATGTGGCATTGGCGAGGGATGCGCGCGGGCTCGACCCGCAAGGCCCGGGCGGGCCATGAGCGCCGGATCGCACAGGGTGCGCGCGGGCGGGCGCATCGATCGGACCGAGCCCCGGGCGTTTTCGCTCGATGGTCGCCGGTTGGCCGGCTACCGGGGTGACACGTTGGCCTCGGCGCTGCTCGCGGCGGGCGTGTCGGTGGTCGGCCGGAGCTTCAAGTACCACCGGCCGCGCGGTTTCGTCACAGCGGGCGTGGACGAGCCGAATGGGCTGTTCACACTGGGCGAGGGTGGTCGCGCCGAGCCTAACGCCCAGGGCACCGTGGTGCAGCTGACGGACGGTCTGAGGGCCGCCTCCCAGAACGCGTGGCCGTCGGTGCGCTTCGATCTCGGCGCGGTCAACTCCTGGATCGCCCCCGTGCTGCAGGCGGGCTTTTACTACAAGACATTCATGGGGCCGACCCGGCGGGCCTGGATGTTCTACGAGCGCCTCATCCGCCGGGCCGCCGGCCTTGGTGCGGCCCGTCCTGACCCGGACCCGGATCGTTACGACACGCGCTATCTCTTTACCGACGTGCTGGTCATTGGAGCCGGTCCGGCCGGGCTCAGCGCCGCGCTGGCCGCCGGCCGGTCGGGAGCGCGTGTGCTGCTCATCGAGCAGGACGGGCTCCTCGGCGGCACCCTGCTCAGCGACCCGGTGACCGGGCAGACCGAGCCCTGGCGCGCACGCTTGGAGGCCGAGCTGCAGTCGCTCCCCGAAGTGCGGATCCTGAGGCATACCACCGCCCTGGGCGCCTATGACGGCAACACCGTCATCCTCCTCACGCGGCGCGATCATTGCGCGCCCGACCCCGGGAAGGGCGAGGCGCTGCAGATCCTCACCAGCGTGCGGGCGAGGGCGGTGATTCACAGTACGGGCGCGACCGAGCGGCCGCTGGTCTTCCCGGACAATGACCGCCCCGGGGTCATGATGGCTTCCGCCGTACGGACCTATCTCAACCGCTACGCGGTGGCCTGCGGTCGGCACGCCGTCGTCCTCACCAACAACGACAGCGCTTACACGGCGGCCTTCGACCTGGCGCCGCAGATCGATCGGGTGACGGTGGTCGATGTGCGCCGAGCTATCCATCCGGCACTCACCGCGAAGGCGGCGTCACTGGGGGTCGAGGTGCATGCGGCCACGGCGGTGACCGGCGTGCTCGGTCGCACACGGGTGAGAGGCGTGACGCTGACGCCCATCGATGGCGCGCGCAGCCGCCCGGCGGCATGCGACCTGTTGTGCGTGTCAGGGGGCTGGTCGCCCGTGGTTCACTTGAGTTCCCATGGCGGCATCAGGCCCCGCTACCAGGCCGACAGCGCCGCCTTCGTTCCGGGGAGCTACGCGCCGGGGCACTTTGGCGCCGGCGCGCTCACCGGGCGGTTCTCCCTCGGGGAAGCGGTGCAGACCGGGTGGCGATCGGGACTGCAGGCGGAGGCGGAATGTGGCTTCGAGCGTGCATCGGCGGGCCCGCCAGCGGTGCCGGAGGGCGCGGCGCCGTGGGACACGGCGAATCACCGTATCGAGCCCGTCTGGGCACTGGGCGGCGCGCGAGCCGGCAAGGCCTTCGTCGACTTTCAGAACGACGTGACGATCCGGGACCTCACGATCGCGCACCAGGAAGGTTATGAGTCGGTGGAGCACTTGAAGCGTTTCACGACGCTCGGCATGGGCACCGATCAGGGCAAGACGAGCAACATCAACGCGCTCGCGATCATGGCGGGCCTGCGGGGCATCGAGCTGCCCGAGGCCGGCAGCACGACGTTTCGACCGCCCTTCGTGCCCGCGCGGCTGGGCGCGTTGGCCGGCAGACACGTCGGGCGGCATTTCCGTCCCGTCAGGCGCTCGCCGTTGCATGCCTGGCACCTCGGGCATGGGGCGCAGATGATCGAGGCGGGGCCGTGGCTGCGGCCGTGGTATTACCGCTGGGCGGGCGAGACGGTGGAGCGTGCCTACCTGGAGGAGATGCGACGGGTTCGCGCGGCGGTCGGCCTTTCGGATGTCTCGACGCTGGGCAAGATCGATGTCCAGGGTCCCGATGCGGCCGAGTTTCTCGACCGCCTCTACGTGAACGGCTTTGCACGGCTGCCCGTGGGCAAGGCGCGCTATGGCGTCATGTTGAATGATGCCGGCACCATTCTCGATGACGGCACCACGACCCGCCTGGCCGAGACGCGCTATTTCATGACGACCACCACCGCCGGTGCCGGGGAGGTCATGTCCTGGCTGGAGTTCCTCGTGCAGACCGCGTGGCCCGAGCTGCGGGTGCACGTGTCGTCCGTGACGGATGAGTGGGCGGGGATCGCCGTGGCCGGACCGCAGGCGCGGGCGGTCCTGGAGCGGGCTCTGCCCGGATGCGATGTGTCGAATGAGGCCCTGCCCCACATGGGGTGCCTCGAGATCGAGTGGGATCGCATGCCCGTGCGGCTCATCCGTCTGAGCTTCTCCGGCGAGCTGGCGTACGAGCTGTACGTTCCGGCTGACTACGGTACGGCGTTCTGGGAGCATCTGCTCTCGAGCGGCGAGCCCTTCGGCATCCGGCCGTACGGGCTCGAAGCGCTGGCGTCACTGCGCATCGAGAAGGGTCATGTCGCCGGAGCGGAGGTCGATCCGCGCCTGACCTTGAATGACCTCGGTCTCGGGCGCATGGCGCGCCCCGAGAAGCCCTTCATCGGCCGTGAGCTCGCGGCGCGGCCGCTGTTGGATTCGCCCGAACGCCCGTCGCTGGTGGGGCTGGAGTGCCTGGAGTCCGGACAGCGGCTGCGCGGGGGCGCGATCCTGTTCGCCGCCTCGGATGAGCTGAAAGGTCATGGCAGGGGGTATGTCACCTCCGTCACCTGGTCGCCGACGCTCGGAAAATTCATCGCCCTCGGTTTCTACGCCGGGGGCCTACGCCACGCCGGCGAGGAGATCGTCTGCGCCTTTCCGCTCTACGGCGAGCGGGTGAGGGCACGGATCACCTCGCCGGTCTTCCTCGACCCGAAGGGGGAGCGTCTGCATGCTTGAGCGTCGCTCCGCCTTGGAGTCCTCGGACCCGCCGACCGGCGGGCGCGAGGCACGACCGCTGGTCATCGGCGAAGTGCGCGGCTTCACGCTGCTGCAGGCGGCGGCCTTCGTGGGCACCGTCGCCGCGCTCGAGCGCGCCGTGCGGTCCGCGTTGGGAGTCGAGTTGCCGAAGCGCATGGACGCGCCCCGCCACGCCAACGGGGTTTGTGTGTTCAAGACGGGTCCCGAGGCGTTCTTACTCGTGGGGCCGGATGATGCACGGCCTGCATCGACGGCGCAGGCCGGCCTGGAGTCGAGCTCGAACCCCGTGCCGCTCTTCGCCGAGGACACTCGACTGTGCAAGGTCGGCCCGGAGCAGGTCCGGCCTGCAGGCGCGCAGGGCTCGTGGATGGACGCTCTGCGGGAGGCCGTACCGTCCGCGATGGGATCCCTCACCCCGCTTTCTCATGGCCGGACACGGCTGTTCCTCGAAGGAACGCCCGCACGAGAGGTGTTGTCCACGGGCATTGCGATGGATCTGCACCCCGAGGTCTTTCGGCGCGATGGGTGCGCGCTCACCGGCCTGGAGGAGACCCCGGTTCTGCTCCACCGGACCGGGTCCCAAAGATACGAGCTGTATGTGCTCAGGACGTACGCGGGTTGGATCTGGGAATGGCTGACTGACGCCGCGCAGCCATTCGGATACGAGGTCGTCGAAAAGACGCATGTCTCTTTGCTCGCTGAGGCGGACGGTCGAACCTGACGTCTAAGCATGCACGGCGCCAGGTATGCGTCGTGTTGCGTCTTTGTGCCAGCGTCAATTTCCCACGCGCACTTGGCAATCCGCCCGATTTGCATAGACTGATGTGCGGGATCGAGATGCCTGCAATCCCAGCGACACCGTTCTGCACAACGGAGGCTTGGATGGGAGATCGGGAATATGGCAGCACAACTCCAGGAGAAGTTCGTGGTCGACCATGGTGACAGCCGGCTCGAGTCGAGAGTCGCTCGGATAGAGGCGGATGTTGCGAACGTCCGCGAGCGCATCAGCATAGTTGAGGTCGACCTGCGCGACCTTCGCAAGTCCGTCGATGGCCTGAGAGACTCCACGACCGCCGAGTTCAGGTCGGTGCGCGCCGAGATGGCCAGTGAGTTCAAGGCGGTACGTGCCGAGATGGCCGGCGAGTTCAAAGCGATACGCACCGAGATGGCCAGCGAGTTCGGGTCCGTCCGGTCCGAGATGTCCACCCTGAAGATCATGATCATCCTGATCGCCATCGAGGTGCTGGCCACCGGCTGGCCTCGCCTGTATCAGGACATCTCAGGCATCCTGTGGCACCTGAAATAGGAGACTCGAACCGGGTCCTACGCGCGCTGGTGCCGGAACCGGGCGACGAGGCGATGCTGGTCGCAGGGGTAGATCAGGCGCACGTGCGTGATGCGCTGCTCATCGAGCCAGGTGTTGCGCTCGATGCACAGGCAGGCCCTGTGCCGCGG
>DAHVQK010000094.1 GCA_027317845.1 Gammaproteobacteria bacterium
CCATTCACACCTATGGCTCGCCCGAGCAGAAGGAGAAATACCTCCCAGGCATGGCCCGAGGGGAACTCATCGGCTGCTTCGGCCTCACCGAGCCGCATGGCGGCTCCGATCCCGCCAACATGAAGACGCACGCCCGCCAGCGCGGGCGCGACTGGGTGCTCAACGGCTCGAAGATGTGGATCACCAATGGCTCGATCGCCGATGTCGCGGTGGTGTGGGCCCAGACGGACGACGGCATCCGCGGCTTCCTCCTCGACAAAGGCACTCGAGGCTTCACCACGCAGCTGATCGAGCGCAAGTTCTCCCTGCGCGCGTCCGTGACCTCCGCATTGTTTTTCGACGACGTCGTGGTACCGCAGGAATGCGTCCTGCCCGGGGTCGTCGGCCTCAAAGGCCCGCTGTCCTGCCTCACACAGGCGCGTTACGGCATCGCGTGGGGCGTCATTGGCGCGGCGCAGGCTTGCCTGGCCCAGATGCTCGACTACACCGGCAGCCGCCAGCTGTTCGGCCGTCCGCTCGCCCAGAACCAGGCGATCCAGATTCGCCTGGCCGACATGGCGCGCCGCATCACCGGCGCGCAGCTCATGGCGCTCGAGCTCGGGCGGATGAAGGAGCGTGGCGTGATGCAGCCGGTGCACGTGTCGCTCGCGAAATGGAACAACTGCCGCATGGCGCTCGATGTGGCGCGGGACTGCCGGGACATGCTCGGCGGGGCGGGCATCAGCGCCGAGTACGCGCCCATCCGCCACATGCTCAACCTCGAGAGCGTCATCACCTACGAGGGCACTGAGACGATCCACGAGCTCTCGGTGGGACGTGAGCTCACGGGACTCAACGCGTTCTGAAAGCACCCTGATCCGCCGGGAGGAGCCGCAGGAGCTCTGCTGCCCTGCGCAATCCCCGGCCTCGCGTCGCGCTCAGCGGCGGCTCTTGCGGGAGCGCCGCTGGCCCCGCTCCTGCTTTTTCACGCGTCCCGGCCTGTCGTAGGGGTTCGCATCGGTGCGATATTCGACGACCACGGGCGTCGCGAACAGATCGAAGGTCTTGCGGAACACGTTGGTGAGATAGCGGGTATACGCACCCGGTACCGACGCGGTCTGGTTGCCGTGGATCACGACGCGCGGAGGATTGCGGCCGCCTTGATGGGCATACCGCAACTTGATGCGCCGGCCGCGAACCAGCGGCGGCTGGTGTGCGGTGATCGCGTGCTCGAGCGTCCTTGTCAACTCCCGGGTGGGCATCTCCCTCATGGCCGCCTCGTAGGCGCGCAGTACCGAGTGGATCAGGTCCCCCACCCCGGTGCCGTGCCGCGCCGAAATGAAATGCAGTGGCGCGAAGGGCACGAAATCGAGTTTGAGAGCCAGTTGACGATGAATCTCTTCGCGCTGGTCCTCGGGAATGCCGTCCCATTTATTGACGGCGATGATGAGTGCGCGTCCGCGCTGGAGCGCGATTCCGAGCACACTCGCATCCTGCTCGGCCACCGTGTCGTGCGCATCGAGAACCAGGATGACCACGTGCGCCTCGTCTATCGCCTGCAGCGTCTTGGCGACGCTGGCGCGCTCGACGACATCCTCGACCCTCGAGCGGCGTCTCACGCCCGCTGTATCGATCAGCGCGAAGCGGCGGCCGTCGCGCTCGAAGGGCACGAGAATGCTGTCGCGGGTCGTTCCGGGCTGCTCGCTGGCGATGACGCGCTCCTCACCGAGGAGACGATTGACGAGTGTGGACTTTCCGACGTTGGGCCTGCCGATGATGGCGATGCGCACTTCCTCCGGACGGCTCTCCTCCGCCGGGGCGCCCGTCAGGCCCTCGAGCACGAGGTCCATCAGGTCCTCGCACCCCTGGCCGTGGCTCGCGGAAATGCCGACCGGCTCGCCGAAACCGAGGGTGTGGAAATCCGCGGCCGCAACCCCGAGATCCAGTCCCTCCGCCTTGTTGACGGCGAGGGTCACGGGTTTGCCGGATTTGCGCAGCTCACGCGCCACGAAGTGATCCTGGGGAGTCAGCCCCGCGCGCGCGTCGACCACGAATACCAGCCGCTCCGCCTCCTGCACGGCCCGTTCGGTCTGCGCGCGCATCTGCGACTCGATCCCCTTGGGGTTCTCGACCAGCCCCCCGGTATCGATCAGCACGCAAGGCACCGGCCCCAGCCGCCCGAAGCCGTACTGACGGTCGCGGGTGAGACCGGGAACGTCGGCCACAATGGCATCCCGGGTGCCGGTGAGCACATTGAACAGGGTCGACTTGCCCACATTGGGCCGTCCGACCAGGGCGACGACGGGCAGCATGCGCCGCGACTCTATCGAATCATCAACGCGGCGAGACCCGGTATGCGCTGATCTCGCCGACGTCGTTGATGACCAGCACTTCGTTCCCGATGGCGATCGGCGGGTTGGTCACGCGCACCCCGCCGCTCTTGACCCGGGCTTCGAACGCGCCACTGCGCTTGTTCAGCCAATGCACATATCCCTGGTAGTCGGCCACGACGACTCCCTCGGCACTCACGGCCGGCTTGGTCAAAGAGCGGTAGCGAAGCGCCTTCTGGCTCCAGATGACCGCACCGTTCTTGCGGTTGAGCGCCTGCACCTCGCCATCTTCGGTCGTCATGTAGACGGCGTTCCTGCCGAGCGCCAATCCTCGGAAGCTGGAGGCCTTGTGGGACCACCAGGCCTGACCGCTCTTGAGCGCCAGCATGTCCACCGTGCCATGGTAACCCACGACGTAGACATCGTTGTCGGCGACGATCGCCGGCCCCAGAACATCCGCGAGCCGCTCGATCGCGGTTCGACCGCGTGGCTGCGAGACTGTCGCCATCCACACCTGTGAGCCGTCCTTCGCGTTGACGGCCAGAAGTTTGCCGTTGGCGAAGCCGCTGATGACCATATTGCCCGTGATGACCGGAGTCGCCGCGCCACGCAGCGACAGCGGAGGCATTTCCTGCTCGGCGTCCCAAAGCTCGTGTCCGTCCTTTGGCGAGAGGGCATGGAGCGTACCGTCGATCGTGCGCACCGCCACGAGATCATCCGACACCGCGGGCGCGGAGATCACCGCGCCGCCCAACGCCACCTTCCAAAGCAGCTTGCCGTCCGAGGCGTTCAAGGCGACCACGTGCCCGTCGCTCGCGCCGACCACGAGAAGGCTGCCGTTCACGGCCGGCCCGCCACCCAGCGGCAAACGGGTGTCGGTGTGCCACAGGCGCCGTCCGGTGCGCAGATCGAACGCGGCCACCAGTCCTCCATGGCCGGAGGCGAATACACGGTCGCCCTGCACGGCAAGACCCAGACCCAGGCGCAGCGCCTTGGCCTGCCCGTCACCGAAGCCGAGGAAGCGGAACCCACCCACCGATGCGCTCCAGATCTCGCGCACGCGCAGTGTCGCCTTGATGGGAGAGAGCTTGGCCGGCTGGTCGACCCCCTTGTGGGAGCAGGCGCCGAGCAGCGCCACGGCGAGCGCCGCGACGCAGAGTCTCATCGATCGGTTGGTGTGCATGTGCAAGGGTCTACCCGCGGTGATGGGGTTCAACATGGCGCTACCGGGGAGCCGGTGCGGCGGCGGCCGGCGCGGCGGTCTTGGTGGCCGGCGCCGGCTCGGACTGGTTCGCGGCCAGCTCCGAGATCTGCAGTTTCAGGAGATTCACGTCGGTCTCCCCACCCGGGTCGGTGGTCTGGGCCAGACGGTACTGCGCCAGAGCGGCGGATCGATTGTCCAAGGCATAGTAGGCATCGCCGCGCACCACGTCATACCGTGGCGCGAAGGCGCCCGGATTGACACCATTGAGCGTCGCCAACGCCGCCTGCGCCTGGTGCTGGGCGATCTGCACCCGCGCGAGCCGCAGCCGCGCGATCAACCCCAGGATGGAATCATGCGGGCGCAGCATGACGAGACGCAGCTCGGCGGCCGCGCGATCGAGCTGTCCGTCATTGACGAAAGTCGCGGCGGAGGCGAGCCGGGCCTGATCCGCGTACGGCGTCGAAGCGTAATGACGCTCGATCTGTCCGGCGGCGGCGAACGCCTGGGTGTCATCTCCCCGGGCGAAGGCGCCTTCCATCTGCGCGTAGAGCGAATAGGCGCTGAGCTCGCGCTGATCGATGTGCCCCTGCCACCAGCGATAGCCGCCAAAGCCCAGCGCCGCGAGCGCCACGCCGGCCACGATGGACAGCCCGTTCTCCCTCAGCCAGCGGAGCAGGGCTTCCCATCTTTCGCGTTCATCGAGATAACTCTCCACGACCTCTCCTCACATGTGTCCGGCGGAACCGGCGAGCACCGCCTCGATCGCCACGGCCAGGTTGGACAGCGGACTTTCGCTCTGACCGGTCTCCCGGCGCAAAGGTTTCAAGGACGCCACGCCGCGCGCGAGTTCGTCATCGCCCAGGATGAGCGCCAGGGCCGCCGCGCTGCGGTCGGCGCGGCGGAACTGGGCCTTGAAGTTGCCGCCACCGAGATTGAGCTCGAAGCGCCTGTTAGGCAGCTCGGTCCGCAGCCGCTCCGCCAGCGCAACACCGGCGGCCGTGGCCTGCGCGCCGCTCACGACGATATAGACATCCGGACCCGCAACGCTTTCCACCGGCCCCGATTGCGTGAGCAGCGCCACCAGGCGCTCGATCCCCATCGCGAATCCGATCCCCGGGGTACTCTCACCGCCGAGCTGGTCGATCAGTCCGTCGTAGCGGCCGCCGGAGCATACGGCATCCTGGGCGCCGAGCGCATCGGTAATCCACTCGAACACCGTGCGGCTGTAGTAATCGAGGCCCCGGACCAGGCGGGGATTGATGCGAAAGGGTATGCCGATGGCCTCGAGCGAGGCACACAGCGCCTGGAAATGCTCACGGGACTGCGGATCGAGATGGTCGGTGAGGACTGGGGCCGCCTCGATCAGCTCCCGCATCTCGGGATTCTTGCTGTCGAGGATGCGCAGCGGATTACCCTCGAGCCGCCGCCGGCTGTCGGCATCGAGCCGCTCGTGATGGGCGCGAAAATACTCGACCAGCTTCTCGCGGTAGACCCGCCTCGCCTCCGGTGTGCCGAGGGAGTTGATCTCCAGGCGCACCCGCTCGATGCCGAGCCGGCGCCACAAACGCGCCGTGAGCGCGATCAGCTCCGCGTCCACATCCGGGCCGGGCAGACCCACCGCCTCGACGTCGATCTGGTGGAACTGCCGGTAGCGGCCCTTCTGCGGGCGCTCGTGGCGGAACATCGGCCCTGCGCACCAGAGCTTGTGCCGCTGGCCGCGCAGCATGCCATTGGAAATGAGCGCGCGCATCACACCGGCCGTGGCCTCCGGGCGCAAGGTGAGGCTGTCACCGCCCTGATCCGCGAAGGTGTACATCTCCTTCTCGACCACGTCGGTGTACTCACCGATCGCCCGCTTGAACAGCTCCGTGCGCTCCACCACGGGAATACGGATTTCCTGGTACCCGTAGGCGGTCAGCAGCTCGCGGGCGGCGCCTTCGACGGCTTGCCAGGCGCCGATCTCGGCCGGCAGGACGTCGTTCATCCCGCGGACGGGTTGGATCTCTTGCGTCAACTCACTCCCCACCGGCTCGCGGTCCGGACAGGACGCGGCCATCGGCTGTGATCACGAACGAAGCGGCGTGATCGGATTGCACATAGGCGCTGATCGGCGTTTCCCGGCCGTTCACCGCGAGCCCCACCCCCGGCGCATACCCCAACAAGACGTGCAGCGGCGCCGTCCCCCGAAGAGTCCGCACCGCGGCCGCCGGCGCGAGCGCCCGGTACAGATGCCGACCGGTCGCATCGTCGACCTCGACCCAGCTGGCGGCGGCAAACCTCAGCGTGATGCGCACACTCCCCGCGGGCGGGCTGCGGGCGGGTGCAACCACCGGTCCTTTGCCGCTCACCGGCCACGCAATCGCGGCGACGGCCCTTGGCCCGGGATGAGCCGGGCGCGTTGCAGGCGTGGCGCCCGAGCGCGAAGCGATCGCCTCGAGAGCCGGTTGCGAGGCCCGCAGCACCAGCTGCCGCGCGCGCCATCGTGACAGTCCCCACCACAGCGAGGCCACCACCACCAGTGCGACCACCACCCAGGCGGCCAGCGTCGCCGCCGGACCCACCGCGCGGCTGTTGCCCGTCCTTACGTGCGGGATGCGCGTCAAATCGGGCTCCGGGATCACCACAGCGCTCGAAAGAAGCTGTTGTAAGGCCTCGGTCGACTCGCCCACCAGCTCGGCATATCGGCCGAGATAGCTCTTGACGTAGATCGGCGCTCCCAGAGAGCCGAAATCCTCGGCCTCGAGAGCCTGCAGAATGGCGGAGGCGACATGCAGCCTCTGTGCGGCCTGCTCGATCGTCAGGCCACCGCGCTCTCGGGCGCTGCGCAGCCGCGCGCCGATACCGGCCGCACGGCCCGCCTCGCCGCCCGATTGTCCGGTCATCGCCGTCAACCCGGATTGTGCCCGAGACTGGCCAGCGCATGCGCCTGCGCCGAGTCCGGGAAATCGAGCTGGAGCTTGCGGGCGTAGAGTTCGGCATCGAGCTCATCGCGCTGGGCGCGCATGATTTTCACCGCCAGCAACAGCAGATCCGGCGTTTCCTGATAGGACGAAAGGTAGCGGGTGATCTCCGAGCGCGCCTGTGTGAGGCGCCCGCGCCGGAAATTCATGTCCGCGAGCTGCCACTCGGCCTGCGCAAAACCCGGCTGCACGGCAAGCGCCGCGCGGAACATCTGGGCGGCTTCCGTGTACCGGTGCGCAGAGCGCAGGCAGACTCCGGCATTGGCGTAAGCTGCGGCCGGTGTCAGATAAAGCGGATTGCGCGCCGCCTCCACAAAGTACTTCACCCCCTCGGCCTCGCGGCCGTTGCTGCAGAGGTACACCGCGTAGTTGTTCTGAAAGTTCGGATTCCGCGGCGCGAGCCGCAGCGCCTCGCGAAACTCGTGATCAGCCCTCGCCGCCTCGTGCAACCGGGCAAACAGCAGCGCCCGGGCGCTGTGCACGTTGGGATCGGCGGGGTTCTCTTTGACCGCCAGGTCGAGCTTGTTCTTGGCCACCGCCAGCTCGCCGCGCTGCATGTACGCGATGCCGAGCTCGGTATTGTAAACCGCCGCCCGATGGTGCTCCTGCACCACCCGGGGATTGGCGCATCCGGCCAGCAGACCCACGGCCAGTGCCGCCGCGAGCAGCGCGCATCGTCGAGGCGGCACGCAGAGGCTCACGGCTGCACCGCCACGCCGATCGTCCGGCTGCCGAGGCGCACCGTGGTGCGGTCAATGACGCGGCCGGCCAGCTGGCCGCACGCCGCATCGATGTCATCGCCGCGCGTGCGACGCACCGTCGCCAACACGCCGCGGCGGATCAGTTCATCGCGAAAATGCTGCACCGTCTCCGGTGCGGAACGGCGAAAGCGCGTTCCCGGGAACGGATTGAATGGAATGAGATTGACCTTGGCGGGATGGCCCGCGAGGAGCCTCGCCAGCTTGAGAGCCTGGGCGCGCGAGTCGTTGACGCCATCGAGAAGAACGTACTCGAACGTGACGCTGCGGCCGTTGCGCTCGTCGATGTAGTGCCAGCAGGCCTCGAGGAGCTCCGCGATCGGATGGCGGCGATTGATCGGCACCAGCTCATTGCGGAGCTCATCGTCCGGTGCGTGCAGCGAGACCGCAAGCGCCACATTGCTTCGCTCGGCAAGCTTGTAGATCTGGGGCACGAGGCCCGAGGTCGAGAGCGTCACACGCCGCCGCGACAGATCGAAACCGAAATCATCGAGGAGAATGTCGAGCGCAGGAACGACATTGCGGAAGTTCGCGAGCGGCTCCCCCATGCCCATGAGCACGACGTTGGTGACCGCACGCTCGCGCGCAAGATCCGCCACCGTGCCCGCCAGCTCCCGATTGGCGAGCCACACCTGGCCGACGATCTCGGCGGTGGTCAGGTTACGGTTGAAGCCCTGCTGCGCCGTCGAGCAGAATGCGCAATCGAGCGCGCAGCCGACCTGGGAGGAGATGCAGAGCGTCGCGCGGTCGGGCTCGGGGATGTAGACCATCTCGAACGCCTGGCTGCCGTCGGCGCGCAGCAGCCACTTTCGCGTCCCATCGGTCGAGTGCTGCGTGGTGACGATCTCGGGAGGCCGCACGCACGCGTGCTCTGCGAGCTCGGCGCGGAAGTCCTTCGCCAGATCCGTCATGCATTCAAACGCAGCCTCGCCGCGCTTGTACACCCAATGCATGAGCTGACGCGCGCGGAAAGGCTTGCTGCCGAGCTCCGCCACGAAGCGCTCGAGCTCGGGCCGAGGCAAGCCCAGCAGGTTCGTGGTCGTGGCGGGCGGGCTCATGGGCGTGGCTCGCGGCTTCAGCCGCGGGGATGCAGCTCCGTTGTGCTGAAGAAGTACGCGATCTCGCGCTCGGCGGTCTCCGCAGCATCCGAGCCGTGCACCACGTTCTGCTCGATGCTCAGAGCCAGATCGGCACGAATGGTTCCCGGAGCGGCTTTCTTCGGATCGGTGGCCCCCATGATCTCGCGATTGCGGGCAATGGCGTTCTCGCCCTCGAGGACCTGCACGATCACCGGCCCGGAGGTCATGTAGCGCACCAGATCCCTGAAGAACGGACGCTCGCGATGTACGGCGTAAAAGCCTTCCGCCTCGCGCTCGGAGAGGCGCACCATGCGGGCAGCGATGATCGAGAGTCCGGCGCTCTCGAAACGGCGGTACACCTCGCCGATGAGATTGCGGCTGACGCCGTCGGGCTTGACGATGGACAGGGTGCGCTCGAGCGCCATTCGGGTTGACCTTTCGGGAACTGCGGTTGAAAAGGGGCTCGGCCATCGCCCCCTTCACGGGAGGGCATCCCGGCCGATACTAAGCCGCACAGTCTACCCGGAGGCCCCCCACCCGGGCAATTTAGACGGAAAAGCTCTCCCCGCAGCCGCACTCGCCCGTCACATTGGGGTTGCGGAACCGGAACGCCTCGTTGAGCCCTTGTTTGACAAAATCCACCGTGGTGCCGTCGATGAGGGGCAGGCTTTCCGGGTCGACGTACACCTTGACGCCACGGTCCTCGAAGACCACATCGCCCGGGCGGATCTCCTCGGCATAATTGACCACGTAGGCGAAACCGGAGCAGCCGGTTTTACGCACCCCGAGCCGCAGCCCGATGCCCTGCCCCCGGGCGGCAAGGAAGTTCCTGATACGGTCGGCGGCGGATTCGGTGAGCGAGATGGCCATGGGATCGGGCGGCGCGGTACCTGCCGTGATTTTACACTTCTCCAGGCCAGTGTCGCAGGCACTCGCACAGCGCGTCTTCGATCCTGAGAAGTCGACCCAGCTTTTCCGTGGGCACGGCCAGCTCACGTGCCCAGTCCTCGGGCTTCCCCGGGATCAGCTCGGCCCGGGACCGCCCCTCGAGGCGTGCCGCCAGCCAGGCGGCCACCGCCAGGGTATGAGGGCAACCGTAAGCCTTGAAGGAGGCCTTGCGGACCGATCCATCCCTCACCTGCAGCCTGAAGCGGACCCAGACCTCCTGCCCGGGGCCGCCCGCCTCGCCCATGAGCTCGTCGCTCCGGGACATCCTTTGGCGCACCGCCAAGGCGCCCTCAGCGCCTTCGCAGGCCGGCGACAGGGCTCGCAAGCGCTCGAGCTCCCGGCTCACCGCGCTCGCCGCACGCTCGAGCTCGCCCGCGGTCGTGAACCGGCCGAAGCTGAAGCGCAGCGAGCTTTGCGCAAGCTCAGTATCCCGTCCGAGGGCGCGCAGCACATATGAGGGCTCGGCAGAGGCGGAATTGCAGGCCGAGCCGGTCGAGACGGCAAGCTCGCTCAGCCCGCTCACCAGGCTCTCACCCTCGACGCCCTCGAACGACACGTTGAGGATGCCCGGTACGCGCGGCTCGCCCTCCCCGTTGAGGTGGGCGCCACCGAGTGCGGCCAACTTGCTCCACAGCGCCTCGCGCAGCGGCACCAGCCGTGCGCTTTCCTCGGCCAGCATCATCCGGGCGCGCTCGCAGGCCACTCCGAAGCCGACGATCTGATGCGTCGGCAGCGTTCCGGGCCGCAGTCCCTTCTCCTGTCCGCCGCCGAAGGTCACCGGCTGCAGTTGCGGTTTCGCGCCGGCGCGCACATACAGTGCCCCGATGCCCTTCGGCCCATAGAGCTTGTGCGCCGTGAAGGACATGAAATCGATCGCGAGCGCGTGCACATCGATCGGGATCTTGCCGACCGCCTGCGCCGCGTCGGTGTGAAACGGGATGCCGCGGTCGCGGCACAGCGCGGTGATGGCCTCGACATCCTGGATCACGCCGATCTCGTTGTTCACCAGCATGAGGGACACCAGCACGGTCTCGGGACGCAGCGCCGCGGCGAGGGCCCCGGGGTCTATGGTGCCGCTGCGTGCGGGCGTCAGCAGGGTGACCGCGAAGCCTTCCTTCTGCAGATGCCTGCAGGGATCCAGGACGGCCTTGTGCTCGATTCGTGAGCTCACCACGTGGCGGCCGCGGTGGGCGTTGGAGCGCGATATCCCAAGCAGTGCCATGTTGTCGGACTCGGTCGCGCCGGAGGTGAACACGATCTCCTCGGGGGAGGCACCGATCAGCGCAGCCACCTGCCGCCGCGCCGCCTCGATGCGCTCGACCGCGCGCCGGCCGAACACGTGCATCGAGGAGGGATTGCCCCATCCACCCTGCGCCCGCAGGCACTCCGCCATGGCCTCGGCCACCACAGGGTCGACGGGAGTGGAGGCGGCGTAATCGAGATAGATCGGCTCGGACGCGGTCACGAGTCACCGGCCTTGCGCCTGCGGCTCTGCACGGCCGTCAGGATGCCACGTAGGATGTTGACCTCGTTGCGATCGAGCTCGGCGCGCTGCAGGAAGCGCCGGATGCGGCCCATCAGATGCGTGCCGCTCTGGGTGCGGTCGCGAAAATCGATTTCCGTGAGCACTTGCGACAGATGCGCATACAGGCGCTGCAGCTCCTGCGGATCCGCCAGAGGATCCCCGGCCATCGGCCGCTCTGTGCCACGGGCTCGAAAGAGCTCGTAAACGACGATCTGTACCGCCATGGCGAGATTGAGCGAAGGGTACGTGTCGCTCACCGGGATCCGCACCAGCGCGTGGGCCGCCTCGAGCTGCTCGTTGGTGAGGCCTGCGCGCTCGGATCCGAAGAGAATGGCCGCCGGCCCGCGGCCGGATTCGCGCAGGAGCCGTCCGGCCGCCGCCCGCACATCGAGCACGCGAAATCTCTGATCCCGCTCGCGCGAGGTGGTCGCGACGACGAAACCGCAGCCCGCAAGCGCCTCCTCCACCGACTCGGCGACGCGCGCGCGCGCCAACAGATCACCGGCGCCCGAGGCGCGTGCGATGGATTCGCTGTGGGGAAACTGCCTCGGGTTGACCAGCACGAGCTGCTCGAGCCCCATGTTCTTCATCGCCCGCGCGACCGCCCCGATGTTGCCGGGATGGGAGGTCTCGACGAGGACGACGCGGATGTCGGGAGCGGTCATGGCCGATACGCTACTACATGGGTCCGGGGACGCCCAGGCGCCTCGGGCGAGCCCCGAATGCGCCCGGCGCCGCAGACGGCGCCCCGCGGTCGGCTACTCGGCCTCGGTCGCCGCCCCCCGGCCCGGTCGGTGCAGCTTGCTGTGGCGATAGCCGTAGAGCACATACACGACCACGCCGACGGCCGTCCACACCACCAGCCGGACCCAGGTGCTGTGCGGCAGATTCCAGATCATGAACCCGCAGACCAACGCTCCGGCGATGCAGGTGAACCACGGCGCCGGCACTTTGAAGGGACGCTCGAGGTCCGGCCGGGTATAGCGCAGGACCAGCACGCCGATGCACACCGTCACGAACGCCAGCAGGGTGCCGATCGAGACCAGCTCTCCGAGCAGACCGACCGGAAACAGACCGCCGACCACGGCGGCGCAGACTCCCGTGACGACCGTTCCGGTGGACGGCGTGCGAAACTTCGGATGGATCTTGGCGAACGCCTTCGGCAGCAGTCCATCCTGCGCCATCGCATAGAAGATGCGGGCCTGGGCGATGGTCATCACGAGCATCACCGAGGTCATGCCGAGGATGGCGCCCAGATCGACCGGCACGCTGAACCAGTGCAGCTGCGGGTAGGTCTGCAACGCCAGCGCGATCGGCGCGGCAACGTTGAGCTTGGTGTAACTCACCATGCCGGTGAGCACCGCGGAGGTGATCACGTAGAGCAGAGTGCAGATGACCAGGCTCGAGAGAATGCCGATGGGCATGTCCCGCTGTGGATTCTTCGCCTCCTGAGCGGTCGTCGAGATGGCGTCGAATCCGATATAGGCGAAGAAGATCACGCCCGATGCGGCGAACACCCCGCTCCACCCATACTCACCCGGAGCGATGTTCTTGGGGATGAACGGGTGCCAGTTGGCGTGCTGGATGAAACCCATGCCGAGCACGATGAACAACACCACCACGGCGACCTTGAGGCTCACGATGACGGTATTGAACTCGGAGGACTGCTTGATGCCGATGTAACAGATCGTGGCGAGCGCGGCCACGATGAGCACCGCCGGCACGTTGAGGATGGCTCCGGAATGCATCACCGAGAAACTGTCCGGCGCGGCCTGCATGAACGGCGCGTGCGACAGCGCGTAGGGGATATGCAGGCCGAATTCGATCAGCAGGCGGTTGACGTAACCGGACCACCCCACCGACACCGTCGCCACGGCGAACAGGTACTCGAGAATGAGATTCCAGCCGATGAACCATGCGATACCCTCGCCGAGGGTGGCGTAGGTGTAGGAGTAGGCGCTGCCGGACACGGGCACCATGGCGGCGAATTCCGCATAACACAGGCCCGCCAACGCGCAACCGATGCCCGCCACGATGAACGACAGCACCAGCGCGGGGCCGGCGTGCTGCGCCGCCGCCACGCCGGTCAGGACGAAAATGCCGGTACCAATGATCCCCCCGATACCCAGCATCGTGAGCGCCGTGGCCGAGAGCGTACGGTTGAGCTTGTGGCCCGCGGCATCCGCCGCTTCCGCTGACTCGATTTCGGCGACCGTTTTTGTAGCGAATAGTTGGGTCTTCATTCCGGGACTGTACACGCGCCAGTGCCGGAAATCGAGCCACGGGGTCGGCGCCGGACGCGCCGCGGTCTCGGCTCAGCGATCCTTCAGCTCATCGGGCACGAACGGCGCGAACAGCTCAAGCAATGCGGCGTAGATCTTGGGGGTGCCGGCGATGACGTTACCCCCCTGGCGGTACTCGGCGCCCGCCAGCGTGCCGATGTGCCCGCCCGCCTCCTGCACGAGAAGCGTCCCCGCCGCGGTGTCCCAGGGAGAGAGCCCGAATTCCCAGAATCCATCGATGCGCCCCGCCGCGACATAGGCCAGATCGAGCGCCGCCGCGCCGGGCCTGCGTATCCCGGCGGTGTTTTGCGTGGCCGCCTTGAGCATGGCGAAGTAGGCATCGACGTAGCGCGCATCGGCGCGGAACGGGAAGCCGGTGCCGATCAGCGCCCCTTCGAGCGTGCGCTGTTTGCTCACCCGGATCCGGCGGTTGTCGAGGTGCGCCCCACCCCCGCGCGAGGCCGTGAACAACTCCTGGCGCATCGGATCGTAGACCACGGCGTGCTCGAGCCTGCCCCTCTGCTGGCAGGCGATCGAGACCGCGAACACCGGGAAGCCGTGCAGGAAATTGGTCGTGCCATCGAGCGGATCGATGATCCAGAGCGTCTCGCTCTCGCCGCTGGCGCCGCTCTCCTCGGCGAGCACGGCGTGCTCCGGATAGTGGCGGCGGATGATGCCGATGATCTCCGCCTCCGCGGCCCGGTCGACCTCGGACACGAAGTCGTTGCGCCCCTTGGAGGTGACGGTGAGCGCCTCGAGGCTGTTCAGGCTGCGGACGATGACCTCACCCGCGCGCCGGGCGGCGCGGACCGCGATATTCAGAAGAGCATGCACGTGAGCTTCAGTCCCGCTGGCCCCGGTTCCTCAGGGCAGGTGATCGACGGCCGTCTTCCTGACGGTCGGAAAGAGGTGCTCGGCCGTGAGGCCGCACTGCAGCGCAATCGCGCTCGAGATGTAGATCGAGGAATAGGTGCCGGCGAGGATGCCGATGAGCAGCGCCGCCGAGAATCCGCGCAGCACCGGCCCGCCGAGCACCAGCAGCGCCACCACCACGATCGAGGTCACGACCTTGGTCATGATGGTACGCGAGAGGGTCTGGTTGATCGCCTGATCGAGCACGACGTTCGGCGCGAGGCGCCGGTTGCCCTCGAAGCGCTCGCGGATCCGGTCGAACACCACCACCGTGTCGTTGAGCGAGTAGCCGATGACCGCCAGCACCGCCGCCACCACATCGAGATTGAACGAGATCTGCGTGGCCGCGAAGAAGCCGAGCACGAGGATCGGATCGTGCAGCACCGCGAGGATGGCGCCGAGCGAGAGCCGCCAGGTGTGAAAGCGCCACGCGATGTAGATGAAAATCAGCGCCAGGGTGCCGGCGAGCGCCCACCA
Source organism: Gammaproteobacteria bacterium (assembly GCA_027317845.1). Classification (GTDB taxonomy): domain Bacteria; phylum Pseudomonadota; class Gammaproteobacteria; order Steroidobacterales; family Steroidobacteraceae; genus 13-2-20CM-66-19. The sequence goes on from DAHVQK010000094.1 coordinate 14,455, forward strand.
CGCGCTGCTCAGCAGCTGCGAGCCCACCTGCGGCCCCACCACGGACAGCGATATGCCCGACACTCCCGGATTGACGGCCTTGAGCGCCGCGTCGAGCCGCGCGCGGATCTGCTGGATCTTCACACCCGGCTCGGGCGGCAAGCGAACGCCGATCTGGCGCGAGGAGCCGACGTTCTGCACCACCGCATCGTGAAATCCCGCGGCGGCGAGCTGCGTGCGCACGGCGGCAAGGTCGGCGGTCGCCGGGAAGCTCGCCTGGGCGCTCACCCCGCCGGTGAAGTCGATGGCCAGATTCAGCCCCCGGGTGAAGAGCATCGTGATCGAGGCGATCATGAGCACGATTGACAGTCCATACCACACCTTGCGGGTGGCCATGAACGGGTAGTTGGTCTGATGGCTGAAAAATTCCACGAGCGATCCCCCAGGGAGCCTGTTAGATGTGCAGCCGGGCGAGCTTGCGCCGTCCGCCGTACATGAGCGTGACGAGGGCCCTGCTCCCCATCAGCGAGGTGAACATGGAAGTGGCGATGCCGAGCGTGAGCACCACCGCGAAGCCGCGGATCGCGCCCGTGCCGAAGATCCACAGCACCAGGCCCGCGATCAGCGTCGTGATGTTGGAATCCGCGATGGCGGAGAACGCTTTCTCGAAGCCGGCCCGGATCGCCGCCTGCGGCGAGACGCCTTTTCTGAGC
>DAHVQK010000117.1 GCA_027317845.1 Gammaproteobacteria bacterium
CCCGGTTGAAGAACATGACGAGGTGGAAACCGATCAGACCCATGTCGTGGGTGAGGGGCATCCACGAGAGGCTGACGTCGTTCTCATTGAATCCGGCGACTTCGGTCGAGCCACGCGCGTTGGCGATGATGTTGCCATGCGTGAGCACCACGCCTTTCGGCTCGCTGGTCGAGCCCGAGGAGAACTGGATGAACGCGGTATCCTCGGGGCGCGCGGCGTGCACCTTGCCCGCGCGCGAGATGTCATCCAGGTCATCCACCAGGAAGGCGCGCGCGCGCAGCCGCCGCATCGTCTCGGTTTCCCCGGCCTGCTCGGCGAAGGTCGCGATACGATCGAGCGAGCGGCGCTCGGTGTAGATGAAGGGATCGCCGAGGCGCCGGGCGATCCTCAGGAGCTTGTGCCGGTGCTCATCGCTGATCCCAAGCGCCACCGGCACCGGAATGATGCCTCCGAGAACGGCGGCCCAGAATGCGTCGATGAACTGCTCGTTGTTGCCGAGGAAGAGGATCAGCTTGTCCCCCGGACGCGCCCCGAGCCGCTGCAGGTGATGCAGGATGCCGAGGGCCCGCTCGTAGAGCTCATCGAATCCGACGGTGCGGGTGTCGCTCTCGCCCTCCAGATAGGTGATGGTGCGCGCAACGGTGCGATTGGACTCGATCAGTCCTGTAAGGGTCGTGACATTGATCATCAGCGACGTTCCAGTCTCATGAAAACGGGATAACGGGTGCGAAGGTTGATCTGCGCTTCGAGCTCGATCGGCTTGTCCGGCACATAGATCAGGCGGAATCGGCGCGCCACCCGATGCAGGTGCATCAGCATTTCGTAGAGGGCGAATGTCTCGCCGATGCAGTGGCGGGGACCGGCCGCGAAGGGCATGTAGGCGAAGCGGGGCCGCTCGGCCTCGTTCTCGGGCGCGAAACGCTCGGGCATGAAAACATCCGGGGCGCGCCAGTAGCGCGGATGCCGGTGCAGCAGGTAAAGCGGCAGCAGCACATTGGCGCCGGCCGGAATCTCATACCCCGAGAGCACATCCGCAGCCACCGTCCGGCGCGAAAGCAACCACCCGGGCGGATAGAGCCTGAGCGCCTCGTCGATCACCTGCCGGGTGTAGATGAGCCGCTCCATCTGCGCAAGGCTCGGAGCGGCGCCCTCTGGCGCGGCATCGATCTCCACGTGCAACCTCGATTCGACCTCGGGGTGCTGCGAGAGCAGGTACCAGGTCCAGTTCAGGCCGCTCGCCGTGGTCTCGTGACCGGCCACCACGAGCGTCATGATCTCATCGATCAGCTCGCGCTCGCCCATGGCCTCCCCGGTATCCTTGTCGCGCGCGTTCATGAGCATCGACACGTAGTCGAAGTGCTCCTCACCGCCCGCGCGGCGCCGCTCGATGAGCCGGGCCACGAGCCTGGTGAGCGAGCGGAACTTGTAGGCGAACAGGAGGTTGCGCTCCTGCTCCCGGGTGACGACCTCGAAGGGATTGCCACCGAGCTCGACTGACATCCGATCGAGGTCGCGGCCGAAGATGGCGCGCAGCACGACGCTCAGGGTGAGCTCGCTCATCTCGTCGGTGAGGTTCACCGGCTCGCCGCGACCCGCGAACCCCTCCCATCGCGCCAGGAGCTGTGTGTTCTCCTCGCCGATCACGCGGGCGAACTCGGTGATGATCCGCCGGTGGAACAGCGGCTGCAGCATCATCCGCTGGCGGCGCCAGAATTCGCCCTCGCTGGTCATGATGCCGTTGCCGAGCAGGATCTTCACCCGATCGAGACCGATCCCCTTGGTGTAATTGCGATGATTGGACACCAGGATCCGCTTGACATCATCAGGGTGGTGCACGACGTAGGTGTGCGACTTGCGCGCCGGCACGTACACGCGATAGAGGTCCCCGTGCAACGCGAACAGCTCGGCCATCCTCTGCAGCGAGTCGTCGGTGGAGCCGATGTCGAACGGCTCAGCCGCCTCGGGCGGCTCGGCCTGGGTTGTCGCCGGTCTGCTCATGTAAGCTTTACAGTATACCAATCGACACAGTGCACTTCGGAGCTCCCCTTGAGCATGACCGAGCCGGGTCAGCGTAATTCCTTCTACCGCAAGCTCCCCTACTCGGGCCGACGCATGACGCCGGCGCGTGAGCGGCTGTACCGCCTCGCGCTGCCCGTGGGGCTTGCCATCATCCGCACCTGGTGGCGGCTGTGCCGCGTCGTGAAAGTCGAGGGCGAGGAGCACCTCCTCGCCACCCTTGCGGTCACGCCCTCGGTTCTACCGTGCTACTGGCACCAGCACCAGCTCTACTGCGGAAAGTACCTGCTCGAGCAGCGCGCCCGCGGCCTGAAGGTCGGCTTCCTGATCAGCCCCTCGGTCGATGGGGAGATCGGCGCGATGCTGGTGCGCCGCCTGGGGGCCGAGGTGATCCGCGGCTCCTCCACCCACACGGGCGCCCGGGCGCTGCGCGAGTATTACCAGGCGCTGGTCAAGGAGGGCATCTCCCCCGCCATCACCCCGGATGGTCCGCGGGGTCCGCCTCATCAGTTCAAGCCCGGCGCCATACTGCTCGCGCAGATGTCCGGCCGGCCGATCGTGCCCATGGCCTATGCCGCCTCGCGCGCCTGGCGGATCAAATGGGACGGGTTCGTGATTCCAAAGCCCTTCGCCCGCATCGCCATCGCCATCGGGCCTGCCCGCCACGTGCCGCGCACGCTCGATGCCGCCGGGCTCGAGAAGCTGCAGCAGGAGATGGCGCTCGAGCTGCGCAGCACCTATGAGACCGCGCGGCGCGCCCTGCGGAAGCGCCCCTGATCGCGCGCGCATGCGCAACATAAAGTGAAATCCGCGGACTGCGTCGCATCTTTACATACTCGCAGGGAAGATTCTGTCAAGTCGCCAACCCTTGACCGAACAGTACGTTAGCTTGTGTTCCTGAACAGGTATGCGAGAATCAGCCGCAACTCGTTAAAAGATCACGGCCGACGCCCCCCGTTTGCGCAGGCGGTAGTTCACGCTAACCGACTTAGGGGCCGCGTAGGCTGTGACTGACGAGCTAAGAGGTCACTGGTTCATGTCGAGTCCACCGCCGGAAAAACCTGCGGATTTCTCAGCGACGGACATCCTGTCGTCGGATGCCTGGAAGGACAAGACTCCCAAACTCGGCATCGACGTCACGTGTACGAAGATCGCCGTAGACTTCCAGAACATGCGCAAGGGCACGGTCACCGAGTGCCTGCAGCGCAATCTGGCGCTGCTGCGTGAAGTGACGGGAGTCGACTGCGCCTTCCTCGCCACGTTGCGCCCGGACGCCCCTGTCGTGCAGGACGTGCAGTTCGACCGCACCACGCTCGCCCAGTGCCGTCCTGAGGGACTCCAGGAGACGCACCTCCCCTCGCTCCCCTGGCTCAACGGACGCCTGGAGAACCTGCGACTCTCGCAATTGCCCGACACGAGCTCGCCCTCGCGCGAGCAGGCCGCGGAAGCGCAGCGCTTCGCCTCGCTCTACATGGGCTCGGTCCTGATGATCGCCATGCGGGTGCAAGGCAAACCCGCGGGCTTCCTCGGCCTCGCCAATACCCTGCCCCGCAGCTGGGACGTGAGTCTGCAGCTCTTGATGAAGCTGCTCGGGACGAGCCTCGCCACCGGGCTCGAGCGGCTGCGCATCGAGGGCCGCCTCGCCAAGCTCGAGGAGCGCACTGCGCTCGCGCAATCGGCCGCGAATGACGGGCTGTGGGACTTCGACGTCGAGAACAACGAGGTCTATTTCTCGCCCCGCTGGAAAGCCATGCTCGGCTACCGGGACGAGGATCTGCGCGGCTCGCCGGACTGGAGCAGCCTCGTGCATCCAGATGACCTGCCGCGAGTGCAAGCGGCGATCCGCGAGCACATCGACGGCAAGACCCCGAATTTCGAGAGCACGCACCGCATGCGTCACCGCAATGGCGAGTGGCGCTGGGTCGTGAGTCGCGCCACCGCGCGTGTCGATCAGCATGGCCGGCTGCTGCGCCTGGTCGGCGTCGAGCTCGACATCACCGAGCGCAAGATCTACGAGGAGGCGCTGTTTCGCGAGAAGGAAAGCGCCCAGATCACCCTGCAATCGATCGGCGACGGCGTCATCACCACGGATGCCGATTCGGTCATCGATTACATCAATCCGGTCGCCGAGGCGCTCACCGGCTGGCGCCTGGAAACGGCCATGGGCCGCCCGGTGGAGGAAATCTTCCGCGCCTTCCACGAGGAGACCTGCGAGCCGCTCGAAAACCCCCTGACCATGTCCATCCGCCGCGTACGGCCCATCAAGTCGGTGCGGCCGATGCTGCTGATCCGCCGCGACGGCAACGAGCTCTACGTGGAGAGCACGGCCGCACCGATCCGCGACGGGGTCGGCAAGGTCACCGGCGGGGTGCTGGTCTTTCACGATGTGAGCGAGGCCCGCGAACTCAACCGGCGGCTGTCCTACCACGCCAGCCACGACCTGCTGACCGGGCTGGTGAACCGGCGAGAGTTTGAGAATCGCCTGGAGCGCGCGCTGAAGAGCGCCAAGGCCCACGAGTCCTCCTACGCGCTGTGCTACCTCGACATCGATCAGTTCAAGATCATCAACGACACCTGCGGCCACAGCGCCGGTGACGCCCTCCTCGGCCAGGTTGGCGCGTTGCTCAAATCCAAGGTCCGCTGGCGCGACACGCTCTCGCGTCTCGGCGGCGATGAGTTCGGCATCCTTCTCGAGAGCTGTTCGATAGATGAGGCGATGCGCACGGCCGAGGCGCTGCGCGAGGCGGTGCGCAATTTCCGCTTCACCTGGGAGGATCGTGTCTTCCGGCTGGGCGCGAGCGTTGGCGTGGTGCCGATCACTGCGGACAACGAGGACGTGGCCTCCATCCTCTCTGCCGCCGACAGCGCCTGCATGGCGGCCAAGGAGGCCGGCCGCAACCGCGTGCACAGCTTCGCCGAGAATGACATGGAGCTCATGCGCCGCCGGCGTGAGATGCAGTGGGCGGCGCGCATCAATACCGCGCTCGAGGAGGGCCGCTTCGAGCTGCACCGCATGGCCATCCAGCCGCTGCAGCACGCCGATCCGGGGCAGCATTACGAGCTGCTGCTGCGCCTGAAGGACGAGTCCGGGCGCATCGTCACCCCGAACGATTTCATCGCGGCCGCGGAGCGCTACGGCATCACGCCGGCCATCGACCGCTGGGTGATCGAAAATGCCTTCCGGTGGCTGGTCTCCGAGGCCGACGAGCGCGAGAAACTCGCGCTGTGCTCGATCAACCTCTCCGGCCAGAGCCTGGGGGATGACAAGTTCCTGCCCTTCGTGATCGACCAGTTCCATCGCAGCGGCATCGACGGCTCGAAGATCTGCTTCGAGATCACCGAGACCGCGGCCGTGGCGAGCTTCTCGCAGGCCAACCGCTTCATCCAGGCGCTGAAGGAGCTCGGCTGCAAGTTCGCCCTGGATGATTTCGGCACCGGACTCTCTTCGTTCGGCTACCTCAAGCACTTCCCGGTCGATTACCTCAAGATCGACGGCAGCTTCGTGCGCGAGATCCTGCGCGACCCCATCGATCGCGAGATGGTTCGCTCGATCAATGAGATCGGGCACCTCACCGGCAAGCAGACCATTGCCGAGTTCGCCGAAAACGCCGAGATCATCCAGATGCTCACCAGTCTCGGGGTGGACTTCGCCCAGGGATACGGTGTGGCGCAGCCCCAGCGCGTGCTCAAGGCGGCCGTTGCCTGAGTCGCGGTTGCCTGCATATAGGTGCAAATACCCAGGTAATCGACTCAAGATTCTGTCTATAATTAATTTTATGGACGCGATCGGGTCTTCAGTGCCTGAGGTGATGGTCCGCTGCCAGCGGCGGATGGCCAATTGCGGCATCCGGCCGACCGCGCAACGCATGCGCATCGCCACGCTGCTGCTGGCCGAGCCGCAGCACCTTTCCGCGGAGCAGATCCTGGCCACGCTGCGCGGCAATGGCGCGCGGGTCTCCAAGGCCACGGTCTACAATACGCTCAATCTCTTCGCCTCCCACGGACTCATCCGCCAGCTCTCGGTGGATGGCTCGCGGACGTGGTTCGACTCGAACGTCGATGCCCACTACCACTTTCACGATGTCGCGACCGGCGCCCTCATCGATGTCCCGGTGCCGGAGGTCGAGTTCAGCCGTCTGCCGCCGACACCGCCCGGCACCGAGGTGGACGGCATCGAACTGATCATCCGGTTGAGAAAAAAACCATCCTGAGCGCCGCCAGGGGCCTGCGGGGAGATCCGGCGTGTATATGTACCACTACGGATTCTGGGGATTTCACGGGTTCTGGGGTTTCGGCTGGGTCGCCGCCGTCATCGCCATCATCCCGTTCTGGAAAATCTGCACGCGCATCGGCCACTCGCCGTGGCTCAGCCTCCTGATGGTCGTCCCGCTCGCCAACCTGGTCTTCATCTACTGGCTGGCCTTCTCCGCCTGGCCCAACCAGCCCGGCGGCACCGGCACGGGGACCATCGGCGGCGCGGGATTTCCGCCCGGCCCGGGCGCAGGTCCCAGCGGCTCGGGCCCCTCGGGACCCGGAGCGGCCTAGACGCCCCACCCCGGGGACGTTGGCCGCGGACGCCGGGGAGCGGCGAATGCCCCTCCCTGCGGCGGCAAGGCGGCCCCGGGTCCGCCCAATGCGCGGCCCGTCACGATTCAGGCTAAGGGACGGGGTGACGACAGCGCCCGCTGCCTATAGAATTCGCCGCCCGGCGCCGGGATAGCTCAGCTGGTAGAGCAGCGCATTCGTAATGCGCGGGTCG
>DAHVQK010000029.1 GCA_027317845.1 Gammaproteobacteria bacterium
TGGAAAACATGAAGCAGAAGGACATCGCGGCGCTCTACGGCATCGCGCAGAGCACCGTGGAGAAGCACGTCATGCGTGCCGTGCTCCATCTTGCGGCACGGTGTGGTGAGCCATGAAGGGCTGGGCGAAAGGGATCGATCCGGACTGCCTCGAGCGCGCGGCGGCGCTGCGCGTGCGACTGGCCGAGTCGCCCGAGCGGGATGCGGAACTGCTCGCGTGGCTGGCACAGGACCCCTCGCATGGCGAGGCCTGGAGGGCGGTGCAACGACCCTGGGCCTTCTGCGGTGAGCAGGCGACCTCTCCGTCCGTGATCCGCCTGCGCCGCGCGGCGCTGGCGCATGCGCACAATGCGCTGCGCAGCAACTGGATCCGTGCCCGGCTGCGGCGTACGCCGGCCCGGCTTGCAACGGCGGCGACGCTCATTCTGGCCATCGGCGCCTCGTTGCTGTGGTGGCATTATCGCCCCGACGTCTACAGCACGCGGGCGGGTGAGCGTCGGATCGTGAGACTGGCCGATGGCTCCCGGATCACCATGGATGCCAGCACCGAGGTCACAGTGCGCTACACAGCGGATGCGCGCACGCTGGTTCTTGTGACCGGGCAGGCCCGATTCGACGTGGCGCACAATCCTGAGCGGCCCTTCACAGTGACTGCGGATGGCCGCAAGGTCGTGGCGACCGGTACGGCGTTCGACGTCAACGTCATGGGGCCGAAGCTGACGGTGACCCTGCTCCGGGGCCACGTGGTCATACTGCCCCAGAATGCGCCTGTACAGCCGTTCATGTTCCCGCCGCCCGGGAATGCGCTCGGCACGGGTCCCGAGATGGTCGACGTCCCCGTCACCGGCATTCCTCCCGACTGGTCTCGGATCGCGCTCGATCCGGGCGAACAGCTGGTCATGGCCTCTGGCGCGCCTCCTCGCGTCGAGCGGGTCGACGTGCATCGTGTGACCGCCTGGGAGCGCGGTGAGGTCGTCTTCCGCAACGAGCGCCTCGCCGAGGTGATCCAGCGCATGAACCGCTACTTGCCGCAACCCATCACCGTGAGCGATCCCCAGGCGGCGGACCTGCGGATCAGCGGTGTATTCCGGGAAGATGACGTCAATGGCTTCGTCAGCACGGTCGTGAGCTACCTGCCCCTTCAAGCCCATCAGGACAGCGACGGCACCGTGGTGCTGACCTATCGCGAGAATCCGGCGCACTGATCGGTGCCTTGACGCCACGCTGATGGCGTGCATCGTCCTCCATTTCGCGAATTGAAATCGCGGCGAGTCTGAATGGAAATTCAGGAATGTGTTGTTTTTCAGCAAAGATTCGCGCCATGGAGGAGGATTCCACACTGGACGGCGTCTACCTCCCCTGAAGCCCGGAAAAGCCGGGACTGATCGTGTTCGGTAACTCAAAGGGGGGAGCGAATGTCCACGTCATCGTATTTTTCCAGCAAGGCTGGATCCCGCAAGGCCGTCGCCGGCAAGGTTCTCGCCACCGTCGCGGGCCTGCTGGCCGCCTCCGCGGCCTCCGCGCACGGCAGGCTGTTCCATTTCGACATCTCGCAGCAGCCACTTTCCCAGGCCCTGCAGACCTATGCCGAGGTCTGCGGCAAAGACGTCATATTCACCCAGTCCGTGGTGGCGGGCGCGCATGCGGCCTCGCTCGTGGGCGACTACACGGCGCAGGACGCTCTCAGTCACCTGCTGGCGGGCACGCAGCTGGTCGTCAAGCGCTCGCCCTCGGGGGCGCTCATGATCATGAGGCGCTCCCAGACTCAAATCACCAGCGATGCCTCCCCGGCGGGTGGCTCGGCGGCGGTGGCCGACCCTCCGGCAGATCCTCCGGCGGACCCGCCCGCGGCGGCGTCCCAGGCGGTAGCGGCCCCCGCCGCCGCAGGCTCCTCTTCGGCCGGCCCAACGCTGACGGAAGTCGTGGTGACGGGCAGCCGCATCGCGAGCCGCAGTTACACCTCCGACAGTCCGCTGGTCTCGGTGGGCATGGCGCAGATCGCCTCGGCCGGCCAGGTGTCGCTCGATTCGGCACTCGGTGAGATGCCGCAGTTCGCCGCCGGCCAGGGTCAGGCCGAGGTCGGTGACGTGCAGGGCGCGACCGGCTTCCAGGGCGGCCAGTCCTACTCCGACCTGCGCGGACTCGGCTCGAACCGCACCCTGGTGCTGCTCGACGGGCAGCGCCTCGTGCCGACCAACCCCAATGGGTCGGTCGACCTCAACGTAATCCCGATGGCGCTCATCAAGGGCGTCGATGTCATCACCGGCGGCGCCTCGGCGGTCTACGGCTCGGACGCAGTGGCGGGCGTGGTCAACTTCCGGCTGCGCCAGCACTTCCACGGCATCCAGCTCTCCTACCAGCACGGGGCGACCACCAGCGGCTACGGGGCCGAGGACAGCCTCAGCGTCCTGATGGGCGGGAACTTCGATCACAACAAGGGCAATGCGGTCTTCGATCTCGAGTACAACCAGCGCGGCGCGATCACCGGCAACGACAGCCCGTTCTTCTCGAACTACAGCAATTTCACGCGTGGCGTTGCGCGCGGACCGGAGGCCATCTTCAACGCGGGCGAACTCGGCGCCGCCATACCGGTGTCCGCGGTCAATTCGGTGCTTGCCCAGTACGGCGATTCGGTGCCGGGCACCGGCAACTACGGCGGTTACCTCGGCATCAACCAGGACGGTTCGCTGTTCACCACCCGAAACCCCGGCAGCTGCGTGCAGAACTATCGAGGGCCGGTGGGCAAGGTGCCCGGTCTCGCGATCACCCCGGACTGCACGACCGTCAAGTCCTATCTCGGACCGTATTTCTACGTCCAGACGCCGCTGCAGCGATACAACCTGTTCTCGCACGTTACGTACAACATCAATGACAACGTCCAGGCGTACGGGCAGATCAATTTCATGCACTCGACGTCCGGCGACGTCAATGCCGCCTCCTACCTCGGGCCAGGGAAGTTTCTGTACGTCCCGACGAACAATCCGTACGTCTACGGCAACCCGGATCTGAGCTCGATTCTCAACGCCGCCGGCGTGCCGGTGGGCGCCAACGTGGGCTCTGGGAACGCGATCCACATGGAAGACTGGCTGACCAGCATGGGTCCGCGCATCGAGAGCTTCCTGTACAACGACTACCAGTTCACCACGGGCCTGAAAGGCGGGATCGGCGACACGTCCCTCTCCTGGAACGTGTTCGGCTCGTACGGCCAGACGTACATGGAGAACGACGAGCAGAACAATATCAACCTGCCGGCGCTCGAGACCATCCTGTACGGCACGGCTAATTTCCTGGGGGCGGGCGGCAATAACTGCGTGGGCTATGCCTGGGATCCGCTCGGCGGCCAGCCGATGAGCGCGGGCTGCCTGCAATACGCGAGCGGCACGGCCAAGAACACCAACGTCATCACGCAGAAGTACTTCGAGGCCGATCTGAGCGGTGATCTGTGGAAGCTGCCGGAGGGACACCTCAAGTTCGCCCTCGGCGCCGATTACCGTGGCGACACCTTCGACTACCAGGCCGATCCGTCGTTGAACCCCGCGTTCAACGTGATGCCCTCGGGCTATCCGTCGGATATCATCTCGCCATCCTATGACCTGATCAGCTCGGCGGGCGGCACGCAGAACGTGCGTGAGGTGTACGTCGAGCTGCGCGCGCCGCTCCTGAGGGACAGGCCGTTCGCCAAGGACGTGTCGGTGGATGTGGCGGGACGCCATTCGCAGTACGACCTCTTCGGTGGCGCCAACACCTGGAAGGCCGATCTGCACTGGCAGGTCAACGGCGCGGTGGCGTTCCGCGGTGGCTTCGAGCGGGCATTCCGCGCGCCGAGCCTCCAGGATCTCTACAATCCGACCGTCCAGGCGCAGGACTCGCTGACCGTGGATCCGTGCAACTACAACAGCAGCTACCGGACGGGTGCGAACGGGGCGCAGGTGACGGCGCTGTGCGCGGCCCAGTCGCCGGCCGCGGCTTCCTCGACGTTCAATTACGGACTGCAGTCGGCGAATGGAATCATTCACGGCAATCCGAACCTGAAGCCGGAGGTCGCCAACACATACTCGTTTGGCTTCGTGTTGACGCCGCACTTCGAGGCGCCGATGGCTCGCGATCTGGGCGCGTCCGTCGACTACTACCACATCCAGATCAACGGCGCGATTGCCGGTGAGACGCTCAACGCGATCGTCCAGAACTGCTTCAACGCCAACGGCAGCAACCCGAGCTACTCGGCAAACAACTTCTACTGCCAGCAGATCACCCGCGATCCGGGCTCCGGCGCGATCGTGCTGGCCAAGGAGTTCTCGCTGAACATCGGGTCCTACCTCACCGAGGGCGTGGACATCGAGGGGCACTGGGGCTTGCCGCTGCATGATCTTGGTTTCTCGCCGCGGGCCGGCCGTGTCATGTTGCAGACCTACCTGTCCTACCTCGACAAGCTGTCGATCGAGGGCGTGCCCGGTGTGCCGAACCTGAACTTCGCCGGATCGGTCGGCGACACGCAGACGGTGATGCAGGCGGACGGGACGACCGCTTCGGATATCTCGCATCCGAGGTGGAAGGCGAACACCATGCTCGGCTACGCCGACGGACCACTCGGTGTGGCGCTGCACTGGCGGTTCATCTCCGCGATGGCGGACCTCATGGACGGTCCGGGGAGCGGTGATCGGGGGGTTCCCGCCTACAACTACTTCGATCTGAATGGACACTACCAGGTGACCTCGCGGATCGAGCTGTCGGCCGGGCTCAACAATCTGTTCGACAAGAAGGCGCCGACGGTGCAGGGAGCACCGCTCCTGACCGATGCGGCGACCTACGACGTCATGGGCAGGACGTACTACGTGGGCGTGAAGGCCAATCTGGACTGACCTGTCGAGAGATGCCTGGTTCCGGCTGCGATCCCCTCGGCGGCCGGAACCAGGCGCACGCGGTTCGCCTCCGAGGGCGAACGGCGAGGCGGATGACGGACGTGCGCGCCGGGGGAGCCGGCTGGGGGCCCCGCCGCGCTCGGCGGCCATCGGGACCCGCCTCGGGCCAAATTGCGGTTAGACTCACCGGGAAGCCTCCCGCGGCGCTGCGGGGCGCGCGGGCGAGGTGAGTGTGATAGATCGTTGCGGCCTGTCGGCCTGTGTCATTGCCTTCAACGAATCCGACCGCATCGAGGACTGTGTGCGCTCGGTGAGTTTCTGCGACGAGGTCATCGTCGTGGATTCGCATTCCACGGACGATACCCGGGAGCGCGCCGCGGCGCTGGGCGCCCGGGTGATCGAGCGCGACTGGCCCGGATACCGTTCGCAGAAGCAGTTCGCGGTGGAGGCCGCCGGCAACGACTGGGTGCTCTGCGTCGATGCCGATGAGCGCGTGAGCGAGCGGCTGCGCTGGGAGATCGAGCGGCTGCGCGAGCACGGTTTCGAGGGTTGCGCGGGCTGGTCGATTCCGCGCATCACCGAGTATTTCGGCCGTTTCCTGCGCCACGGCAATGCCTATCCCGATCGCCTGGTGCGCCTGTTCGACCGGCGGCGTGGCCGCTGGTCGGGCGATGAGATCCACGAGAACACTCGGGTCGAGGGGCGCATCGGCCGCCTGCGCGGACATCTCGAGCACTTCTCCTACCGCAATCTCACGGACCATCATGTGCGCATGCAGCGCTACGCGGAGCTCATGGCCGGCGCGCTCCATGCGCGCGGCAAGCGCTGCGGACTCGGCAAGGTGCTGGTGAACCCCGCATGGCGGTTCTTTCGCGGCTACGTGCTGCGTCTTGGATTTCTCGACGGCTGGCGCGGCATGGTGTTCGCGCTGGTGGAAGCGAACTACGTGCGCCGCAAGTACCTGCACCTCTACATCCGCAGCCGCGGATTGCCGGGGTGAGCCGCCGTCAGGGCCGCCCGGGCGGGCCCGCCGCGCGGAAGCGGCGGAAGAGTGCCGGAAGGAGCGTCGCGGCGGCCAGCAGCGCCAGTGCCAGCAGCGCCTTGCGCACGAGGCCCGCACCGCCGGTAGCCGCTTCACGTCCCGCGTAGCCGAGGTAAGTGTAGGCGAGCGTACCCGGCAACATGGCGAGGTAGGACGCGATGATGTAGCGCGACATCCGGATGCGCGTCAGACCGAGGGAGTAGTTGAGCAGGTTGAAGGGAATGAGCGGCACCAGGCGCACGAACGCGACGAATCGCCAGTCTTCACGTTCGACGCCTGCGATGATCTGTTCCGCCCGGCCTCCCACGCGCCGGCGGACCCAGTCCGCGGCGAGGTGGCGGGAGGCGAGAAAGGCGCCCGTGGCGCCGAGGGTCGCGCCGGTGAGATTGTAGAACGTGCCGGCAACCGGTCCGAACAGCGCCCCACCGGCCAGCGTCAGCACCGATCCGGGGAAGAGGGCCACCGTCGCGGCCGCATAGAGCGCCATGAAGGCGAGCGGACCCCAGGGTCCGGCGGCGCTCACCGTCCGCCGAAGCGTCTGCGCATCGAGCTCGCCACGGTGCAGGTAAACCCAGATCCCGGCGCCGGCCAGGAGGGCTATGGCGCATACCCGGAACCATTTCCCGGTGGCCGAGGTCACCGGCGGGGCTCCCAGGAACGGCGGTTGATGGCGTAATCCGTGACCTCGCCGATGAAGGGGATGGCGAGCATTCCCGGCAGCCGCAGACACAGCCTGGGTTGTCGGAAGGTGCGAATGCCGAGGGTCATGGCCTCGTGTCCGGCGCGAGGTTGCGCCCGATAGGTGCCGAAGAGCCGGTCCCACCACGGCAGGTTGAACCCGAAGTTGCTGTTGGTTTCGTCCTCGTCGATGGAATGGTGCACGCGATGCATGTCGGGGGTGACCACGAGCCGGCGCAGCAGCCGGTCGGCGGAGGCCGGCAGCCGGACATTGCCGTGATTGAACATCGAGGTGGCATTGAGCAGCACCTCGAAGATCACCACCGCCGCCGCCGGAGCGCCGAGCATCACGATGGCCGCGAATTTGATCAGCATGGACAGCGCGATCTCGAGCGGGTGAAACCTCAGGCCCGTCGTGAGATCGAAGTCGAGATCGGTGTGATGCACGCGATGCAACCGCCACAGCGCCGGTATGGCGTGCAGCATGACGTGCTGCAGGTAGATGGTGAGATCGAGCGCCACGACGGCGATCACGAGGGTGGCCCAGGCGGGCAGACCGAGCAGGGCGAGCACGCCCCAGCCGCGCACCGCGCAGAAAGTGGCCACCCCCACCGCGGCGGCCGGGAACAGGACACGAAGGATCACGGTGTTCAGCACGACGAGCCCGAGGTTGCCGGCCCAGCGGACCCGTTTCGATGCGCTGGCGCGCCGCCGCGGCGCCCGCATCTCCCACAGCGCCATCAGGACGAGGACGCCGAGAAAGCAGCCGAGTCGCAGGGCGTTCTGGTGGGTGGCGATGAAGGCGGTTACGGTCACGGCGGAGCGAGCGCGGCTGGGGAAGGCGCCATGATAGGCGCGCGGCGGGGCAGCGTCACCGGACAGTCACATTCTGGCGCTACGCTGCCCCACCGGGCCTGATCGGCGGCCTCGATCCGGGCTACCATGTCGAATCGATCGTCTGTGGCCGGGTGATGACGCTGGGCAAAACGACTCTGATCGCGGCCGCCGGCGTGCTGTTTGGCGCGGGTCTTCTCGCGGGCGCCGCGGTGGCCGCCGGGAGGGGCCGAGTCTCCTCGCGCGAGGCGGCGCTTCTCGCGCGGGGCATCAACCCCCGTCCGGTCAAATTGCATTACCCGCCGGTGAGGCCGCTCTCGGCCGTGGCCCGGCTCGGCGCGAAGCTCTTCTTCGACCCGCGCCTGTCGGCCTCAGGGCGGATGTCCTGCGCGAGCTGCCACAGCCCCGCGCACGAGTACGGCCCGCCGGGGACCTCGCCGGTGATGTTGGGTGGGCCGCGGCTCCGCACGCCGGGCTTTCGCGCCGTTCCGTCGCTGCGCTACCTGTACCGGCAGACTCCGTTCACCATCGGGCCGGATATCGAGACCGGCAACGACATCCCGGTCCCGATGGCGAAGCAGGTGCACCGGGCGGCGGGCCGTGTGCGGGTGCTCAAGAGCGCAAGCACTCCACTCGCGGCGTCGGCCAATCTCGTGCCCCAGGGCGGGCTCTTCTGGGATGGACGCGCCAATTCGCTCGAGCAGCAGATCAACGGCCCGCTCTACAATCCGGCGGAGATGGACGGTGGCACGCCGGCGCAGGTGGCGAGGAAGCTGCGCACGGGGCCGTATGCGCGGGATTTCATCCGCCTGTTCGGTCCCGGCGTGTTCACCAATCCCCGCCTCACGGTGTCCGAGGCGATGTTCGCGATCGCCCGCTACGAGATCGAAGACCCGGCCTTTCACCCCTTCTCCAGCAAGTTCGACGCGTGGCTGAAGGGCAGGGCGCGCTTCACTGCGGCCGAGATGCGCGGCTATGAGCTGTTCAACGATCCGCGCAAGGGCAATTGCGCCGCCTGCCATCTCGATCAGCCCACCCCCGATCATCTGCCGCCCTTGTTCACCGACTTCCAATATGAGGCCCTCGGGGTACCGCGCAATCCCACCATCCCCGCGAACCGCAATGCGCATTACTATGATCTCGGGATCTGCGGGCCCTATCGCAGCGACATGCGCCGCCAGAGGCAGTACTGCGGCATGTTCCTCACACCGAGCCTGCGCAACGTGGCGACGCGTCACGTGTTCTTCCACAACGGGGTGTTCCATTCACTCACGCAGGTGCTCGATTGGTACGTCAACCGGGACCTTCATCCGGGACGCTTCTATCCGCGCAATGCCGCGGGCAAGGTGATCAAGTACAACGACCTGCCGCCGCAATATCGCAAGAACGTCGACATCGTGGACGCGCCCTTCAACCGTCATCCGGGCGACCCTCCCGCGCTGACCCCCGCCGAAATCAAAGACGTCATCGCTTTTCTCGATACGCTCACCGACGGGTATACGCCGCGGCACGGCATGCGGCGCACAAATCATCTGCAGAGTTCTCCGTAATTCATTGTAATAACGAAGATATTTTCGCTACGCCGGATTCGCGGGGACGGCTCTTGCCGCGCGCTCGGCGCTTGGGCCTACAATGAATCTTGTCCCGGGGCCGCACGGCGGGTGACACCATGAAACTCGTGAATCTGTTCAAGAACATGGCGCTCGGCGCCACCGCTGGCGTCGCCCTGCTCACCGTGCTGCCGATTTTCGGCGCGGTGGGGACGCTCACCGTCGCGGGCCAGATCGTCGGCTCGCTGGCGGGGGGAGCGGCGGGGCTTCTCGACACCCTTCGCCGGGAGCGGCCGTAGCGCCTCCGGCCGGCGACTCACCCAGAGGCGCCCGCCTCATGCAGCAGGCGCGTGCCTACCTTCACGATGGTGTCGATGATGGGAATGAGTTCCCGGCCGAGTTCCGAGAGGGCGTATTCCACAGAGGGGGGTGAGGTGGGCGCAACTTCGCGCAGTATCACGCGCTTCGCCTCGAGCTCCCGCAGCCGCGCAGAAAGCATCTTGGGGGAGATCCCCCGAATGTCGCGGTAGAGCTCGCCGAAGCGACGTGGTCCGCCGGAGAGCTGCCAGATCACGCTCGGTGTCCAGGCGCCTCCCAACAGTCTCATGCAGGTGCCCATGGGGCACCCGGCGGGGGGCGGGGGCGCTTTGCTTTTGCGGATCTTGTGCGGCATGGCGATTCCTTACCAAAAGGTTAGCGGAAATCTCTCATTACGAAAAGTGATCTGCTATACAAAAGTAAGTGTGGCTGCTAGTTTTGCCCCGTTTCGAACTCATTCGACCGGAGGACTGGCATGAAACTCTTCTACGCGAGCGGCGCCTGCTCGCTCTCGCCCCACATCGTGGCCCGCGAGGCGGGGATCGATCTGCGGCTGCAGAAAGTGGACCTCAAAACCCGGACGGTCGCCGCGCTAGGCGATTTCCTCGGCGTGAATCCCAAGGGCTACGTGCCCGCGCTCGAGCTCGATGACGGAGAGGTCCTCACCGAGGGCCCGACGATCGTCCAGTATCTGGCCGACCTCAAACCGCAGTCGGGGCTTGCGCCGCCGGCGGGCACGCTGGCGCGCTATCGCCTGCAGGAGATGCTCGGCTACATCAACTCCGAGATCCACAAGACCTACTCACCGCTGTTCCGCCCGGATACCCCGGCGGAGACGCGCGCCGAGCGCCAGGCCTACCTGCTCAAGCGCTATGCGGTGATCGAAAAGCAGCTCGAGGGTCGGCAGTATCTCTTCGGGGACACTTTCACCGTGGCTGATGCGTACCTGTTCACCACGACGAGCTGGGCGCCGCTCGTGAAGGTCGATCTGTCGGCGCTCCCGCATCTGTTGTCCTTCCAGAAGCGTGTGGCCGCGCGGCCCGCGGTGCAGGCCGCGATGAAGGCCGAGGGATTGCTTCCGTAGGCGCCCGCACGCCCCGGCACGAGAAGGATTCGTGCCGGGGCGCGCGCTCCAGGACGCAGATGCACAACTATGCGTCGATTTTCGGCAAGCATCAGCGTCGAGCTTGCGGCAGCGTGCGCAGCTTATGAACAACGGCGCGCCCGAGGCCCTCCTTCCGTCATCGGACCTTTGGATCGGACTCGATACGGGAGGCACCTACACGGATGCCGTGGCGCTCGATAGCGCGCGGCGGGTCATTGCATGCGCCAAGGCGCTGACGACGCACTGGGATCTTTCCGTGGGCCTCGGGGCCGCACTGCGATCCGTGCTCGATACGCTTCCCGAGGGCGCGCGCCAGCGCATTTCGCTGGTGTCCGTATCGACCACGCTCGCGACCAACGCCGTCGTCGAGAATCGCTTCAGTCCGATCTGCGCCGTCCTTGCGGGCTTCAACGACCGGATGGTCGAGAAGGCGGGGCTCAGGGGCCAGACGGGCGTCTCGGTCGTGCAGGTGAGCGGCGGGCACGACCCGACCGGGTGTGAAGAAGAGCCGTTAGATGAGGCGGCCGTCGAGGCCGCGGTCCGCGAGTTCGCGCCGCGGGTCGAGGCCTTCGCGGTCGCGGCGCAGTTTTCGGTTCGCAACCCCGATCACGAGCTGCGACTGCGCAAGCGCATCCGCGCCCTGTGTGACAAGCCGGTCACCTGCAGCCACGAGCTGAGTGCACAGTTGAACGCGCCCAAGCGCGCCCTGACCGCCGCGCTCAATGCCCGCCTGGTGCCGCAGATCCGCCATCTGCTGGATGCCCTGGGTCAGGCGCTCGCGCGCGAGGGGATCAGCGCGCCCTTGATGGTCGTAAAAGGCGATGGGACCTTGATGAGAGCGCAGGTCGCCCTCGAGTATCCGGTCGAGACAGTGTTGTCGGGGCCGGCTGCGAGCGTCGTGGGGGCAGCTTTCCTCACCGGATTGAAAGACTTCGCAGTCGCCGACATGGGCGGAACGACGACCGATGTGGCGGTGATCGTCGGCGAGCGCCCCGTGGTGCGCGCGGACGGCGCGGTGATCGGCGGCTGGCGGACCATGGTCGAGGCCGTCGATGTTCATACCTGCGGCCTCGGGGGTGACAGTGAAGTGCGCCTCGATCGGGATGCGCACATGAGGCTCGGCCCGCGCAGGGTGATGCCGCTCAGCCTGCTCGCCCATCAGTTCCCCGAGGTGCTCGCTGATCTCACGCTGCTCGGGAATATCGAGCGCCTGCCGCCCTTTGCCGGGCAATACGCGCATCGTAATCCCGGACGGGATCCGGGACCGAATCTGGATCGGCTGGAGCAGCGGGTCTGGGAGGCGCTCGGCACGACTCCGCGCCGGCTCGATGTAGTGGCGCGCACTTCGCAGGGTGTCGAGGCGCTGCGGCGTCTGGTGGACCGCGGGCTGGCGAGTCTCGCCGGCTTTACGCCGAGCGATGCGATGCACGTGCTCGGCCGCCAGAGCGGCTGGAGTGCGGATGCGGCGCGCCTCGGGGCCGCAATCTTCGCCACCGAGGAGCGCAATGAGCGGTCGAGCCTTGACAAAGACACGTCCGAGAGGATTTGCGAGCGCGTTCTCGAGCTCGTGATCCGCCAGGCGGCCCGGCTGGTGTTGGAAAGTGCGCTGGCCCAGGATCCCGGCGTCGAGCCGCACAACGGGCGCTGGGGTCCACTCGGTATCCTGATCGAGCGCGTGGTGGAGGGACGGCCGGTGTCGAGCCTGATCGATGGACGGCTGTGCCTCTCGAACCCGCTGGTGGCCATTGGCGCGCCGGCCGCCGTGTTCTATCCCGAGGTCGCGCGCCGACTCGGCGCACCGCTCGTGGTCCCCGAGCACGCGGCGGTGTGCAATGCGGTAGGCGCGGTGGCCGGAGTGGTGTCGGAGACCCACGATGTTCTGGTGAACCAGCCGGAATGGAAGGTCTTTAGGGTGCACGATCCGGCGGGATTCCGGGATTTCACCGAGGCCGATGAGGCCATCGAGCTCGCGAAGCGCATCTCGCGCGAGCTCGCTCTGGAGGCGGCGCGGCGCGCCGGGGCAATCGATCCTCATGTGGAGACGACGATCATCGAGCGTCGTGCCCATGGTCGTTCGGGAGATGATTACCTCGCCGAGGCCACCGTGCGGTCACGGGCAACCGGCCGGCCGGCTACGGGGCATCCGCCGTCATCCTGATCGGCGGCGCAAAGCGGGGGCCGTCGTGGCGCAATCGCGGCGTTCTCTCGCGGTGAGTCTGGCCCGATTCGGCCATCGTCCAGCCCGATCCGCTTCCGACCGTCCTCCCAGGGGCGGGCGATCGCCTCCGTGCGCACCCGTGAGGGCGAGACTATCGCGGCGGACCTGTCCGTGGAGTGCACGGGATCCGCCAGCCTGCCGATCGAGACGGCATTGAAGGTCCCTTTTGTCCGCTTTGCCGACTGCCCGTCAATGACGCGGCGGTGGTGATGCCCTCGCCGATGGCGGCAGTCCCGAGCGAGACCGCCTCCACGGCCCTGAAGCACGGGTGGCCGTGGAAGACCGCTCACCGACCGCTTCGGCAACGGGTCTGTCTACAGCACTCGATTTCGCTCGCCGGATGCGGCGGAATTCGAGCTGCGCCCGCACCTCGGAGTGCTCCACCCGGATCTCGGGGCGCGCCATCTCAGGATGCGGATCGGGAGGCTCGCAAGCCCCCCTGGCACGCGAACTGCCTCGCGGACGGACTGGCCCGGGGGCTCGTGGAGCCGCTCGAGGCCACCGCGCGCATGATTCATCCGGCACACGGCGATGGCCTTCGTGCCGGCGCTCGAGCGCATTGCGCCGCGCAGGCAGGATCCGGCATTGCAGCTCTATTTCTGGTAGAGGCGATGCAGTGTGGCGGCGGGAACCCGTGCGGCATGTTCCTGGTGGAGCGTCCGGCGCAACACGATGAGCGCGACGATCAAGAGAAGCACGTTCCCCGGGATCCAGATGATGAGCCCGCCGAGGTGCTGATCGGTCAGAGGGGCTATCGGCGCGAAGCGTCCGCAGATGCCGTAGACGGGGTACCAGTAGTGCCGCGTGAGACTGAGGATCGCGCCCGCCAACATCATGGGCAACATCACCACAAACAGCATGAGGAGTCGATAACCGCCTCTGACGCGCGCAAGCGGATAGGGCCTCGGATCGAGGATGAGCCACCAAAACGGTAGATCCCCGAGCACCACGCTCCAGTTCATGAGCCTGTAGAGCCAGTTGCTCAGCATGACGTAGAAATGCACCGACGGCCATATCCAGACGATCAGGCTCGCGATATACAAGGCGGTCGCCGTCCAGGGGTCGAAGACCATACGCCCCACCGCGCGCAGGCGCACCCGCGCCCACGCGGTGACCCTGTGGAGGCGCCCCGGTAGTCCCTGCGCGAGCGCGGCGCCGGGTGCCGAACCGGCGATGAGCGCCGGACCCACGTCATGAAGCACGAAGTGCTGCAGCCTGTGGACGAAGAACATGTGGCTGGCGTAGTAGTCCCAGCTCGTCTGCAGCGCGCAATAGATGAGAAAGAGGCCGAAGTGGAACGAGATGACACGGGAGCGTGACACCGGGGACGCCATGCGCGCGCAGCCGCGGCCATACAGCGCGACGGCCAGAGCGATCGCCACGAGCACGGTGGGCGAGAATTCCCACGGGAGAATCAGCGACAGTCCGGACGGGGGCAAAGCGACTCCAGTGGATCGGATATCCGCGATAGCCGGTGCGGCCGTGTGATCGAAGCCTACTCGATTGGCCGGATCCCCTGGCAATCGTCCGGCGGACGCGGGGCATCAGCCTCGACCGGAGGGGCGTCGGCGCTCGAGGTCCGGCGCGACAGCGCCAGGAAAGTGGCCGAGAGAATCACCACCAGGCGCACCGTGCCATCGAGATAGGTCGGCAGGGGCACTTTCTGAGCGGCCTCGAGGTAAAGGAGCACCGTCACCAGTCCGCGTGGGGCGATCCAGGCGAGGGATGCGGCGCGCCGCCGCTCCTCGATCGCGCGCAGCAGCGCGTAGCGCGCGCCATAGGCGATGATCAGGATCACCGCGCCGGCGACCCATGAGCGCAGCACGGCGAATTCCGACAGGCTGGTGGAATATCCGAGCAGGAAGAAAAAGAAACCGCGAACGGCGAAAGTCAGCTCCTGCACGAGCACTTTGAATTCCCCGACCGTGGCCGGGGAGATCTTCTCCGCCACGCCGCGCAGCGCCGCCACGCGATCGAGCGCTTCCTTGTTGTTCAGCATCAGTCCGAACAGCAGGACCATGATGAGCGGCGAGAGATGCAGCAGCTCGCCGGAGGCGTAGAGCGCGAACAAGCCCGCGAGCAACGGTATGTAGCGCACGTGGGCGT
>DAHVQK010000045.1 GCA_027317845.1 Gammaproteobacteria bacterium
TGACACCCAGCTGATCCTCGATGACCAGCTCACCGCGCTCGAGCGCGACAGCCGCAAGCACGGCACGACGGGCGAGGAGCTCGATCTCGCGCTCCTCGTCGATGGGCTTCAGGCCGAGCGCGAGCAGGGCATCACCATCGATGTGGCCTACCGGTACTTCTCCACCGCTCGTCGCGCCTTCATCGTGGCCGACACCCCGGGGCACGAGCAGTACACGCGCAACATGGCGACCGGGGCCTCCAACTGCCAGGCGGCCGTCATCCTGATCGATGCGCGCAAGGGCGTGCTCACCCAGACGCGCCGGCACAGCTATATCTGCTCGCTCCTTGGCATCAAGCACGTGGTGCTCGCGGTCAACAAGATCGATCTCGTGGACTTCTCCGGCGAGCGATTCCACCACATCGTGGCCGACTATCTCGGCTTCGCGAAGGCGCTCGAGTTCAGCTCGATCACGCCCATCCCGCTCTCGGCGCGCTACGGAGACAACGTCATCCGCCGCTCCGGGCACATGCGCTGGTATGAGGGCCCGACGCTGATCGAGCACCTGGAATCGCTCGATGTCGGCGAGGAGCTCGAGGAGAAGCCGTTCCGTTTCCCCGTGCAGTGGGTCAACCGTCCGGATCTCGATTTCCGCGGCTTCTCCGGCACCGTGGCGTCGGGCCGGGTGCGGCCCGGGGATCGCGTGGTGGTGGCAGGCTCCGGCCGCGAGAGCATCGTGTCGCGCATCGTGACGGCGGATGGAGACCTGGCGGAGGCCTCCGCGGGCGATGCCGTCACGCTGACGCTCGCCGACGAGGTGGACGTGGCGCGCGGCGATGTGCTCGCGCAGGCGGATTCGCGGCCGGAGGTGGTCGATCAGTTCGCCGCGCAGGTGCTGTGGATGATCGAGGAGCCGATGCTTCCCGGACGCTCCTACCTGATGCGCATCGGCACCCGGTTCGTGCCGGCGCGGATCACCAGCCTCAAGCACAAGACCGACGTCAACACGCTCGAGCACATCGCCGCCAAGACGCTGCAGCTCAATGAGATCGGCTTCTGCAATCTCGGCACCGCGAGCCCGGTGGCCTTCGACGCCTACCCCGAGAACCGCGAGACCGGCGCCTTCGTGCTCATCGACCGCTTCACCCACGCCACCGCCGGGGCCGGCATGATCAGCTTCGGCCTGCGCCGAGCGACCAACATCCATCGCCAGGCGCTGCTCGTGGACAAGAGCGCGCGCACGCGCCTGAACGGCCACCGCCCGGCGATCCTGTGGTTCACGGGGCTCTCGGGCTCGGGCAAGAGCACCATCGCCAACATCGTCGAGCGAGAGCTGCACGCCCTTGGCGCGCACACCTACATGCTGGACGGCGATAACGTCCGGCACGGCCTCAATCGCGATCTCGGTTTCACCGACGCCGACCGCGTGGAGAACATCCGGCGAGTGGGCGAGGTCGCCAAGCTCTTCGTCGACGCCGGGGCGATCGTGCTGTGCTCGTTCATTTCGCCGTTCAGGGCCGAGCGGCGCATGGTGCGCGAACTCGTCGATGCGGGGGAATTCATCGAGGTGTTCGTCGACACCCCGATCGAGGAGTGCAAGCGGCGCGATCCGAAGGGTCTCTATGCCCGGGCGATCGAGGGCAAGATCAAGAACTTCACGGGCATCGATTCCCCGTATGAGGCTCCCGAGAGCGCCGAGGTGGTGCTCGAGACCCGCGACGGGCCCGAGCAGGCCGCGCGACGCGTGCTTGATGCGCTGCGCGAGCAGCACATCATCACCTACTGATCCGGTTGCGCCCGGCGCGGACCTCGCGCTGGGCGAACTTCGCGGCTACCATCGCTCGATTACGGGATCGGGGAGCCCCATGGCTACGAACTATCGCCTCGCGGCCGAGGTGGCCGTGCTGGAGATCGACAACCCGCCGGTCAACGCGCTCAGTCTCCTGGTGCGCGAGGGCCTGGTGGAGGGTATCCGCCGGGCCGCCGCGGATCCTGCCGTGCGCGGCATCGTCATCGGCGCCAGGGGGAGCTTTCCGGCCGGCGCCGACATCAACGAGATCGCCACGGGACTTGCCTTCGCGCCGCCCATTCTCCTTGACGTTCAGGCGGAGATGGAGGCGATCGGCAAGCCCATCGTGGCCGCCATCACCGGCACCGCGCTCGGCGGGGGATTTGAGCTGGCCCTCACCTGTCACGCGCGGGTGGCCTCCCCGGATGCCCGGGTGGGGCTGCCGGAAGTGAAGCTCGGCCTCATTCCGGGGGCGGGGGGGACGCAGCGGTTCACGCGCCTCGCAGGCCCCGAGGCGGCGCTCGAGGCGATCACCTCCGGGGCGCAGCTGCCGGCATCGCGGGCGCTCGAGTTGGGTCTGCTCGATGCGATCGCCGCCGAGCCGCTCGCGGAGGCGGCTTCCCTCGCGCAACGCCTGGCGGATAGCGCCAAGCCGCTGCCGCTGGCGAGCACGCGCGCCGAGAAGATCACGAGCGTGGATCCGGCGCTCTTTGCCACCTGGAGAGCAAAGGTCGCAAAGAAATACCGTGGCCAGCTCGCTCCGCAACGCGTCTGTGAGGCCATCGAGGCGGCCTGCACCCGGGAGCGGGCCGAGGCGTTCAAGATCGAACGCAAGTTGTACCTCGAGTGCCGCGAGAGTCCGCAGCGCAGGGCGCTCATGCACGTCTTTCACGCCGAGCGCGAAGCGAGACGGATCCCGGGAGTGGGACCTGAGGTCACTGCGCAGCCGATCCGTCGGGCGGCGGTCGTCGGGGCTGGAACGATGGGCTCGGGTATCGCCATGTGCTTCGCCAACGCGGGCATCCCGGTGACCCTGTTGGATGTGTCGCCCGATGCGCTCGAGCGCGGCATGGACGGGATCCGCGGCCACTACGCCGCGTCGGCGGCGCGCGGCAGCCTCACGCAGGAGAAGGGCGATTGGGCACTGTCGTTGATCGGCACGACCACCGACTACGAGGCCCTCTCGACCGTCGACATCGTCATCGAGGCGGTGTTCGAGGATCCGGGGCTCAAGCAGCGGATCTTCGCCGAGCTCGACCGCCACGCGCCCGGGCACGCCATCCTGGCGACCAACACCTCGACGCTCGATATCGATCTGATCGCCGAGGCCACCTCCCGGCCGCAGCAGGTGCTCGGGACGCACTTCTTCAGCCCCGCTCACGTGATGAAACTCATGGAGAATGTCCGTGGCGCGAGGACCTCGCCCCAGACGCTCGCCACGGTCATGGCCCTGGCCCGCACGCTCGGCAAGGTCCCGGTGCTCGCCGGCAACTGCGATGGATTCATCGGCAACCGGATGCTGCAGTACTACGGCGCCGAGGCGGAGCGGTTGCTCGAGGAGGGGGCAAGCCCCGAGCAGATCGACCGGGTGATCGAGGCGTTCGGCTTCGCCATGGGCCCGCTCGCGATGCGCGACCTCGCCGGTAACGATGTCGGTTGGGCCATCCGGCGCCATCGCACCCTGCCGGAGGATGAGCGCTGGTCGCCCATCCTGCAGCGCATGGCCGAGTCCGGCCGCCTCGGGCAGAAGAGCGGCCGGGGCTTCTACCGCTACGAAGGCCGTACCCGGCGCAGCGACCCGGAGGTGCTCGCGCTCATCGAAGGTATATCGCGGGAGCTCGGGATCGAGCGCCGCGAGATCCCCGATGCGCAGATCCTCGCGCGACTGCTGCATCCGCTGGTCAACGAGGGGGCGAAGATCCTCGAGGAGGGGATCGCCGCGCGCGCCGGGGATATCGACATCGTGTATGTGAACGGCTATGGCTTTCCGGCCTACAAGGGCGGGCCGATGTTCTGGGCCGAGCACGAGGGGCTCGAGAAAGTGATCGCGACCATGGAAGCCTTGGCGCCGAGCCACGGCCGACGCTGGCAGCCGGCGCAGCGTCTGAAACAGGCGGCGGAGCGCGGCCGCTGGACTTGAGGCGGGAACGGCGGGTGCCGTTCCCGGGGAGCACGCGGAGGATGCCGCTTGACTCCGGCATGAAATAAACGTATGTTTCAAACGAGTGTTCGAGTCGTGGATCCGATACCATCATCCGTTTCCGCCGGGGAGGGCGCTCACTCCGAGCCCAAGTACTCCGAGACGGCCACCCGCATCCTGGATGCGGCCGAGGGCCTGTTCGTGGAGCTCGGCATGGAGGCGACCTCGCTCCGGCTGATCACCCAGCAGGCGGGAGTCAATCTGGCGGCGGTGAACTATCACTTCCGCTCGAAGGACGCGCTGTTCGAGGCGGTGTTCCTGCGTCGCTTCGGACCCTGGGCCACCGAGTGCCTGAGGGAGCTCGATGCCCTGGAGCGGCGGGTCGCGGCGGATGAGGAGCCGCTCACGGCCGAGGCGGTGGTGAAGAGCTACGTCAGGCCGGCGCTCGCGCTGTCGAAAGATCCCGCGCGCGGCGGAGTGATGTTCGTGCGGCTGTTCTCGCGGGTGTTGGTGGAGAACCACCGCCAGCTGCGCGAGACGATGTCGCGGCAGTACGGCGATCTGGTCACTCGCTTCACGCGGGCGCTGGGCCGGGCGCTGCCGGGCCTCACGGAGCAGGAGGTGGAGTGGCGCATGCACCTCGGGTTCAGCGTCATGTTCCACGCCTTCGCGGGCAACGACATCCTCAAGGTGTTCGGCCGCTCGGCGGTATCGGCACGCGACCCGGACATGATCGTCAAACATATGGTGCCGTTCGTCGTGGCCGGATTGACCTCGCCCCCCGCGGGGCGTTCGGACAGGTAACCGCGAGCGCGCGGCGGCGCCGGCTGGGTGTCCTGAACCACAGGACGCGTGTCATTCGGGAGATGCGCATTGTTGCTGTCCGCCGCTTTGGCTCTGGTGCTGTTGGCGACGCTGGCCTACTTCCGGGCCGGCATCCTTCTGTGGACCCTGGCGCTCGGCCTCTGGCTCGCTGAGCTCGCTTTCGGCGCCGGCCGCGCGCGCTCGCCGCTCATCGTGAGCGTGTGCACGGCGCTCGCGCTGGTGCTGAGCCTCCCGCCGCTGCGACGCGTGCTCATTGCCCCGGTATTCGCGTTGTTCCGGCGCCTGCGACCGGCTATGTCGCGGACCGAGAAGGAAGCCATCGAAGCCGGCACCGTCTGGTGGGACGCGGAGCTCTTCTCCGGCAAGCCCGACTGGCGGCGGCTCCGGTCCTTTCCCCATCCGGTGCTCTCGGCCGAGGAGCAGGCCTTTCTCGAGGGTCCCGTCGAGGCGCTCTGCGCGATGCTCGATGACTGGAAGATCACCCACGAGTTGAAGGACCTGCCGCAGGATGTGTGGCGCTTCGTGCGTGACAACGGCTTCCTCGGCATGATCATCGAGAAGAGATACGGCGGGCTCGAGTTCTCCAACTACGCCCATGCCAAGGTGGTCACCAAGATCGCAACGCGCGCCGGCTCCGCCGCGGTGACCGTGATGGTGCCGAACTCCCTCGGCCCCGGCGAGCTGCTGCAGCGCTACGGCACCGAGGCGCAGAAGGAGTACTACCTGCCGCGTCTCGCCAGGGGAATCGAGATCCCGTGCTTCGCGCTCACCAGCCCCTCGGCGGGCTCCGATGCGGGCTCGATCCCGGACTATGGCCATGTCTGCCGCGGCTCCTACACCGACCCACGCACCGGAGAGCGTCGCGAGAACGTGCTCGGCATGCGCGTGAGCTGGGAGAAGCGCTGGATCACGCTCGCGCCTGTGGCGACACTCCTCGGCCTCGCGTTCAAGTTGTATGACCCCGAGCGGCTCTTGGGCGGCGAGCAGGACATCGGCATCACCTGCGCGCTGGTGCCCGCGGAGCACGCGGGGGTGTGCATCGGCCGGCGGCACTGGCCGGGCGGCGCCGCGTTCATGAACGGCCCGACCTGGGGGCGCGAGGTGTTCATTCCCATCGAGTGGATCATCGGCGGACCCTCCTACGCGGGCCAGGGCTGGCGCATGCTCATCGAGTGCCTGTCCGTGGGCCGCTGCATTTCACTCCCGGCCCTCGCGGTGGCCTGCGGCAAGGTGGCGAGTTTCGCCACGGGCGCCTACGCGCGGGTGCGCGATCAGTTCGGCATGCCGATCGGCCGCTTCGAGGGGGTCGATGAGGCGCTGTGCCGCATCGGCGGCCACACCTACCAGATGGAGGCGGCGCAGGATCTCGCGCTCACCGGGCTCGATCTCGGGGAGAGGCCCGCGGTGCTGTCCGCGGTGCTGAAGTATCACAACACCGAGCGCATGCGTAAGGTGTTGAACGACGCCATGGACATCCACGGCGGGCGCACGGTGGTGCTCGGTCCACGCAATTACCTCGCCGGGGCCTATCAGACGATTCCGGTGGCCATCACCGTCGAGGGCGCCAACATCCTCACGCGCTCCATGATCATCTTCGGGCAGGGAGCGATCCGCTGCCACCCGTACGTGCTGCGCGAGATGCGCGCCGCGGAGTCGGGCGACCTGAGGGAGTTCGACCGCGCATTCACGGCGCACCTCGGGTTCATCCTCTCCAACTTCGTGCGCTCGCTGTGGATGGGCTTGACCGGTGCGCGGCTCATCGCCGGCGCGCCGCGCTCCGGACGGGTCGGCCGCTACTACCGGCAGCTCACCCGCTACTCCAGTGCATTCGCGCTGCTTGCCGACATGGCGCTCGCGAGCCTCGGTGGGACGCTGAAGTTCCGCGAGAAACTCTCGGCGCGGCTCGGGGACATGCTCTCGGGGCTGTACATCGCCTCGGCCTGCCTCAGGCGTTTCGAGCGGGACGGGGCGCTGAAGGAGGATTTCCCGGTCCTCGCCTGGGCGGTCGAAGCGGCGCTCTACGACATCCAGCAGGCGATGGACGGGTTTCTCGCCAATCTGCCGAACCGCGCGCTCGCGTGGGTCCTGCGCCGGGTCGTGTTTCCCTGGGGCCTCACGCGCAAGGCGCCCTCCGATCGCATGGGGACCCGCGTGGTGCGCGCCCTGATGACACCCGGTGGCGCTCGCGAGCGGCTCACCCGCGGCATGCACGTTCCGAAAGATGAGCGCGAGCCGCTCGGGGTGCTCGAGCCGGCGCTGCGCGCGGTGCTCGATACCGAGCAGACCGAACGCAAGCTGCGCTCGCTCGCGCGCGAGGGTAAGCTCACGGCGTTCACGGAAAGAGAGCGGCTGGCTGAAGCCTGTGATGCCGGTCTCATCAGCGCCGAGGAGTGTCGGGCCGTCGAGCGCGCCCGCAGGCTCAAGCGCGAGGTGATCATGGTGGATGATTTCGATCCGAGCCTCACCCGCTACGACGAGGGGCTGCTCGAGAGAGTGGTGTTCTGAGGGGAAAACATGTCCGACACGAAGTTCAGAATACGCAAGGTCGCCGTGCTCGGCGCGGGCGTGATGGGCGCGCAGATCGCCGCTCACCTGGTCAACGCCCGGGTGCCGACCGTCCTTTTCGACCTTCCGGCGAAGGAAGGGGACAAGAGCGGCATCGCCCGCAAAGCGATCGAGGGCTTGAAGAAGCTTGCGCCCTCGCCACTTGCGAGTCGCGAGACGGCCGATTTCATCCAGGCGGCCAATTACGAGCAGCACCTGGGGCTCCTCGGCGACTGCGATCTCGTGATCGAGGCGATCGCCGAGCGCCTCGATTGGAAGGTCGAGCTCTATCGCAAGGTCGCCCCGCATCTGGCGGCTGGCGCGATCTTCGCGACCAACACCTCGGGGTTGTCCATCGCCGCGCTCGCCGAAGCCTGTCCGCGGGAGCTGCGTCCGAGGTTCTGCGGCGTACACTTTTTCAATCCGCCGCGCTACATGCATCTGGCGGAGATCATTCCCTGCGAGGCCGTAAGTCCCGAGGTGCTCGATGATCTCGAGCGATTCCTCGTCACCACCCTCGGCAAGGGGGTGATCCGCGCCAAGGACACGCCGAATTTCGTCGCCAACCGCATCGGCGTCTTCTCGATGCTCGCGACGATCGCGAATGCCGGGAAGTACGGCATCCGCTTCGATGTCGTGGACGAGCTGACCGGGCCGCGCTTGGGCAGGGCCAAGTCGGCCACCTTCCGCACCGCCGATGTGGTGGGCCTGGACACCTTCGCGCACGTCGTGAAGACCATGCGGGACGGCCTCGCGCACGATCCCTGGCATGCGCTCTTTCAGTCACCCCCCTGGCTCGAGAAGCTCATCGGGGCCGGGGCGCTCGGCGCCAAGACAAAAGGCGGTATCTATCTCAAGAAGGGCAGGGACCTTCACGTGCTCGATCCGGCAAGCGGCGGGTACGTCACGGCCGGGGCCCAGGCCGATGAGCGGGTTACCGAAATCCTTGCGATCAAGGACCCGGCGCAAAAGCTCAAACGGCTGCGCGAGAGCGACCACCCGCAGGCGCAGTTCCTGTGGGCGTGCTTTCGCGACACGTTCCATTACATCGCGTATCACCTGAAGGATGTTGCGCACTCGGCGCGCGATGTGGACCTCGCCATGCGCTGGGGGTTCGGTTGGAAACTCGGGCCTTTCGAGATCTGGCAGGCCGGCGGCTGGGCCCAGGTGGCGGGCTGGATCGAGGAGGATATCGCGGCCGGCAGGGCGCTGGCCGGGGAGCCGCTGCCGGCCTGGGCGCGCGACCCGGCCCGCACGGGGGTGCATTTCCCGCAAGGCTCCTACGATGCCGCGGGTCAGGCCCTGCTCAAGCGCTCCACGCTCGATGTGTATCGCCGCCAGCTGTCGCCCGCCTCGCTCATCGGCGAGGGCCGCGCGCAGCTCGGGGAAACGGTGTACGAAAACCCCGGCGTGCGCGCCTTCACCACTGGCGATGAGGTGCTGGTGGTGTCGTTCAAGACCAAAGTGCACTCGATCAGCCCCGAGGTGCTCGAGGGGCTGAATCACGCGATCGGCCTCGCGGAGGAGCGCTTCAAGGGACTCGTGATCTGGCAGACCGAGGCGCCGTTCTCGGTGGGCGCCAACCTCGAGTCACTCCGTCCGGCGCTCGCCACGGGGGATTGGAAGACCATCGACGGCGTGATCGCGCTCTTTCAGACGACCTCCCAGCGTCTGCGCTACAGCGCGATCCCCACTGTTGCCGCCACCGAGGGTTATGTGTTCGGGGGGGGGTGCGAGTTCTCGATGCACTGCGACCGGGTGGTCGCCGCGCTCGAGTCCTATGTGGGGCTCGTGGAGGCGGGCGTCGGCCTGCTGCCGGCGGGCGGCGGCTGCAAGGAGTTTGCGCTGCGCG
The DNA here is from genome assembly GCA_027317845.1 of Gammaproteobacteria bacterium. Classification (GTDB taxonomy): domain Bacteria; phylum Pseudomonadota; class Gammaproteobacteria; order Steroidobacterales; family Steroidobacteraceae; genus 13-2-20CM-66-19. The sequence continues at coordinate 9,130 of DAHVQK010000045.1, forward strand.
CGGCGCGCGAGAGCAAAGGAGATCTTTTCGCCTCGCTCAAGGACTACTACATGATGATCGCGACCGCGCGGGTCGCGGGCAGCGGCCTCGAGGCGCAGGAGCTCGGGTACCTGCGCGCAAGCGATGCGGTGGTATTCAACGGCTACGAGCTGCTCTACGTCGCCAAGCAGCAGGCGCTCTCGCTGGCAGACAGCGGCTATCGTCCCCCGCTCCCGGGCCGGCGCATCCCGGTCGCCGGCCGCACTGGAGCGGCCTCGATCAAGGGGCAGCTGGTCAACATGCTCGAGGGTCACTTCATCAGCGAGTACGACTTCGAGGTCGGCGCGCGGATCGCCGATGCGCTCACGGGAGGCGATGTCGAGGCCGGTACGGAGGTCGATGAGCAGTGGCTGCTCGAGCTCGAGCGACGGCACTTCCTCGCACTCCTGAAGAATGCGAAGACCCAGGAGCGTATCGCCCACACGCTCGCCACCGGCAAGCCGCTGCGCAATTGAGATCCCGGAGACTCCCCTCATGAGCCAACAGATACAAGACGCTTACATCGTCGCCGCGACACGCACTCCGGTCGGCAAGGCGCCCCGCGGGATGCTGCGGCAGGTGCGCCCGGATGACATGCTGGTGCACGTGCTGAAGAGCGTGCTGGCACAGGTTCCATCCCTCGAGGCGAAGAGCATCGGGGACGTCGTCGTCGGTTGCGCCTTTCCGGAGGCCGAGCAGGGGCTCAATATGGCGCGCATCGGCGCGTTGCTTGCGGGCCTGCCGGATACCGTGCCCGGCGTGACGATCAACCGCTACTGCTCCTCCGGACTGAACGCCGTACAGATCGCCGCCGACCGCATCCGCCTGGGCGAGGCCGATGTGGTGATCGCCGGCGGCGCCGAGTCGATGTCCATGGTACCCATGATGGGTAACAAAGTGGCGTTGAACCCGGAGATCTTCGCGAGGGACGAGAACTACGCCATCGCCTACGGCATGGGCATCACCGCCGAGAACGTGGCGCGGCAGTGGCAGGTCTCCCGTGAAGATCAGGATGCCTTCTCGCTCGAGTCGCACCGGCGTGCGGTGGCGGCAACCGCCTCCGGCGCTTTCCGGGCCGAGATCTCCCCCCTCGAGGTGACGACGCGGACCCCGGACTTCAAGACCCATGAGGTCAGGGTGTCGACGAAGACGATGCGCGATGACGAAGGGCCGCGCGCCGACACCTCGCTCGAGGCACTCGCGAAGTTGAAGACGGCCTTCGATGCCAAGGGCAGCGTCACGGCCGGAAACAGCTCACAGACCTCCGACGGCGCGGCGGCGGTGGTCTTGGTCTCCGAAGCGGCGCTCAAACGCTACGACCTCACACCACTTGCCCGCTATGTGACGTTCGCGGTCAAGGGTGTGTCCCCGGAGATCATGGGCATCGGGCCCAAAGTGGCCGTGCCTGCCGCGCTCGAGCGGGCCGGCATCGGATTGGCGGAGCTCAAATGGATCGAGCTCAACGAAGCCTTTGCGGCGCAGGCCCTCGCGGTCATCCGCGACCTGGGTCTCGACCCCGGGCTCGTCAATCCCCACGGTGGCGCCATTGCGCTCGGTCACCCCCTCGGGGCGACCGGAGCGATCCGCACCGCGACCCTGGTGCACGGCATGCGCGGACGGGGCGAGAAGGGCTATGGGCTGGTCACGATGTGCATCGGCACCGGTATGGGCGCGGCGGGGGTGTTTGAGGTGCTGTGATCGGGATGCTCAGGCGGGCCGCGGATCCGCGGCGATGGTCTCTACCGGCAGGCGTGTCGTGAACTTCTTGGTGCGCAGCACGAAGCTGGTGTTGACCGAGCGCACCGCGGGAAGCTGCAGCAACTGCGTCGAGAGGAAGTGCTCGTAGGCGTCCATGCCCGCCGCGACGATGCGCAACAGGTAGTCGTTCGGGCCGCTCATCGAGTGGCACTCGAGCACCTCGGGGCGCTCGCGCACCAGCTGATCGAACTGGCGCACCGTGTCTGCGTGGTGATTCTCGAGCGAGACGAGCGCATAGGCCTGTATCGGCAGCCCGATGGCCTCGGCCGACAGCAGTGTCGCGTAGCCGGCGATGAACCCTTCCGCCTCCAGGCGCTTCAGGCGCCGCCAGCAGGGCGCGGGCGAGAGGCCGACCCGCTTGGCCAGTTCCTGGTTGGTGATGCGGGCATCGAGCTGCAGCTCTTCCAGGATGCGGCAATCGAGGCGGTCGAGGGGACGAGCCATGATGATGCTCCGAAGCTGGCATTGGCGCAATAAGATTGCCAGTTGACCGTTAATATAAGCAATGAGAGCAAGCCTATTTCGTGAAAGAGCGCATAGGCTATTCGCAATAGATCCGATCCCGGAGCTTTTCCGATGCCCGCTCTCGCCACCCAGGCCTCCCGTGATGGCCGTGTGTCCTCCTCCAGCCGCCAGCCGGACTGGCATCGGGTGACTCACCTGCTGCAGCTCTCGCGCGCGCTCGATGACATCGAGGAGTCGCGCCTGCTGCCGGAGCGGGAGGTGATGTACCAGTTCTCCGCCCGCGGTCACGATCTGGCCCAGATCCTTCTCGGGCTCGAGCTCACCGATGCGCATGACGGGGTGACGGTGTACTACCGTTCGCGGCCGATCATGCTGGCGCTCGGCGTGAGAGTCGAGGAGGCCGCTGCCGGGCCCTTGGCCCGCGTGGGGTCCTTCAGCGATGGCCGGGACATCGGTGTGGTGTTCAACCACCCCGGGCGCGGCGGACCGACGGTATTGCCCGCGTGTGGCGGCGTGGGCGCGCAGTACACGCCCGCGGCCGGTTGGGCCCAGGCCATCGGCTATCACAGCGAAACGCTCGGCGATGCGACCTATGAGCGCAGTATCGCGGTGGTTCTCGGGGGCGACGCCTCGGTCGCGACGGCCGGCTTCTGGTCGGCGCTCACGATGGCCACCACGCTTCGCCTTCCGATGTTGTTTTACATCGAGGACAATGGCTTCGGCATCTCGGTCAGCTCGCGCCTGCAGACACCGGGCGGCAACATTGCCGCGAACCTCCGCTCCTTCTCGGGCCTGGCCCTTTTCGAGGGCGATGGCGCGTACCCGCAACAGGCTGCCGGTCGTGTGAGCGAGGCGGTGGGCTATGTGCGTGAGCAGCGCTCGCCGGCTCTGCTGCGGCTGACGGTGCCGCGGCTGTGCGGGCATTCGGGCCAGGACACCCAGGCGTACAAGTCCGTCGAGACGCTCTCTCGTGAGCGCGCGAACGATCCGCTGCAGAGGCTGTATCGCTATCTCGTGCCGCGCCAGATGTCCGAGGCCGAGTGGGCGCGGCTTGCGCAGGAGGCCCGGCAGGAGGTCGAGAGCGCCGTCGGGCGAGCCCTCGCGAGGCCGCACCCGGATCCGGCGCAGGTGAGGCGCCACGTATTCTGCGAGCAGCGCGCCGACGGGCGGCTCGAGCTGCAGGAGCAGGGCGGCCTCGCGCCACTCGGGCACGCGGTTGCGCGCTCGAGCCTTAAGGCCGTGCCCGAGCCCTCCCGCATCAACATGCTGACCGCGATCCGGCGTACTCTGGATGTGGAACTCGCACTCAACTCACGCATGGTGGTCTTCGGCGAGGATGTCGGACCGAAGGGCGGTGTGCACGGTGCGACGCTTGGCCTGCAGGAGAAACATGGCGTGGCGCGCGTGTTCGACACGAGCCTCTCGGAGGAAGGCATCATCGGACGGGCAGTGGGCATGGCGCTCTCGGGGCTGCTGCCGGTCCCGGAGATCCAGTTCCGCAAGTACGCCGATCCGGCGGCCGAGCAGTTGAATGATTGCGGCACCATCCGCTGGCGCACCCACAACCGCTTCGCTGCGCCCATGGTGGTGCGCGTGCCGGGCGGATTCTTCAAGTGCGGCGATCCCTGGCACAGCCAGACGAACGAGGTGGCCTGGGTCCATGGCATCGGCTGGCGCGTGGCGGTGCCCTCGAACGCCGAGGATGCGACGGGACTGCTCAGGACGGCGCTGCGAGGCAACGATCCGACGCTGTTCTTCGAGCATCGCGCGTTGCTCGATGGCGCGTGGGCCCGCCGGCCCTATCCCGGAGACGAATACGTCGTGCCCTTTGGAGTTGCCCGCCGGGTACGCGAGGGTGGTGAGCTCTCGGTGGTCACCTGGGGGGCGATGGTGGAGCGCTGCGAAGAGGCCGCTGCGGCTTCGGGCGTGGAGGTGGAGATCCTCGACCTGCGGACGCTCATGCCGTGGGATCGCGAGGCGGTGCTCGCCTCGGTCCGCAAGACCCGCCGCTGCCTGATCGTGCACGAGGACAACCTGACCGCGGGGTTCGGCGCCGAAATCGCGGCGACGCTCGCGAAGGAGGCGTTCTTCAATCTGGACGCGCCCATCGAGCGGCTCGCCATGCCCGATATTCCTAGCCCGCACAGCCCGGTGCTCCTAGAGGCCGCGGTGCCGAGCGTCGAGTCGATCAACCGCGCCATCCGCGATCTGGCGAGCGTTTGATCATGGAGAGGCAATGGATCGAGGTCAGGGCTCCGGCCGGCCAGCAGGAAGGCACGCGCTCGCAGGTGTTGCGCTGGCTCAAGGCGATCGGCGAGCCGGTCACCGAGCATGAGCCGCTGATCGAGCTCGAGACGGACAAAGTCACGGTGGAGGTCGCGGCGCCGGGATCCGGGGTGCTCGCCGAGATCGTGAAGGGAGAACAGGAGGAGGTCTCCCCGGGGGACCTGTTGGGGCGGATCAGCCTTGCCGGCGCATTGCCCGCGGACACGCAGGCCGAACCGGTCGCGATGCCGCCTCTCGCGCGGCCCGCGGCGGCGGTGCAGCCGCTCGAGCATCGATCGCTGGAGCGAGGGAGCGCCCGCGCCGCGCACGCCGCTGCGGCGGCAGAGGGCGCGAGGCGATTGAGTCCCGCTGTCCGCCGTCTCCTGACCGAGCATGGGCTCGACCCGGGGGCGGTGGCAGGCACCGGCGAGGGTGGCCGGATCACCGTCGATGATGTCATGCGCACCGCTGCCGCGCGGGCTCGAGGCGCTCCAACCGTCCAGGGCGATGTCCAGGCGGGGCCGGACGATGAGGCATTCTCAGACGCAGCGACCGGTGCGCCGAGCGCAGTGTCGAGCCACATTGTCCCGCACTCGGCGGTGCGCAAGCGCATCGCCGCCCGGATGGTGGAGAGCCTCCTGCACACCGCTCCGCACGTCACCACCGTGTTCGAAATCGATATGAGCGCGGTGCTCGCCCACCGCCAGCGTCATCGCGCTGAGTTCGAACAGCGCGGGGTCGCGCTGACCTTGACGGCTTATTTCGTGCGTGCCGCGGTCGATGCCATAGGGGTAGTGCCGCAAGCCAACAGCCGCTGGACGGCCGAGGCTCTCGAGGTGTTCGACAGCGTGGATTTCGGGATCGGTACGGCCACCCCCGGTGGCCTGGTGGTGCCGGTGCTGCGCCGCGCCGAGACGCTGGATTTGTTCCACACCGCCTGGGGAATCGAGGACCTGGTGCGCAGGGCTCGCTCGGGTGAGCTGAGGCCGGCGGATGTGCGCGGGGGCACCTTCACGCTGTCGAATCACGGCGTGAGCGGGAGCCTGCTCGCCACCCCCATCATCATTCCCCAGCCCCAGTCGGCCATTCTCGGCGTCGGCAAGCTCGAGAAACGCGCGGTGGTCATCGAGTGCGACGGGGAGGAGCGCATCGTGGTGCGGCCCCGCTGCTACCTCACCCTCACGCTCGATCACCGTGTCATGGACGGAGAGCAGGCGAATCGGTTCATGCAGGTCTTGGCGCAGCGGCTGGGGAACTGGCCGGAGTGAGACGGTTTCTGCAGAGGATGAGGAATATCGTCGTTTCCGGGAGCGGGAGGGTCCCTGAGGGTGGGATCGATCGCAGTCGAGGTGACGTAGACGTCGCAGACCGTTACCATTGCGGATCACTCCAGCGGAGGACGTTTGCATGACCGAGGGCGCAAACACAATGCCCGGCACACCGAGCGACGAGTCCGAGCCCGACCTGGCGCGGCGGCGCATGCTCACCGCAACGACCGCGGCGGTCGGCGCCGTGGGCGTGGCGATTGCGGCAACGCCGTTCATCGAATCGTTGGAGCCGAGCGAGAAGGCCCGCGCGCTCGGCGCGCCGGTGACCATCGACATCTCGAGGCTGAAGCCGAAGGAGATGGTGGTCGCGTCCTGGAGGCGCCGTCCGATCTATGTGCTGCGCCGGACGGAGCAGGAAATCAAGGAGCTGCCGCAGAACAATCCGATTCTGAAAGATCCGCTGTCCAATGCGGATCAGCAGCCGGCGAAATTGCCCGGCTGGAATCCCATTCAGCGCTCCATCGTCCCGGAGTACCTGGTGGTGGTCGGTATCTGCACCCACCTCGGGTGCATGCCGAAGCTTCATGCGAAGGCTGGCGACCCGCTGCTCGGGGCGAACTGGCCGGGCGGGTATTACTGCCCCTGCCACGGCTCGCGATACGACCTCGCCGCGCGTGTCATGGACGGCTCGCCGGCGCCGCTCAACCTGCCAGTGCCGCCGCATTACTATCGGGACGAAAAGACCATCGTCGTCGGTGAGTTGAGCGACGGGAGCGAGCAGAACTGGGAGCCCAATACCTGGTGAGGCGCTGAGCCTCGGGAGGCTGCCGGCGGAGCCGCTCTGGCGGGACGCCCGGCCGGCTCAGGAGGCCTCCAGTCCGTCGAAGCGCTCGTACACCGCGGGCCCCGGGGGAGGCAACACCTCCTCCGCGGCCGTCGCGGTCTGCGTCAGATAGTGCTCCGCGGAGGCGAACACCACGGCATACAGGCGCCTGCACAGCTCATAGGCCTCGGCGCCGATCCAGGGCTGCGGCAACAGCTGAGGCGGCAGCTGCGGATCGCGCAAATGGACCTTGCGATATTCGTGGATGAGGAGCGTGCGCACCAGGAAGGCCGACTGGGGCGCCAAGGCCGTGCCCGCCACGGCCAGCACCGGCGCGAAACTGTCGCGGAACCTGCGGTAGCGGCGCGTGATCTCGGCCAGGTCCCATCCGGTTGCCGCGAGCCGCCGGTCCTGCTCGAGCCCCTCTGGAGCGCTTCTGAAGAACCAGCCGTCCTCGGCAGGTCGCTGCGGTGCGAGCCAACGGCGCGCCTCCTCGACGGTGCAGGATGGATGGGCGAATACCCCGGGGGCGAACTGCCCGAACCCGAGCCAGCGAAGTTCCTCGCGAAGGCTGCGGCGGGGCTGCTGGCCTTGGGAAGGCAGCACCGCCAGGGTCCATCTTCCGTCCCAGGCGGTGGGGTTGGCGCGATAAATCCGCCGGGTCGCCTCAGCGAAGAGCCTCTCTCCCGTGTCCGTCAGCCGATATTCGCTTCGCCGGCCGTGACGGGTGCCCACGAGCCAGCCCTCTGTCGCGAGCCGTGCCACCGTCGTGCGCACCAGGCGGTCGGAGAGCCCAAAGGGCGCGGCAAGGCCGATCAGGCTCCCGAGCATCACCCGGCCACCCCGCGGCGCAATGGCATCGCCGAAGATCGTGATGAGGAGCGAGCCCCCGCGTAGCGGCCTCTCGTTGCGAAAGCGTCGCAGCAGGGCATCGACCGGGGAATGAGCGGAGCGGGTGGAATCCATCGTTCAGCGTACAAGAGCCGCCAGAAGGCGGATTTTGCCATGGATTCTTCTTGACACAAAAATGAGACTGGATTTAAAGTTTTTGTATCACATCAGGCCTCACGGCGCCCCGCATGTACACCCAGGCACTGGATTCTTCAGGGGCCGAGCCCGGTTCGCCCGCCTCGGCCGGTGAAGTCGAGCGGGAGCGGCGCTTCCAGGAACGCATCGATCGGGATGAGAAGATCGAGCCCAAGGACTGGATGCCGCAGGCCTACCGGCAGACCCTCATCCGCCAGATCGCCCAGCACGCGCATTCGGAGATCGTCGGGATGCTCCCGGAGGGCAACTGGATCACCCGGGCGCCTACCCTGCGCCGCAAGGCCGTGCTCATCGCCAAGGTGCAGGATGAGGGTGGTCATGGCATGTATCTCTACAGCGCCGCCGAGACACTCGGAGTCTCGCGGGGCGAGTTGATCGAACAACTGCTCGCCGGGCGCGCCAAGTACTCGAGCATCTTCAACTACCCGACGCTCACCTGGGCGGATATCGGGGCGATCGGCTGGCTCGTCGATGGCGCGGCCATCATGAACCAGATCCCGCTGTGCCGCTGCTCGTACGGTCCGTATGCGCGCGCCATGGTGCGCATCTGCAAGGAGGAGAGCTTTCACCAGCGCCAGGGGTACGAGATCATGCTGACGCTCGCCCGCGGCACGGGTGCGCAGCGCGAGATGGCGCAGGATGCGCTGAATCGCTGGTGGTGGCCGTCGCTCATGATGTTTGGCCCGGGCGATGCCGAGTCGGTGCACACGGCCCACTCGATGCGCTGGAAGATCAAGCGCTTCAGCAACGACGAGCTTCGCCAGAGGTTCATCGACCTCACTGTCCCACAGGCGCAGTTCCTCGACCTCGCGATTCCCGACCCCGTGCTGCGCTGGGACGAGGCGGCGCAGCACTTCATCACCGGCCCCATCGACTGGAGCGAGTTCCAGACGGTGCTCAAGGGCCACGGGCCCTGCAACCGCGAGCGCCTGGGCGCCCGTCGCGCCGCCCACGAGGCGGGTCGCTGGGTGCGTGAGGCGGCCGCCGCCTACGCCGACAAACATCGCGATCGGGTCGGCGGCGCCGAGCGCCACGTGCAGACGGTCTGAGGAGGCGGCCATGAACGAAGATTGGGTTCTCTATGAGGTTTTCATCCGTGCCCGCTCGGGACTCGAGCACAAGCATGTCGGGAGCCTGCACGCGGCCGATGCGCGCATGGCGCTCGAGCACGCGCGCGATACCTACACCCGCCGTCAGGAGGGGGTGAGCATCTGGGTGGTGCGATCGAGCGAGATCATCGCCTCCGACCCCGAGGAGGCCGATGCGCTGTTCGAGCCGGCGCGCGACAAGGTGTACCGGCACCCGACCTTCTACAGCATCCCCGATGATGTGAAAAACATATGAGCGCCGCTGCCGGGAGCGCCACGCCCGCCTCGGATGAGGACCACTTCCGCTACGTGCTGCGCCTCGCTGACACCAGCCTGGTGCTCGGCCAGCGCCTGAGCGAGTGGGTGGGGCACGCCCCGGCGCTCGAGGAGGATCTCGCGCTCGGCAACATCGCGCTCGACCTGATCGGCGAGGCGCGGCTGCTGCTCGCCCACGCCGGGCGGATCGAGGGACGCGGCCGCGAGGAGGATCAGCTCGCGTTTCTGCGCGATGCGCCCGAGTTCTACAACGTCGCGCTCGCCGAGCAGCCGAACGGGGACTTCGGTGCGACCATCGTGCGCCAGGCGCTCCTCGATGCCTGGCAGCTCGAGCTCTACCACAGTCTCACCGCATCGACCGATGAGCGCTTGGCGGAGATCGCCGCCAAGACGCTGAAGGAGTGTCGCTACCACTGGCGATTCAGCTGCGGGTGGCTGGTGCGCCTCGGGGATGGTACTGCGGAGAGCCATGCCCGGGCGCAGGAGGCGCTCGATGCGCTGTGGCGTTTCACCGAAGAACTCATCACCCCCGATGCGCTCGATGTGCGCATGGCCTCTTGCGGCATCGCACCGCCGCTTGCGGTGGTCCGCGGCCGCTGGGAAACGCGGATCGGCGCGGCGCTCGGGGAGGCGACGCTGCTCCAGCCCTCATCGGAGCATTATCCGTGGCACGGCAAGAGCGGTGTGCATACCGAGCACCTGGGCCACCTGCTCGGGGAGATGCAGCACCTGCAGCGCACCTATCCGGGAGTCACGTGGTGAGCGCACAGATGCCCTTGGACGCGGCGCCGCTCGAGCGGCGGGTGTGGGAGGCGCTCGAGGCGGTGTTGGATCCCGAGATCCCGGTCCTGAGCGTGGTCGAGCTCGGTATCGTGCGGCACGTCCGGCGAGCGGATGATGGCAGGTTGCATGTGGGCATCACACCCACCTATTCGGGCTGTCCCGCGACGGAAGTGATCGAAAGGTCGATCCGCGAGGCGCTCGAGCAGGAGGGGCTCTCGGAGGTGGTCATCGATACGGTGTTGTGGCCGGCGTGGACCAGCCAGTGGTTGAGCGAGGCGGGACGGCGAAAGCTCGAAGCCTTCGGGATCGCCGTCGAGCGATCACCCGCGCGCTCGCCCGCCTGTCCCCGCTGCGGGAGCGGGGCTGTCGAGCGCCTGAGCGAGTTCGGCTCGACGCCCTGCAAGGCGCACTACCGCTGCACGAGCTGCCTGGAACCCTTCGATACCTTCAAATGCATCTAGGGCCTGCATGTTGAAATTTCACCCATTGCGCGTGGCGCAGGTCGAGCCGGAGGCCGAGGATGCGCTCGCCATCGCGCTGGAGGTTCCCCCGGAGCTCGAGGCCCACTATCGCGGCAGTGCGGGGCAGCACATCGCGTTGCGCGCGATGATCGATGGCGAGGAGATCCGGCGGACGTACTCGCTGATCAACGCCCCGGGTGAGTGGCCGCTGCGCATCATCGTGCGGGTGCAGCCCGGTGGGCGCATGTCGGGCTTCCTCTCGCGCCTGCGCGCCGGGCAGGCTCTGGAGGTCCTGCCTCCAAACGGCAGCTTCACCGCGCACACCGGATCGCCCGGCGAGGGGCTGCGGATCGCCGTCTGCGCCGGCAGCGGCATCACCCCGGTACTGTCGGTGACGCGCAGCGTGCTCGCCGCGGGGGGACGCATGATCGTGCTCTACGGCAACCGCAGCGTGGCGCGCACCATGGGCCTCGAGGAGTTGCAGCGGCTGAAGAATCGGTATCCCGAGCGGCTGTCGCTGCATTTTCTGATGAGTCGTGAGCCGCAGGAGGTGGCGCTTTACAACGGCCGGCTCGATGCCGGCAAGGTGCGGGAGCTGAGCTCGGCGTTCTTCGCGCCGGCGGATGTGAGCGAGTGCTTCATCTGCGGTCCGGGTGACATGGCTGGCGCGGTCTGCGCAGCGCTGGTCGAGCTCGGCGTGGCGGCGGATCGAATCCGCATCGAGCATTTCACGGCGGAGGCTGCCGGGGAGAGTCTCGCGAGGCCCGCGGCGGCCGAGACCCGTGCCGCGGGGCTCGCACAGGTGACCGTGACGCTCGACGGCCGGCGCCGCTCGTTCTCCATGCGGCTCGAGGAGGAGACGGTGCTCGATGCGGCCGAGCGCGCCGGACTCGACCTGCCGTTTTCCTGCCGCTCGGGGGTATGCTCGACGTGCCGGACCAAGGTGGTGCGGGGCGAGGTCGAGATGGCGCAAAACTACGCCCTGGAGGACTGGGAGCTCGGGCAGGGCTATGTGCTGGCGTGCCAATCGAGGTGCAAGACCCCGGAGCTCGAGCTCGACTACGACGAGAAATGACGTCGCGGCGCGGCGTATTTCCCTCCCGCCGCAGGCTCGCACGACAGGAGCAGTTGCGATGAGTTATGAGACCATCCGCTTTGAGATGACCGACGGCATCGCCCGGCTCACCCTGAACCGCCCGGAGCGTCTCAACAGCTTCAACATCACGATGCACGCGGAGGTAAGGGACGCGCTGGCGGCGGTGGAGGCCGGCGGGGCACGCGTGCTCGTCATCACGGGCGCTGGACGAGGATTCTGCGCGGGCCAGGATCTTGGCGACCGGGCCGTGGCCCCGGGCGGCGCGGCCGCCGATCTCGGGCAGTCCATCGAGCGGCACTACAAGCCCCTGGTGCTCGCCCTGCGCCGTCTGCCGCTGCCGGTGCTGGCCGCGGTCAATGGCGTCGCGGCCGGGGCCGGCGCCAACATCGCGCTCGCCTGCGATCTCATCGTGGCGGCGCGCTCGGCGAGTTTCGTGCAGGCGTTCTCGCGCATCGGCCTGGTGCCCGATTCCGGTGGCACCTGGTTCCTG
>DAHVQK010000089.1 GCA_027317845.1 Gammaproteobacteria bacterium
AGGATGAGCACGATGAACAGGTACGGGAGCGCATACAGCACATCCACCAGGCGCATCATCCAGGCATCGACCCGCCCGCCGGCATAACCGGCTATCGCGCCCCAGGCCACCCCGATCACGACGCTCACCGCGGTCGCGAGCACCCCGATGATGAGCGAGAGGCGCAGTCCGTAGAGGGTACGCACGTAGAGGTCGCGGCCGAGCGGATCGGTGCCGAGCCAGTGGCCGTCGGTCATGCTCGGGGCGGCCGAGAGATGCCGCCAGTCGAGCGTGTTGAAGGCATAAGGGCTCACTCTCGGTCCAAAGAGGGCGAGGAGCGTGAGCAGCGCGATCATGCCCGCCCCGAGGAGCGCCGCGCGCCGCCCGCGCGGCGGATCAGAGCGGCTCATGACGCACGCGCGGATCGAGCCAGGCATGGATCAGGTCGGCGGCCAGATTCGAGAGCAGTGTCAGGGTGCCGTAGAGGATGACCATGCCCATGACCAGGGTGTAGTCGCGATCGAGCGCGCCCTGCACCAGATAGCGTCCGGTGCCGGGGAGTTCGAAGACCGTCTCGACGACGAGCGAGCCGGTCACGAGATAGGTCACCGCGGGCCCGAGATAGCTCACCACCGGCAACAGCGCCGGGCGCATCGCGTGATGCAGCAACACGCGCCAGCGGCCGAGACCGCGAGCCCGCGCGGTGCGGATGAAGCTCGCCTGCAGCACATCGAGCAGTCCGCCGCGCATCAGCCGGGCCACCGAGGCGCACACGGGGAGTGAGAGCGTGACGGCCGGCAGGATGAGATAACGCGCCGCGCCGGGCTGCCAGCCGGCCACGGGCAGCCAATGCAACCACAGGCCGAACGACAGCGCGAGCAGCGGGCCGGTCACGAAGCTCGGCAACGCGAGGGTCAGCGCCGCAAAGGCGTTGAGGGCGTAATCGGCCACCCCGCCTCTGCCGAGGGCTGCCCAGATACCGAACGGCACTCCGGCGAGCAGGGCGAGCACGAGCGCACCCAGGCCCACCGTGAGACTCACCGGCAATCCCTGGGCGATGAGTTCGGACACCGTATCGTCGCGCAGCTTGTACGAGGGCCCGAGATTCCCGTGGGCGAGACCCTTCAGGTAATGCCAGTACTGCACCGCGAGCGGACGATCGAGCCCGTAGAGCTGATTCAACTCCGCACGGATGCGCGGCGGCAGGGCCCTTGCCTGATCGAAGGGGCCTCCGGGGGCGAGCCGCACGATCACGAAGGAGACGGTGACGAGGATGAGCAGGACCGGAACGATCCCCGCAATGCGACGTAGCGCGTAACGCAGCATCAGAAGGGCTCGACGCTCGCATGTGGACTGCGGTTCAAGATATCACGACCGATCGCGCAAATCCCGCCCGGGCGCGGCGCGGCGGATCCCGCCATGCGGTACGAGGCGCGATCGGCTCTGCGGCCGTCTTGCTCTATCTGCTATATTTTCCCGACTTTCCGGGCAACGGACGAAGTGATGAAACGCATACTGGTCGGCATCAAGCGCGTTGTGGACTACAACGTGCGCATTCGTGTGAAGGCGGACGGGAGCGGTGTGATCACCGAGGGGGTGAAGATGAGTGTGAACCCCTTTGATGAGATTGCGCTGGAGGAGGCG
>DAHVQK010000071.1 GCA_027317845.1 Gammaproteobacteria bacterium
TTCTTCAAACCCGGCGCATGCGCGCGAGTCTCGATATTCACGATGCACGCCACTTCATGGGGCGGGTGCCGGAAAACCTTCGGTGGTCTCAACCGTAAGGCACAGCGCGCGGAACCGCTGAGCGGTTCGACGCCGGCTGCGCGATCTTGTCGGCCCAATACGATGGCCTCTGCACGGAGGTCCAACTAATACGCGGCGCAGTGCGCCGCCAACCATTGGCGCGTCCCGATATTACGGACGGCGAGGCGAGTATACTGCAAGGATTGCTGTAGAAACAGCGTCTTACGCGGAAAATTCACGTGTCGCAGGACGGGATTGAGAATCGGGCGCCGGTACGCTATCTGGACGTCGCGGAGGAGGAGGCCGGACAGCGCCTGGACCGCTACCTCGTCCGCCACCTCGAGGGCGTGCCGCGCACCCGGATTTTCCGCATCATTCGCAAGGGTGAGGTCCGGGTGAACGGCCACCGCGCCGGCCCCGAGGCACGGCTCGCTGCGCGCGACCGGATCCGGATCCCGCCCGTGCGTCTTGCGCCCGAAGAGGCCACCCCGCAGGGGCGGGGCCCCTCGCCGGGTCTGCTCGAGACCGTACAGCGCGCCATCATCCACGAGGATGAGCGGCTGCTGGTGCTCGATAAGCCGGCCGGGGTGGCGGTGCATGGCGGCAGCGGCATCAGCTTCGGGGTCATCGAGGCCCTGAGGGCCTTGCGTCCGCAGGAGTCGCTCGAGCTTGTGCACCGGCTCGATCGTGACACGAGCGGCTGTCTCCTGGTGGCGCGGACACCGGCGGCGCTGCGCACCGCCCATGCGCTGCTGCGAGAGGGGCAGTGCGAGAAACGCTACCTCGCGCTGCTCGCCGGCAAGTGGGAACTCGGGCGCAAACGTATCGATGCCCCCTTGCGCACCGATACGCGGGTCGGGGGAGAGCGAACCGTGCGCGTAGATGCCTCGGGCAAGGAGTCGGTGAGCGATTTCCAGCCCGTCCAATTCTTCGGCAAGCGGGCGACGCTGGTTGAAGTGACCCTGCACACCGGCCGAACCCATCAGATCCGCGTGCATGCCGCCCATGCGGGACATCCCGTCGCGGGCGATGAGAAATACGGGGACGCGGAGTTCAACGCGCAGGTCCGGGCGCTAGGACTCGGCAGGATGTTCCTGCACGCCCAAAGCATGAGCTTCGAGTGGCCCCGGGGTGGAACCTTCAGCGCGAGCGCACCGCTACCGCCTGAGCTCTCGAGTGTGCTCGATCGACTGATGTCCGAGCGCAAGCCCCACGGCCGGCCAATCCCCCGGGGATCCCCCAGGGCGGCTAGGGCAGCGCGAACCCCGCGCGCCGCAGGGCGCCCGCGAGCCAGATGAGCGGCAGACCGACGAGCGCGGTCGGATCGATGCTCTCGATGCTCTCGAAGAGCGCGATGCCGAGGCCTTCCGCTCGAAAACCTCCGGCGCAGTCGAAAGGCCGATCGAGGCTCACGTAGCGATCGATTTCCTGTTCGCCAAGGGTGCGGAAGAAGACCGTCGTGGTATCGAGGTGCACCAGCCTGATGCTCGCATCGAGGCTGATCAGCGCGCACCCGGTGTGAAAGCGCAGGCGCGAACCGCTGACGCTGGCGAGCTGGGCGCGGCAGCGCGCCGCATCGCCGGGCTTGCCGAGCACCTGCTGGCCGTCGCTCGCCACCTGGTCGCTGCCGATGACCACCGCCTGCGGGTACCGGGTGGCAACCGCCTGCGCCTTGGCGATCGAGAGCCGCAGCGCCCGGTCCGGGGGGAGCTCTCCTGGGATGGGGTCTTCGGGCACCTCGGGCGCGACCGCCGAGAACGGCAGGTGCAGCCGCTCGAGCAGGGTGCGCCGGTAGGGGGAGGTCGAAGCGAGAATCAGCTCAGCCATGAAATTGAAACAAGGACTTGAATCACCGCGGGACTTTGACTTGCCCGTACCTGATACCTATTATACGCGCCCCATGCCGTCGCCCTGGTCCAAGCCGCTCGACATCGACCGGCTGTCCCGGAGCGGGGCGGAATTCGACTTCGACATCCCGCTGGCGGCGCTGGCGCGCCTGGGCGCACGAAACGTCGGAATCGGCGGTAGTGTGCGGGGCGCGGTGCGATTCGGGCGTCAGTCGGGGACCGCAGTCGCCGATCTGTCGCTGACGGGTGGCGCAGCGCTGCAGTGTCAGCGCTGCATGCAGCCGATGGAGTGGCCGGTGCAAAGCACGGTCCGCGTGGCGCTGCTCGCGTCGGCCGCCGAGGCGGGCGCCCTGCCCGAGGAGATCGAGCCCATGCTGGCGCCGGAAGGGCGCATCAGCATCGCGGATCTGGTCGAAGAGGAGCTGCTGCTGGCGCTGCCCATCGTGCCTTTGCACGAGAGCGGCGGATGTGCGGTGCCGCCGGGCACGCCGACCGGCGCGCAGGAAGCGCGCGAACCGGCGACACAGCGGCCGTTCGCGCGGCTGGGCGATTTGTTGAGTCACAAGTAGTTTCGAGGACATTATGGCCGTTCAGAAAAGCCGCAAGACCCCCTCCAAGCGCGGCATGCATCGCTCCCACGACAGGCTCTCGGGTCCGGCGCTGTCCACCGATCCGCAATCGGGCGAGACGCACCTGCGTCACTGCATCACGCCGGACGGCTTCTACCGCGGTCGCCGCGTGCTTGAGAAGTCCTCCGACAGCGAGCAGGAATAACGCTCGAGCCGGCGAGCCCGTGTTGCCGATCGCCATCGATGTGATGAGCGGCGATCGAGCGCCGCGCGAGTACATCGCCGGCGCGTTCGCGGCGCTCGCCGAGGATGCCGGGCTCGAGGCGCTGCTCGTGGGCGATGGCGGGCTCATCGGCGCCGAGCTCGCTGCGTGTCCGGCGCCGCTGCGCGCGCGGATCACGGCCGTGCCGACCACCCAGGTGGTCGGCATGAGCGAGCATCCGCGCGAGGCGGTGCGCCGCAAGAAAGACTCCTCCATGCGCGTGGCCGTCGAGCTCGTCAAGAGCGGCCGCGCGCAGGCGTGCGTGAGCGCGGGCAACACCGGGGCGCTCACCGCCATCTCGCATTTCGTGCTCAAGACGCTGCCGGGCGTGGAGCGGGCCGCGATCATCTCGGCCATCCCCGCGGCGCACGGCCACACTCACATGCTCGATCTCGGCGCCAACACCAAGGCGAGCCCCGCGCAGCTGTGTCAGTTTGCGAGCATGGGCGCGATCATTTCCCGCGATGTCTACGGGATCGCTTCGCCGCGCATTGGCCTGCTCAACATCGGCGAGGAGGACATCAAGGGACACGAGGTCGTGCAGGCCGCGCACGTGCTGCTCCTTGCGAGCGGCCTGAATTACGTGGGATTCGTCGAGGGCGATGACATCTTCTCCGGCGATGTCGATGTGGTGGTGACCGACGGGTTCACCGGCAACGTCGCGCTGAAGACCATGGAGGGACTTGCGGCCCTGATCGCCGACCGCATGCGCCGAGAATTCCACGCCTCCTGGCTCGACCGGCTGGCCGGCCTTGTCGCCTACCGGGTGCTCGGCCGTGTCCGCGAAAGCCTCGATCCGCGCCGCTACAACGGAGCGTGCATGGTGGGCCTGGCCGGTATCGTGGTAAAAAGCCACGGCGGGGCTGACGGGATCGCCTTCTCCAGGGCAGTCATCACCGCTGCGCGCGCCGCGCGTTGCGGCCTGACCGGGCACATCGCACAGGCGCTCGCCGCGCCTCAGTCCATCGGGAGTTCGACACTTTGATCTATTGCTCGCCTCATGCTGAGCCCCGCCCATCCGGGGCCACGGATTCGTCACGTCAAAAATCGCTCCCGGCGATTTTTTCCCGCATCGCCGGCACCGGCTCGTATCTTCCCGAGAAGATCCTGACCAATTTCGATCTCGAGAAGATGATGGAGACGAGCGATCAGTGGATCCGGGAGCGCACCGGGATCGAGCGGCGGCACATCGCCGCCGATGGGGAAACCACCGTCGACATGGCGGAGCGCGCCGCGCGCGCCGCCCTGGATGCCGCCGGCCTTGCGCCCGGGGATGTCGATTTCATCGCTTTCGGCACCACGACTCCCGACATGCTCTTCCCAAACTGCGGCGTGCTGCTGCAGGCGCGGCTCGGATGTCGCGGGGTGCCGGCTTTCAGCGTCGAGACCGCCTGCAGCGGTTTCATGTATGCGCTGTCGATCGCGGACAAGTTCGTGCGTGCCGGGCAGGCGAGGCGGGCGCTGGCGATCGGCGCCGAGACACTCTCGAGAATCGTGGACTGGAACGACCGTTCGACTGCGGTACTGTTTGGCGATGGGGCGGGGGCCGTCGTGCTCGAGCCCGCCGATGCGCCCGGGATTCTCTCAACTCATCTGCACGCCGATGGAACCTACAAGGATCTGCTTTACTGCGGTGGCGGGACGGATCTCAGCAAAACCCGCCGGACCATCGCCATGAGTGGGAACGAGGTCTTCAAGATCGCGGTGGGGACGCTCTGCAAGGCCATCGAGGAGACGCTCGCGGCCAATGGGATCGAGCGCTCGGCCATCGACTGGCTGGTGCCACATCAGGCGAATCTGCGCATCATCCAGGCCACGGCGCGCCGGATCGATCTGCCGATGGAACGGGTGATCACCACCGTGCAGGACCACGGCAATACCTCCGCCGCCTCCGTGCCGCTCGCTCTCGATGCCGCCGTGCGCTCGGGCAAGATCAAACG
The DNA here is from genome assembly GCA_027317845.1 of Gammaproteobacteria bacterium. Lineage (GTDB taxonomy): Bacteria > Pseudomonadota > Gammaproteobacteria > Steroidobacterales > Steroidobacteraceae > 13-2-20CM-66-19. Next base: position 4,679 of record DAHVQK010000071.1, read on the forward strand.
TGGGGAGCTGCTGGTGCTCGAGGCCTTCGGCGGCGGATTCACCTGGGGCTCGGCGCTGGTGCGGTATTAGAGGTCCGCGGCGCCGCCCGTGACGCCGCAGGCGGGCACGGGCTGATCAGGCGGAAAGAAACGCTGCGCGGTGCGCGGCGCCGCCCGTGACGCCGCAGGCGGGCACGGGCTGATCAGGCAAAAAAAACGCCGCGCATTGCGCGGCGTTTTTCCGTAACAGCGATTCCGCTCTTACTTGGAGATCGAGCGCTTGAACATGCGGTCGATCTTCTCGTTGGTGGCGTTGATGGCCGACTGGTTCGACTGAGCCAGGGCCAGCGCCTGATTGGCGGTGCTCTGCGCAGCGTCAGCCTTCTGGGCGGCCGACTGGGCGTCGCTCTCGGCCTTGGCGGCCGCGCTCTGGTTCGCCGACGCCTGCGACTGCAGCTGGGCGACCTGCGACTTCAGGTTGGCGATATCGGTCTTGATCGGAGTCAGATCCTGGCAGCCGGCGAGACCGACCACGGCCGCCGCGACAGCAGCCACCTTCACTACGCTCGCGTACTTCATAAAGTCCCCTTGGGGTTGTTGATTCAGGAAATCTTGAAAGGTACAAGCGATCCGCGGTGGAACCCTCCACACGCAAGTTAGCAAGTCCAACAAATTTGCGGTCGGAATGCAACCCGATTCGCTTCATTTTAGCGCGCTGCCAGCGAAAAAACATCCATGTGGGTGCTCGTTCCCGGCTGTGGGCCAAAGTTAAGGAAGGACAGATGAATGTAGGCTGAATAAAGGGCCGAGCAATACATCGCCTGGAGCGATTTATGACGGCGCGAAGCGCCGGTCCATTGGGGGTTCGCAGCATACGCCGTTCGGGCGAGCGGGTCGGAGTTTCATTGGGCTACGGAGCGGGGAGGCAGGGCGAGCGAAGTGGCGGAATGGACGACAGGCCGGGTCGGACCGAGCGCGGTCGTCTGCGCCGAGCGACAGGAGTTGGCATGTCGTGGCCGGACGTATCGGTCGCTTGGGCGCACATCCTCATGGTGGCGTTTGCCTTCGATGACGTGTTAAGCCTCGTCAGCCGGCTCTCGGGGTGGGAAGAAGGCGTAGGGCAGGGGCTTGCACCCCGTCCAAATGTGGATATAATCACAGCATTGGATAAGCGCACAGGTGATCGCGATGTCTGACCTGACTCCTCGCCAAACGCAGGTTTTACGTCTCATCCAGCGTTTCATCACCCATTCCGGCATGCCGCCCACCCGGGCCGAGATCGCCCGCGAGCTCGGTTTCCGCTCACCCAATGCGGCCGAGGATCACCTGCGTGCCCTGGCCCGCAAGGGGGTCATCGCCCTGGTGCCGGGGGCCTCACGCGGCATCCAGCTCAAGGACACTATTCGCGAGCAGATGGGACTGCCGCTGATCGGACGCGTTGCCGCCGGCAAACCGATTTTCTCGGAAGAGAACTTCGAAGCCCGGCTGCAGATCGATCCCGGCCTGTTTCAGCCACGCCCTCACTACCTGCTCAAGGTCACCGGCATGAGCATGAAGGACGCCGGCATCCTCGATGGGGACCTCGTGGCGGTCCACCGTACCCCCGATGTGCGCAGCCGCCAGATCGTCGTGGCGCGATTGGAGAACGAGGTCACCGTGAAACGCTATCGCCAGGAGGGCTCGGTTGTCTGGCTGCTGCCGGAGAACAGCGATTTCGAGCCCATCCGGGTCGACCTGAAGGAGAATGATCTGCTCATCGAGGGCATCGTGGTCGGAGTGTTGCGCCGGGGAAAAACGCACGGGTTGATCTAGCCCCCGCTGGCCTTGGCCGGGTGTCCCCGCAGGTAGCGGGGTGCGGAGGTTTTTTGTCCGAGTTTTCCCATGTCCTCCGATTTCTCCGAGTGTGGCGCAGCGCTTCTCCCGCAGGAGGACAGGCCCCAGGAGCTTGCCCGGCTTCTTGCCCATCCGTTCATTTGGCGCGCAGGCCACGCAGCCCGCACGCAGGCGTGGCCGACGGGTTTCCCGGCCCTCGATGAGGGGCTACCCGGCGGAGGTTGGCCGCGCAGCGGACTGATCGAAATCCTTTCCTCCCGTTTCGGGATGGGGGAGCTCGCGCTCCTCATGCCAGTGTTGGCGACCCTGACGTGTCGTGCGGGTGCGCGTTGGTGCGCGTGGATGGCGCCACCTCTGCAACCTTTCGCGCCCGCGCTCGAGGCTTGCGGTATCGCTCTCGAACGGATGCTCATCGTGCGGGGTGCGCCGCATGCGAGGCGCTCGAACCACAAGGAATTGTGGGCCTTCGAGCAGGCGCTTGGCTCCGGTGCGTGCGACATCGCTTTCGCCTGGGCACGGCAGCCTCCGCCCCGGCAGATCCGCCGCCTGCATCTGGCCGCGCAGCGCGGTGGCACGCTCGGGGTGTTGTTCCGGCCATCTTGGGCGGCTCGGGAAGCCTCCCCCGCGGTGCTGCGGGTTACCGTCGAGCCGCTCGCCGGTGGGGCGCGGGTCAGGCTTCTGAAGAGCCAGGGTGGCGCACGAGGGGCGATCGAGCTCAAGTGGGCCTCGCAGGCCGCTCTCGCGGGGCACCCATGAGAGTACGCCGAAGCGCGGATCTGTTCGCGCCACCGCTGCCCACACGCACCCCGCCGGCGGCCCCGCTCAAGGGCATTGCGCCGCCGTCCGCTTCACCGGCCGCGGCGCCCGCCGAGCTGTGGCTCGGCGTGCAGGTGGCGGCCGGCGCGAAGCAGACCGGGCCCGATTCTCCACCAGCGCTCAGACACCTCGCCACGCTCGCGCAGCGGTTCACGCCGCGCCTCAGCCTGGAGCCACCCGATGGTCTGCTGCTCGAGGTCAAGGGGAGCCTGCATCTGTTCGGGGGAGTGGATGGCATCAGGCGCGAGATGGCTCGCGAGTGCGCGCGCTGCGGACTGCGGGGCACTCTGGCGCTCGCGCCGACGCCGCTCGCCGCATTGACCGCCGCGCGCGCCGACAGGTCCCTCCTCGTGTTGGATCCGGCGCAGCTCATCGGACAGCTCTCGCCCCTGCCGCTCGCGGCGCTGCGTTGGCCGCAAAAGCTCCTCGAGCGTCTGGCATCCATCGGCGTGCGTACCATCGGCCAGGCGCTGCGTCTGCCCCGCGCGGGTTTTGCGCAGCGATTCGGAGCCGCGCAGCTCGGTGAGCTCGATCGCCTGACGGGGCGTGTGAGCGATCCGCGGGAGCGGTTCGAGGTTCGTACGCGCTTTCGCCGCCGCCGCGAGTTGCCCTGTGAGCTGGAAAACCATGCGGCGCTGCTCGAGGCACTCGGTCCGCTTCTTACGGCGCTCGAGCAGTTCCTCGAGTCCCGTCAGTGCGGAGTGTTGGAGTTGGAGTGCCGCCTGTGGCATCGCGGCTGCCCGCCGAGCCGGTGCGCGCTGCGGCTCGCCGCGCCGCTTGCCGATGCGCGACGGCTCGCGGAGCTGATCGGCGAGCGGTTGGGCACGCTCGCCCTGCCCGAGCCGGTGCGCGCCTGCGAGCTGCGCTCTGGGCTCCCGGTGCCGCGGGTGCCGTCATCCGCGGGGCTCTGGCAACCGGGCGAGCACGGGGGCTTGTCCGAGGCGCACTCCCCACGCCTCATCGAGCGGCTGCGCGCCCGCCTGGGATCGGATGTGGTCAAGGGCCTGGCGGTCCTCGAGGATCATCGGCCGGAAGCCGCCTGGTGTGTCAGAGAGCCCGGGGCGTGCTCTGAGGTGGCGCACTGCCGGCCTCTGGAAGGGGGGCTTGGGTCCCCCGCGTCCCGCCCGGGCGCTCCTCGCAATGCGGCTCGTCCCCGCCGCCCTCTCTGGCTGCTGCCCTTGCCGCGGCGGCTCACCGAGCGCGACGGCCTGCCGAGATACCGCGGCGGACTGCGTCTGCTGGGCGAGCCGGAGCGGATCGAGACGGGGTGGTGGGATGGGGCGGAGGTCGCGCGCGATTATTACATCGCGCTCGACACTCACGGCCGCAGGCTGTGGCTCTTCCGCGAGCGCCATCCGCCTCACCGCTGGTTCCTGCACGGTGTGTTTGGGTAATGATGGAATACGCCGAGCTGCATTGCCTCAGCAACTTCACCTTCCTGCGCGGCGCCTCTCATCCGAAGGAGCTCATCGAGCAGGCCGCGGAGCTCGGCTACACGGCGCTCGCGCTCACCGACGAGTGTTCCTTGAGCGGTGTCGTACGCGCCCATGTCGCGGCGAAGGAACGGGGGCTGAAGCTCATCATCGGCTCGGAGCTGCGTCTTGCCTGCGGTCTCGCGCTGGTGGCACTCGCCATTGACCGCCACGGCTATGGCCGGCTCTGCCGGCTCATCACCCAAGGACGCCGCGCCGCGGTCAAAGGCGGCTATCACCTGACACGGGCCGATCTGGCGATCCTCGAGCACTGCCTCATCCTGTGGCTGCCCGGAAAGCGGCCGTGCGACCCGCAGGCGCACTGGCTTGCGGAGCGCTTCCCGGGTGAGGTCTCGATCGCGGTGGAGCTGCTGCGCGGCGGGGCCGATCGCGAGCATCTCCAGGCCTTGCGGCGTATCGGCCGCGAGACAGGCTTGCGGCTCGTCGCAAGCGGCGATGTCCACATGCACGTGCGCTCGCGCCACAGAATGCAGGATGCGCTGACCGCCATCCGGCTCAACGCACCTGTTGCGGAGGCGGGTGAAAATCTTTATCCAAACGGCGAACGTCATCTGCGCGAGCGCGAGCGGCTCGCCAGGCTCTATCCTCGTGAGTTGTTGGAGGAGACGGTGCGTATCGCGCAGCGGTGCGCTTTCTCGCTGGATGAGCTGCGGTACGAGTATCCGCGCGAGCTGGTGCCGCCGGGGCAGACCCCGGCCAGCCACCTGCGCAAGCTCACGGAGGAGGGCATCCGCCGCCGCTGGCCACAGGGCATGCCCGAGGGTGAGCGCGACGCCCTCGAGCACGAGCTCGCCCTGATCGCGGAGCTGCGCTACGAGCCGTATTTCCTCACCGTCCACGACATCGTCGCCTTCGCGCGCAGCCGCGGCATCCTCTGCCAGGGCAGGGGCTCGGCCGCCAACTCGCGCGTGTGCTATTGCCTGGGGGTGACCGCGGTCGATCCGCAACGCGGGGCTCAATTGGTGTTCGAGCGTTTCATCTCCAAGGAGCGTAACGAACCGCCCGACATCGACATCGACTTCGAGCACGAGCGGCGCGAGGAAGTCATCCAGTATGTTTACGACAGATATGGCCGTGAGCGCACGGCCATCGCCGCGACGGTGATCATGTACCGGCCCCGCAGCGCCCTGCGCGACCTCGGCAAGGCCTTCGGGATGGCTCCCGATGAGTGCGCGCGGCTCGCGGGAGTGATGCAATGGTGGGACGGGGGCGAGGTGCTCACGCGGCGGCTGCGCGAGGCGGGCTTCGATCCTGACAACCCGGTGCTCGCGCGCCTCCTGCCTCTGGCGCGCGAGCTCATCGTCTTTCCAGGCTTTCCCCGGCACCTGTCCCAGCACGTCGGCGGCTTCGTGATCTCCGCGGGTCGGCTCGATGAGCTGGTGCCCATCGAGAATGCGGCGATGGAGGGGCGCACGGTGGTGCAATGGGACAAGGATGATCTCGATGCGCTCGGGCTGCTCAAGGTGGACCTGCTGGCGCTCGGCATGCTGACGGCCCTGCGCAAGGGGTTCGATCTCGTCAATCGCTTTCGCGGCACGCGCCATGATCTCGGCGGGCTCCCGGCCGAAGACCCGCGGGTCTACGCGATGATTTCCCGCGCCGACACGA